>CALDUO010000145.1 GCA_937923745.1 uncultured Granulosicoccaceae bacterium
AGCAGGATTTTTATCGGTATCTTGCAAGTCTATCAATACCATCAATGAATATCAGGAGCACCATGTCTGCCACAGGCATTTTAACTGCAATTGTTGTCATCCTCGTGCTGTTGGCAGGTGGCTCTGCCTACTCGGCGTACCGTGCCGAAGTCAGTCACCCGGCTGCTGGTCAGTTTGTTGATGTTAACGGATTGTCGATTCACTACGTGGATACTGCCAAGCAAAACGACAGCCCACAGAAACCGACAATTGTCCTGTTACATGGTGCCAGTACAAGCCTGCTCGATTTTAAGCCCTCGTTGCAGCCAAAGTTGTCCGGGCAATACCGCGTCATTGCTATTGACCGTCCGGGTATGGGGTACAGCGACACGCACGGTCGCTGGATGACGCCTCTGGAACAAGCCGAGGTTGTCCTTGCAGCATTGAGTGCTCTCGACATAAACAACGCCATTTGGGTCGGTCACTCATGGGCGGGCGCTGTGGTACTGGCAGCCATGCAGGACTATCCCGAGCAAGTCGATGGCGGTGTTCTGCTGGCGGGAGCCACGCACCCGTGGGAGGGCGGGGTGAAATTGGATTCGAGACTTGCAAATATGCCGGTGATAGGCACACTGCTCGCGCGGTTGATCGTACCTTTAGCGGGTCGTCTCATTGTCGAAGATGCGGTGAAAGGTGTGTTTGAGCCAGAACCGGTTACGCCCGGCTACCTGGAAGAGACAGGGGTTCGGTTGTCTATTCGACCGAACACTTTCCTGAATAACGCTGCCGATTTATATCATCTGAGTGATTGGCTGGAGACGCGTTATCAGGGTTACAGTGAGATTACTCCGCCGTTGTTGATGCTATCCGGTGATGCCGATGAGGTAGTGCCCGCCTGGAATCATGCAAAGCGTGTGGCGGCTCAGTTACCACAGGCGCAGTGGATTAGCCTTGAAGGTGCCGGCCATGCGCTGCATCACACGCGTACAGACACGGTAATCTCGCACATCAATGCGTTTGTTCAGTCGCTCACCCGTCATAATAACGAACCGTAGTAGCGTAGTACCACAGAATCCGTGTCTTTTGGGGCGTCAAATGACACGCAGCCGTCAGGCGTTGATGACCGGTTTTCGGGTCGTCAAAGACGTTGTGTCTGTAAAACGATGCAGTATTGACAGGAAAAACGGTGTGAGAATCGCCCCGATAAACGTGCCGGTCGTATTAAAGAGCAGATCATAGAGTGTTGAGTCACGCGACGGTATCGCACCTTGCGTTAGCTCAATAAAACCGCTGAGCATAAATCCCAAAAACACTGTAATCACAATCGCCGATGTTCTGCTGTTGGTCAATAACAACAAGGTACAAATAGAAAAACCCAACGAGACAAAACCCGCCACGTTTAGTGTGATATCGATAAAAGAACCAATACCATTACCAAAATAGTGTGTTGATGTTGCAAAAGACTGAAACTGTTGAATGGTTGTATTGGGCAGCACTTTTAAAGTCGCACCGGGCAGTGGCAACGACGACTCTCCGGTAAAAGGTGTTTTTAAAAAATCGTAGTGAACCAGTGGTGGTGACGGTAAATAGCCACCCTCGGACAGATGCAGCGCGTGCAAAGACCACGATTGCACGCCACCCATCCAACCATGTCTTCGGTTCGGTGTATTACTCACGGTGACGAGAGTGTGCCGCTCACTGACTGGCAGTGCAGGTCTGAAGGCTGAGTTGCTGGCGATGACGTGACCGTCGACAAGCGCGACTGCACCGGTGGGGCTAAAGTTGAGGTCCAGCCGCCAAAGATCATCGGGTAGATGATGCGTGTTAATCACAAGGCGCTCACCACCGTATTGATGAGCATAGTCATCGCCCGATAAAATAATCAGATAGTGACTCCACTGGCCCACAATAAACTGTTCGCGGTCATCGCCATTGCTTAACGACGTGATCACCATAAAATTGTCATGCGTACGCGTTGGTGGTGCCAAGGCCAGCGACAATGAGAAGCCGGTGACATTCAGCGAACTGACTATATCGTTTTCCAAAAAGGGGTTTGTCGTTGCCAATGCGTACCGGGTTGCCATCAGCCCGTGCTCTGTCGAGACTTCAGCGCCGTCTGAAAACCTGAAATCTTTCAGCTGTAAGCCAGCAAACAGAATGACCACCACAGACAGCATGAAAACCAATTTCAGTATCAGGCGGGCGGGGTCATCGTGTCGGAATAGCAGTTTGATCAGACGTGCTGGCAACGGGAGGGTCCTTCGTCGGGTGCCGGAATGAGTGTTCTCGGTGCGGCATCACTCGATCTGGTTGAGTGGTGTTTGCCCCAAAATATGCAAAAACCATGACGGTGATGCGCCCGGTGTGCCCTGAGTTTACACCGGACTCGCACTCAGCTCACAAGGTACTCACACCAGGCAGGCCCCGTGTATGTCCTGCGGCGCGCTCCCGGCACTCTCCCGGCACTCTCTGGAGGGGGCACGACAGCGTCAGCATTATCTTAACGTTTTTGTGAAGTGTGAGCTGATAGACGACACCCGAACCGCCGTGCGACTCAGCAGAAAGTCATCAAGCTCAAATGCCAACGCTGCGTTGGTGTCACGAATAGCCCGGAACTGTTCACGTGTCATGCTGTACAGGGTCATCGACGTGTCAGCAACCACCTCCGCTGTGCTGTTTCGGTGAAGCAAAAAACCAATTTCACCGAGCAACGTGCCTTGTTCGAAACGTCTGATGCGTTCTCGTGTGGTATCACCTTTGACGTGGTACACAATGCCAATACCGTCTTTCACAATGTACAGGTTATTAACGGGTTGGTTTTGACCGATCAGTGTCTCGCCAGCGCCTAAGGTTACAATTTCAAACAGCGCCAACAGAGGGTCGGACAGGGTTTTTTGTGAGGGGTCAGGTGTCGTTGTTTCGTGTTGGCTTTGGTCAAGGTCAATGCGCGCCAATAAGTTGTTTTCCGCTTTTTCAAGCGCGTGGTCAAGTGTATCGATAATCAGGTCGCTTTTCAGTAAGCCCGGCTGTGCCCGTTCGAGCCGTTGTGTCATGTCGGGGCTGAGGCCTGACAACATAAAAGCAACGTCACGCTGAGCCAAGTCATCTGCAATTTGTTTGAGTACTGCAAAACCCGAAACATCAATACCTGTCACCAGTCGGCAATCAATGACAACATTGGCCGGTGCGTTCTCGACATCAACTCGGGCTTCAATTTGTTTTGCAATTTGGGTGATCGAGCCGAAAAACAGATAACCCTGCAGTTCCAATATGGCTGTACTTTGGCCTACATGGGACAGAGCCTGAACAACAGCAGCAGGCCTATCCATTCGGCTCTGCATTTCAACGCCGCTGGACAGATACCGGACCGGGTTAATACGACTGTACTGAATAATAAAAATTACGCTGGCGATCGCAATACCAACCGCAATGCCCTCAAGAATACCGACCAGAGCAATAACCGCCACAATCACAACGCTCAGCAACCGATCAAGCCTGAAAAAAGACGGTAGCTGATCGCGCAACCAGCCAGACAGCAGGCTCAGTCCGGCCGCTGCGAGAACACCGCCGGCCACAAACCGGGGCAGATAGCCAATGACCTGGCTGCCAAACACCGCTAACAAAATACTGACGACGGAAACACCGACAGGAATCAGTTTGTTGCTCGCGCCCAATTGCTTGGCGAGGGTGGAAGAGCCCATCAGGTGATAACCGATCATGCCGCCGAAGGGCGCGATGACAACATTGGCGATACCGGCAGATTTAAGTTCTGCGTTGAGATCTGCCCGTTGATTGAATATAAATTCGAGGCCAGACAAATTCAGTAACACACCAATACAACAAACGAGGATGACTGGCAGTATGATTTGGGCGTTGGACAAGAACTCTGCCCACGGGAAAGCGGAGAGTTCTGCAGGTGTAATCAGTTGGATGCTTCCTGATGCAGGGAACGGCCCGATCAGCCATTGGTTGTCAGCCAGAGTATCCATGGTGGATTGGCCAAGCCCGATGGCAAAAAACACGGCAACTGCAATAAATATCAACAGGCTGGACATAAATGGTGGCAGTCGCCGGGATGAACTGCACAACAAGATGACAATTGCCAAAGACAACCCCGGCACCCAATAATGCCAGCGCGTCCCGTGGAACAGGGTGGGCAGGTTTAGCAGATTGATGTTTCCGTTCACCATGACGCTTAAACCACCAATCAATAACAGCCATCCTGTGCCAGCCACAAAACCTGCGACTACGGTGGTAGGCAATGACCGGATAACGTTGCCAAGTCCGAGCCGACCCACCAGCCACATGGCAATACCGGTGATCGCACAACTGATACTCATCAGTACTATCGTGGCGGTAGCCGGGTCATCCGTGGCGCTGGCAGCAACCGATGCGGTTACGGCAAGCAGCACAATAGCGGCAGAGTCTTGTGCGCCGGCTATCAGGGAATCAAATCGGCTTCTGAGTCCAAGGAACAGACCCACTACAGCACCGCCAATGATGAACGAACTGATAGCACGCGGGAGTGCGTCGGCGCTGGGCCCGGTGAATACCAGAGCTGCCAGCGCAATGGCGAGCCCTGCGGTGGACATCACGATAGATAAAATGGTGATGAGATCAGAGCCAGAGATACGCAATGCCGACGTAGCGGGAGTCGATGGGTTCATGATGACGCGGGCACGATACAAAGAGCGTCATCTTACAGGTTTGCGACTGAAATTAAGAGTGTATAGACGACAGTGTTGATTGGCGTGGAGGCCCAGTTCCCAGAGCCTTTCCGTGCGCGTTTATTCAGTTAAAGCATCGTGAAATCGGGTGATCATTGTGTCGAGTGTTGAGGCATGACGCAATTGATTGTACAGGTCGGTCATAGGTGTATCGGTACACAGGCCAAGCAGTGTGCCCAATACCGCGCCGCGGTGTGCGTTTTCTCCGCCCAGGTTGGCATTGCGTAACAGGCCTGTGGCCGGGTCATCACAGTAACGCGCAGCAAGATAACAAACGGATGGCCAGGAGTCAGTAATGTAGCAAGCCAACGAATAGGTTTGGCCCACAACCCGGTGATCTGCCACCGGTTTATCGCTCAGGAATCGTTCTATTTTGCCGCCGGGTACTGCCTTCGCTGCGTCAATAAACCACTCGCGAGGTACCGGGTCTGACGGGTTACGCAAGAGCAATTTATGCAGCAGTGTGACATAGGCTGCCACGACCGGCATGAGCTCAGTGGCCGGGTGCGTTAACCACACGTGTTGTTGGCACTGTTCAATTGCCTGTTCCAATGTACCCTGTGCCAGTTGTGCAAATGCAAGTGGTGCAACCGTTACCAACGCACCCATGGAAGGGGTATCGTGTGTGACTGCGCCACATTGGTGTGGTGGCAAGCCCCGTTCGAGGTTCGCAAAAAAACCACGGTGATACGATTCGGCGTAGGTATCGGGGTGTTGTGGCTCGGTCGCGGTCATGAACCCGATGTAAGTGCTCAGCCAGCCGTCAGTCGAGTAACGGTGCGCCGACAGGTAGTCAATCATGAGTCGTGTGCACCATGCGTTTAATGTGTTTTCACCAGCTGGCATACCATGGTGATAATGGGTGCCGGGCTGATCCCAGTAGGACCGTTTGCCAACCAGTATGACATCACCCACGATATCTCTTGGCACAACACCCTCGCGGACATTGTGTGCGGTTTTTCGTCCCCCTGACCGGGTCGAGTGCAGTTGCATGATAGAGGAAGGGTGTGGGTGTGGTGCCGGTTCCATACGGGTAATGCCGTGTGGCGGAAATATACTCAGGATATCGGCGGGTCGGTAAAACCAATGCGCTGGCATGGCCAGAGCGTCGGCAATAAACAGGTTCTGTAGAGACCGTTTGATGGCCGCTGACTGTAACGATGCTGTTGGATTCATAAGGCGCTATGGCTGTAACGTTAGGACAACCGGACAATGGTCGCTGAGTTTTTGGTTACGTTTGCCCGCATAGGCTGGATTGTTATCGTGACTGAGTCCTTTTTTTTCGATGGTGTAGGCAGGGTAGCGCGTCACGATGCTTGCATCGAGCACAAAAAAATCAATGTGTTCGATAAAGCGTCTTTTATGTTGTGGCCAGCACTGCGTGTCAGGGCCGACAGGACCTTTATGGAGAATAAGGTTACCGGGCTCACCGTCATTGAGGTCTTGCCAGAAGTGATCGGTATTCCCGTTTTCAAACACACGATTGAGTCGGCGGTTGAAATCGCCGCCGATAATCACGCCGTGTCCCAAGGCGTGTTGCACCTCGATCCAGTTTTCCAAAATTAACTGTTGTGCTTTGAGTGTGCGACAGTCGAATCGTGACCCGTACACTTGGCCGGACTGTTTGTTCTGGTCAGCCACTGGTTTGAGCGCGTACTGATGACAGCTTGACTTCAGGTGCAGGTTAAGCAATTTGACGGTCTGGGCGTGTTGTTGTAGCTCAACCACCATGGCCGCTCGGGTCGGTCGTGAGCTGGCGGTTGCTGATTTAGCGTGATAATCAATGTGCGATATAGAGAATGCCGATTCGGTATAAACCGGGGGCGGTGTCGGAAACCGGTCTTTCGAGATTGCAACGGCGGTATAGATATCGCGCTGCTCCATCGATTTTGACTCATCACCTGTTGTGTATCGATCAGAGATAAATAAATGATAAGCCGATGCCGGGAACACACGCGCTACCGCCTGTAACGACCCGACTTCCTGTAGTAGTGCAATATCGGCGTTGAGGTTGGCGGCAATGGATGCCAGTGCCTGATAGTCTCTGGCACTGCGCGCTGCGGCGCGTGATCTTAGCGCAATGTCGGTTTCGTGGTGTAAATTGGCGATATTCCAGCTGACAATACGCAGGGGCGTCGCTTCTGTAGTCTGTGTGCGTTGCGAAGTCTGCGCAGAGGTCTGCGTAGAAGTTTGGGCGTGAGTTTGAGCGACAGCTATCGAGATGCAGCAAACAATGAAGCACATTCGAGTCGTGCGCCGGAGTCGGGAGTGGTTGTGTCCAATATCAGCGTGCAACGGCACTATCTCCATTGAGTAACGCATTTAACTATTGCAGAAATTACATCATGTCGCGAGTTCGTAAACTGCCAGTTGAGGTCGCTTTATCCGTTTTTGACGTTTTCCGGAAAAGGCTAGAGCGAGCCGGATTCCCAGGTTTGCCAGTAAGTTCGGGCATTCTCAAAGACACCAATACCCGGCTGGTAAGTAAAGCGTTGTGTATTGAAGTGTCGGGCTGGCACTCTGTACGTGACAGTGGTGTTGCCGTTGGCAGTGGTAACCTTGCCGGTGAACTGCAGAGTCGCGGCGGGTTGCAGGGAGTCTCCTGATTTAATTCGTAGTCGCCAGGTGTATGAGTCGGCAGCTTGCCGAGTGCCTGACGCATCACTTTCGGGGGCTGCAACATTAGCGGTTAACAGCACAACACCCTGCTCGGGTTGATGGTCAATCATCATTTGGTCGAGTGCCGGTATCACAACCTCAGGATTGTCGCGTAGCAACGCTGCCTGTTGGTCTTGCCAATGGGCGTTCACATCCTGCAGTGAACAGGATATTCGTTGCAAGACAGTTTCCCACAAACGGGTGCCGGTCAGCAGTCGAGACAGGGTGGGGTCAGCAAACACGGTGAGCACCTCGGTAGGTGCGTTGTCACCACAGACGGCACTTAATGACGCTACCCATAGATCACCCAAGGTGTAATGTAATTCAATGTCATAGGTGTCGCTGAACACCGAGTCATTCGCCAGTAATGCAAAATCAATGTCGTGACGTTGTGCTGAAATTGACGCCAACAGATGATCTTTTTCCCGCTGAGCGTCGGGTAATGGCGCGACTGAGTACGCGGCGTATTCGGCCATACCCTCAATAAAAAAACGTACACTGGCAAAGTAAGATCGTAAATTTGCGTCTGCAACAATCGACTGAAACACATGCGTTGCCTCATGATTCAGAATGTGTCGCGTAAAGGATTCGGAGTTCTCGAACGACAACTCCATGATCACTTTTTTCCATTGGGCGAGGCCAGCCACTTCAGAACGATCTGCAGTGGCATCAACCTGAATGACCGGTGACGGCTCGAACTGAAAATTACGCCTTAGGGTTTCATAGTCAGTATCAGCAGTTGCGAGCAGCGGTTCGGCCAGAGCCTGTTTTTCATCGCGATACACAAACCGATAATACTGGGTACCGGTTGAGGTGACGCCGCTATCGCCGCGAAGACTTCGGTCAGCTTGGCTGCCGATCAGCAGTAATGAGGTCACCAAAAATGCGACAACAGCGGCGAATCGGGCTGCCCACTGTCGTCTTCGGGATATGCCGGTGGTTGTGACGTTGTCGCCCGTCGCGTCGCGTCGGGTCCATAACATGGCTGCCAACATCAGGATCACCACTGCGGCGATAGTGTGCTGCAGTATCAGGGGCCAGTTAAGCACCAGCGTCTCACCTGCATACTCGGTGTCGGTAATACGCAGTACATTTAAGCTTGCGAATGCAGCGGTGTAACGTTCAACCAGCACCAGCACAATGAAGTAACCGGCGTAGATTAACAATCCGGCAAATCGAAACCATGACAGCAGCATGCCATGACATAAAATAATGGCAGCAAAAATCAGGTCGCGGCCCAGTATGGCAATACCAATAGCAGGGTAGTGTCCACCCTCGAGTGACTGGCGGTTAAATGAGAGCATCAGAGCTTCGAGTGCAAGGGTGAACAGACTGATAAACACAATGGCAGATAATGCGGCGATAAACTTGACCCAAAAAACAGTAGTGCGTGCAACGGGCAGTGGTCTCAGAAAATTAATAGTTGCTTCGTCGTGCTCTCTTGGAAACAGGCTGTAGGCAAAGGTGAGCGCAAAAATCACTGTAAATACTGCGTATTCAGGTGAAAATCCGGGTGTGCAGTAACTATCGCAATATTCACTAAAGCTGACTTCGTCGGGTCGGTTGCTCAGCAATTGTGTCACGATGCCAAGGACACTGGTGATCAGCCACACGATTGTCACCGGCAGCAGTTGTCTCAGCTCTTTGCGCCATAGTCTGATCATCTGAGGTTGTCTCCGGTCTCCGGTGACAAACGTTCAGAACGAACGACCCAAGGTCGGTCAAAACCCGCAAGCCGCACATCCAACTGAAAATAGTACCGATTGTTGGTGTCGAAAAAAGACGCAATGGTCAGCTCGTTGTCTCCGGGACTACAGGCGATGTCTCGGGCTGTCTTGTCGAAGTCGGCAACTTCCAGATCAAAAGCTGTAAGCGATTGAAATCGCATCCGGCAGGACTCGGGAGCTGCATCACCAACGTATGCTGGCAAATTAATATTGCCTACCGCGTGGAGAAAGCCTCCGTCCCGTACATCGAAATCAACCGATGATCTGACGCTGACCATATCACTGACAAGAACGTGATCGACGTTGCTGTCCTCAAACAGGTGCTGACGCCACTGTCGCTGAAATTCGTTGAAGGTCAGGTTGGTGATTGTCTGAAACTGTTGCTCGAACGGGTTGGCTAAATACGCCAGTGACGTCAGTGCGGTACGGGATTGTGCTTTTCCGATGGTGGCATTAATCAGTTGTTTAAGTGTGTCCTCTCCAGCTGTTTTAACCAAAAAGTCAACGGCGCTGTAGGCCGCTGCAATGCCCATGTGATAACCATAGCGGTCTGTCAGCAACTGAAACTGTGCGCTGAGATCAACCTCGGCGCTATAGTGTTGGCGATGATGCCGTTGCGTGAAGGCTGCCATGGTGACGAGCTGCTGATGATTGTCGTTGCCGACGCCGCTGGCATCGAGTTGTCGTTCGGCCTGATACCGAACAACACCATCGAGTAGCCAGTGATAGGGTTCAAACGAGGCGCGTCCGGATGACGTTTGGCTGAGCACACCGTGGCCTGCTGCGGTGTAAAGCGCAGCCAAGTCATAGGGTGATAAATTGTCGAGTCGGGTTCTGATGGCAATGTGCCCGTCAGCACCGATGATCAGTTCCTCTACCGGTACATCATCGCGGTGTGTCACGACGACCTGTGCAAAAGCCGGATAGCCCAGCAGACGTTGTAGCTCACTGAGGTAGTTGTGTAGTGGCTCTGCCACCGTGTTGCGGACCTGCTCGTAATCTTCGGGCAACGTTATTATTAATGACGGATTCGAGAAGCTTATTGCGTCTTTGCCAGGTGTGATTTGAGTGAGCGGGCCGTCCCGTTCCATGATCACCGCAAAGCTGGATAACGATCCCATGAGCAGTATCGCAATTGCGGCCATATCAAAGCGGCTCAGTGGACTGGCCAGTTTCTCTGCCAATGAGCCTTTGTCGCGTTGGGTAAGCAGGACCGCTACCAGTAAAAAAGCGGCTGCCATCAACAGGGTGCCGACAATATCAAACACCGGTAGGATATCGCGCTCAAACGCAAAATAAGTACTGGAGATCAGGCTGAGTGCGGGAATACGGTTGGAGTCAATCCCCGGCAATGACACGATAATGACAATAGCACCGGCGAAAATCAGGTATAAAAACCACCTTACTCTTCCAAACAGGCTAAAGCAGAAGGCGATGCACCACAAAAGCACAGTGAAGACGGTTGCTCTGATCAGCAGCAAGCCTAAAAACCGCGGCGTGATGGAATCCAGGGTTTGATTTAAGTAACTGACAACGGTGGTCACGGTGACGGCAAGCAGAATTAAAAAGACCAAGCCGATAAAAAACTTAACAACAAGCTGTGTGTTGACGCCGGACGGAAGTGCTTCCATAAAGAGCCGGGTGCGTTGCAGGTATTCGCGTGTGATAAGCCGATCAGCGAGAATGATAGCCATTAGCGGAAACAGGTATATCAGCGATGTTCGAATAATCGACAGACCGCTGACCTGAAATTCGCTGTTTAAACCCATTTCAATGAGCAGCAACACATTCAGCAGAACGCCACCGACCAGACACAGCATAATCCAGCCATGTTCGCGAAGCTCTTTGAAGATCAGACGGGTAATCATCGAGCGGTCTGTGCGAGATGAGACTCTGAGTGGCTCGCAACCATCGCGATAAACGCATCTTCGAGCGACGTGTCGGTGGGCGACCATCCGGCATCAAGCCACGGCTGCGCGACGATGTCCCGATGCGTGATGATACTGTGTTGACCCTGCCGGACACTGCGCGTTAATACCTGGTTTGCGTTGCCCGGTGTCACGACAGGTCCGGTGTGTCCTTGTTCGGCGGTATAAGTGGGGTGAGTCCAACTGCAAAACTGTTGGCCAAGCGCGGCAAGATCACCCTCGAACACCGCTTTGCCTTTCTCGATAATGCCAACCCGGGTGGCTACTTCTTCAACCTCATCCATTAAATGGGTTGAAAAAAATGTGGTTGTACCCAATGACTCTACCTGTTCGCGAACCAGGGTAATAAACTCGCGTCTGGCGACTGGATCCATGCCAGCGGTAGGTTCGTCGAGCAGCAATAGTGATGGGCGGGTGGCCAGCGCAGCGGACAGGGCGAGCTTCGCTTTCATGCCACCAGAGAAACCGGCAATGCGCTGTTTCAGCGGTAGTTCGAACCGCATCAGTAGTGTTTGATAATAGGCTTTGTCCCATTGAGGGTAGAAGCCACTTAAAAACTTACCGAGATAGGCCGGTGTCATCCAGGGATAGAAATGCTGTTCCTGGGCGACATAACCGACACGTTGTCTGGCCTTGATTTGTCGGCGTTCGGAGCGCTGGCCGAACAGGTTAACCTCTCCGTCAAACTGTTTGATAATGCCAAGAATGATCTTGATGGCAGTAGATTTACCGGCACCATTACGCCCGAGAAAACCATACACCTCACCGGGGTTGACCTGCAGGGAGAGTCCGTTCAGTACGACAGTGGTGCCGTAACGCTTGTGTATGCCAGCCAGCGCCAGCACGGGTTGGTTATCAGTCATTGGTATAAGAGTATAGTTTGGTCCTGAACCGATGCGTTTGTGCCCGTCGTTAACCCGACTACTCGATAGCCACGACATGAATATGGTGATTCATTATACGCAGCTTTGGTTATCTAGTAGGGCGGTGTAATGTCACGCAGCGGAATAGTTGCAACATCTGTTGCTAAGACTGACCGGTGAGGCCGGTGATGGCCAGCAGCACCACTATAATCAAAGAGGTGGCCATCCCTAAATTGATAATACGTTGCTGGCGGTCTGATAATGCCAGAGCTTTTAGACTGATACCAGCGAACAGCCACAATATATGAATCGGTATCCAGATGGCGTTGATCAGTATAAATTTATAGATAATTTCAAGTAGTGGGTTGCCGGGCAGAAAACCAAAGCCTGTGAACAGTGTGGTGTTCACGACATAGGCTTTTGGATTAATAGCTTGTAGCGCAATACCGTTGAGTATGCCGGGTTCCCTGGCAGACTCAATAAACGAGATTTTAGAGCCGTTTAGCGCAATCCGCGCGGCCAGATAAAAAATATACGCTACCGATAAAATCAGCAGTATTTTTTTGAGCGCCGGTATGCCCAACATGATACCGGCAATGCCTGTGACAACGGCCAAGGCGACAAGGTTAGTACCAATAAACAGGCCTGTGACGTAACGAATGCCAGCGGTACGACCAAACGCCGAGCCGACACCTGCTGTTGTGAGAACACCCGGCCCCGGGGTGATTAACAGAAAAAATATAGCGGCTATAAAAGTGAGCATGTGGTGCGTTGGTTAAAACGTTAAGCATACCATTCCATCCGCACCTGCACGACGCTCTTGATCAGAAGGGTTTGCCGTAGACGGCAGTCCAGTAGACACCGAAGTCGGCATTAGCATCCTGGACGCAAGCAGCACCAAACTCGGTAAAGTTACCACTCATAATGTTGGCACAATGACCGGGGCTTTGGATCCAACCTGCTACTGCGCTCTCAATGGTGCGCTGGCCTGCGGCGATATTTTCGCCGATTGCCGACCAGTCATACCCGCTGTTATCGATCCGGTTGGCGGCAGAGAGCCCATCACTGCCGGTGTGGCTAAAGAAATTGTTTAACGCCATATCGGCCGAATGCCCGGCAGCGACGCCTGTCAGTGTGTTATCAACCTGAAGTGGACCGGTGGCGGAGAAGAACTGGTTACCGCACTGTTGTCCGTTGGCTCGTACCTCATTAAACAGCACCATCATCGTGTTGGTCAGTACGGTCGAGTCAGTATCGCAGGCGCCATCGAGCGCAATCGTTGCCGTAGTCTCCGTTGATGGCATTGTCGCGGGTGCAATCGCAATGACATCGTTTTCTGCTTCTGTGGTCTGTGCTGTCCCGGTGTCTTCAACAGTCTCCAGATTGGTCTCTTCATTGGCCTCGATAGGATCAGCGCCTGTGTTGGTGTCTGGTTCGATATCAGTTAAAGCCTCCGATTCTGTGGTTTGTAACTCCGTTGGTTGGAGTTCGATCGGCTGAAGGGCTGTGGTTTGCGATTGGGCTGGTGCTGATTCGATCACTGCTGATTCGATCACTGGCGGCTCCGTAGCTGCGGAGGGATTGAGTGGCGTATTCTCTACCGTGTCGACGCTCGCCGGGTCCGTGTTGGATTGATTGTTCGCCGCCGCAGACGTTGCCACTGTGTCGGTGGTCAACGGGTTGGACGTCAAAGGCTCGGTGGCTGTCGAGCAGGCAGTCTGGGCAATGATCATCAGGCCCAATGACAGTGTGGTGTACCGGCTATTTGAGCGAGTGAGTATCGGTAAGCGTGGCATCTGCATACACCTTTGGCCTGAGATTATCGTGGGAATTGTAGCTGTAGGAAGTATCGGTCGAACAGCCGCTGATATTGACCCTTTTTGGCGCGACATGAGTGATCTGTCATCCAAGCGCTGACTGGCAACACTGTTGCCGGGGCTTAGGCAGTGAAAATCCAGAAATCATAACCCGGAAAACATAACCCTGTTCTCTCAATACGATCGACAGCGGGCTGACTGCATAACTGTACATGGATGATGGCGCTCAGCTTATGCACCTGTCATTTCTGAATGGCTCCTTGCCATGACCCATGGGCAGACTGTTGGGCAGACTGTTGGGCAGACTGCGGGGTAGAGCGATGTCAGTTGGTCTTGACGCAGGCTGTGTAGGATTGAGCACTGATCACGGGATGATTGTTTGTCTTTTGGTGCAGTGGTGTGCTTGAGCTACTCGTTACTGTGGTGCCGACAATAACGGCGTATGCCAATCGATCACTTTGGAATAGTGGTCGGTAATTTCTCACAGTAAATAGATTGGGGTTGGGGGTATATTACCCGGTAAGGTGTCCGACAAGGAGTTGTAACCCATGTACGAATCTACCTTCGTAGTTTCGGAAAATTCACACAGTGTCATGTTATCGCCTGTTGGCTTGCCGACAAGCAATGGTTTTAACGTCGGGTATTCTACTTTTTCCCCAAACATGCCAAGCCAGTACGGCAATACAGTTTATGTGTGGCAAACGACACTTAACACGGTGCCTTGGGGGCGTGAACCTGATGGTGTGATTGCAGTAAATAGTGATCGTGCCCGAAGCGCGCTTAACGTTGAATTTTGTTTTGAAGACCAGGGATACATTATTGGTTATGCCGTTGCGCCAACACCAAACGCGATTGTCGCAACGATGCATATCCCAAGAGGGACACAACAAGATCTCATGAGTTACGCGTATTCGAGTCTGTCGATTGGTCATGTAGCGGTCGGCCCCGGACTCGCGCAAGTGGTGTCTCGGGGGTTGGCCGAATACAACCCTCACGCCAACAAGAACTGGATAGCCATATTTAACGGTGATGCTGTTCCGTACGAAGGCTCAGCTTTGCAAAACGGTTGTGCATTGGTGACCAGCGAGGTCTCGAACAACGCGCAGTCTGTCGAAGATATTGCGCTGTTAATTAATACACCCTATGTCGCTGGCTATTTTATGGTCGACTGCGAGACTGGCAGGCACTCGTTGGCGGCGCAGTTTCCATTTTCGATTCAATTGGCCGAGCAGGCATGACAGAAATTACCGGAAAATGATTTGTTATTGGCGACTCAACCGGGGCCGGTACAACACCCGCTCTGAGCAGTACCGTTATGATCTCGCTATTATTGTCGCCTACCTGTGTGCGATGGTGCATGACTGAAGGAACGTGACAGCAACTGAGACGCGATAATACTCAGCAGGCAGTAACCGAGAAAGTAATAAAAACCCGAACCCAAGGTAGATTCGAACTGCACCAGTCCGCGATCCTCTCGTATGCCGTTAGCCGCGAGGTAGGTGACAAACATCGCAATGACAAACACGTCAGCCATAGACCATTTGCTAATGGCAGAACTGATTTGACTGAGCCTGTCTTGGGTTGCTTTCGCGGGGACAAAAAGCGTAATTAGCGTTAAGAATCCCTTGAGCACAGGCACAATGACGCTGAATGTCATGATAAGTATGGCCACCAGATAATTGGAAGAATCAAACAGGTCGCGGACAGTGCCCAATATGCTGCGGGTTTTATCAAATACGATCAGTTGGCCCTCGACATCGAGATTGTTCAATATCATGTTGGCCATATCGCCAACGAGTCCCATTTTGGTCTCGCTCTCGGCGAGCAGTTGTTTGCCCACGTCGAGCATATCTGATTTTTCGACGGCACCTGTCACGGTTAACATCGGTTGCGTCAGGCCCGGAAACAGAAGGCCATAGGCTGCCAGCAGTAACACCAGCCCTGCAGATCTAAACATGGAATTATCGTGTCTTTTTTTGTGGTATGAATTCTACAATACTGGCGCCTAACACAAGCACTGCGCCTGCCATTTCCCGGGTACCAAATGGCTCGTCGGTCAGTAATGCCGCGGTACCGATTCCGATGAGGACTTCCATCATTAATAGGATAGCTACTTTTCCGGGTTCTACATGCGCGGCACCGACAAGCGTGAGTAATGTGGTAGGCAAATTCCACAGCAGGCCAAACAACAGTACCCAAAAGAGTGGCCATCCGATAACGGATACCCAGTCTACTGACGACAGGGTGTCCGGGTGTATAAACGACGGTACCTCCCAAGAGCGTCCACCGGGTATCAGCGTTAATAACAGCAGCACAATCAAAAAACCGAGCAGTGCTGCCCCGGTTTGATCAAGTACCGAACTGGTTTTGTTTTTTTGTACCAACACCATCGCAACACCCCAACAAAAGCCCGCAATCAGGCCCATCCATTCCGAACCGTTGGAGGGTACAGGCAACAGGGTGTCGACTCCGAGGATGACGTAGAGTCCGGTGATACCCAAAATAAGTGTGACAATACGTCGACGGGTAATGGGTTCTTTTAAAAATATACGCGCGAGCAGTGTGCTCCATACCGGCGTCAGATAAAACAGCAGAATCACTCTGGCCACACTGCCACGAAGCGCACCTTCCCCGTACATTGCAGCGGCTGCACCAAAAAACAGTCCGAGGAATAACAAGGTGAGACCACCGTCGCGCCAGTAATGCCTGCGTTTGATCAGCCACGGCATAATCAGCAGCAACGGCAACGCAATAGAGGTAGCGGTAAGCCATACCGACCCATCGCCATACGCATCGAGTTTACGCAGAGGAATCCAGAACGTGCCCCATAACACGGTGGTGGCGAGAATCATCAGAGAATAACGGTCGAACATACCGTTAGTTCGGTCCGGGTGAGTCGGTGGTGTGATGTTGATGTGACTCGGGAAGTTGGTCTTGGTCCGGTACATAACGCAACAACCACATCCCGCCTGCAAACAGTATCAGTATCGACAGCAGACCGAGTCGGGAGCTCCCTGTGGAGTAAGCGACTATGCCGACCATCACAGGTCCGACAATTGCCGCGGCCTTGCCCATCATATTCAGAAAACCAAAGTATTCCCCATTTCGGTCGGCCGGTATCAGATGGCTAAAGAGCGACCGACTCAGCGACTGAACACCGCCCTGGACCAGTCCCAAGGCAATGGCCAGTACATAGAAGTCGATGCCGCCGGTCATAAAGGTGGCGTAAATGGTTGCCACCACATAGACCCACAGGCCGATCCACAGCGCTTTTCGAGCACCAATACGGTTGGCCATCGCGCCGAAGGCGATGGTGGCCGGGAAGCCGATAAACTGTACCAACAACAGGGCGGTGATCAGACTGGTGGACGGAAGACCAATGGACAGCCCGTAGTCAACCGCCATTCGAATAACCGTTGCGACACCATCGATGTACAGCCAGTAGGCCAATAAAAATATCCATGCCGCGCGGTGCCGACGTAACCCTTTGGCAGTGATGATGACGTCGCGAAATGCGGTGGTAATCGAAAAGGCGGTACTGTCGGTGGCATCTTCGGCAGTATCAGACCACAGCAATATCGGAATCGAAAATACCGCCCACCAGAGCGCCACTGACAAAAAAGACCAGCGCACCGCTTCAGCGGCATCGGCAAGACCAAACCATTGGGGTTGCAGTGTCATGACCACGTTGACCAAAAACAACAAGCCGCCACCGAGGTAACCGAGCGCATAGCCCAATGCTGATATACGGTGGCGTTCAGAGGGATTGGCTATCGCCACCAACAGGCTATCGTAGAACACGTTAGCGCCGGAGAAACCCAGGGTGGCAATGACATAAAACGAGATGGCGAGCGGCCACTCGCCGGCACCTGCGAAGAACAGACCGCCAGTGGAGATAACGCCAACGGCTGCCAGGGACGCGAGCATACGCATACGCAGTCTGCCGCGGTTGGCAAGTGCGCCCAGTATGGGTGCCGCCAGGACAATCAACAGGCTGGCCAGTGAGTTGCCCAATCCAAGGTAGAACGTGCTGGTCGTAACCTCGGTGTTCTGGCTCCAATACTGTTTAAAGAACAGCGGAAAAAAGCCTGCGATGACCGTGCACGCAAATGCGGAATTCGCCCAGTCGTACAACGCCCATGACCACTGCTTTTTATTGATGTTGTGCAGGGACTCAAACCTGCGTGAACCGATTTTCAACGGTATGACTCCTGCTAACCCGCATGGCTGCCAGTATGCACTACTCGTCCCGTAGTAGTGAGGCCACGGGTTGTCTCGACAGTCTATAGGAAGGATATAACCCTGCAAGTAACGCCGACAGCAGCGCGATGGTCATGGTGTTGGCCACAGAGCCGGCAGGTAGCAGACTACCCATACGCCAACCGAACGAGCGCACGTTGATCACATGGATCAGCACTTCTGACATAAGCCATCCCAGGGGCAGTGCCGCCAGTCCTGCGATCAAGCCCATCACCAGCGTTTGCAGCACCACGATGACGCCGGTCTGAACCCGGGTAATGCCGGTGGCCCGCAGTACCGCAACGTCGCGTGCTTTCTCAAGCTGTAGTGCCAGTAGTGCACTGAAAATACCCATAAACGCAACACCGACGGTTAATAGTCTCAGTACTTTGGTTACCTGAAAGGTTTGGTCAAACACCGCGAGAGATATCGCATGAATATCGCGGTTTGAACGCACCAGCAACGGTTGGTCTGTCTCTTTTTGGAGTGACGACAAGGTGGCGATAACGTCTTCTGTATCCACTGTTTCGTCAAGTTCGATACCGAGGGCGGTATACCCCCGGTCAACCCAGTAGCGGTTGTAGGTGTTTCGTGCAATTGCTATTTGACCATGACTGGAACCATAGTCAACGTAAACGCCTGCCACGGTGAAGTTGCTATAGCCATCACGTCCTGTAAAGAGACTGAGTGTGTCACCGGTAGTGAGCGCATGCCGTGTGGCGAGAGGCTCAGAAATCAACACTGAATCAGTATTCAGCCAGTCGCGCCAGGTGGTGTCGGTGTTGTGGGTAAAATTAAAGCCGGTGGCACTGTCCTGGTGAGGCGCCAGAATCAGCATATTGATTGATCCGACATTGGTTTGGGTTTTGAGGGTGCGGGTATGGCTGACACCCGAGACACCGGGCAGGTTGGCAACGGCGTCACCGAACCGGGGGTCGATGGCACCTTGTGCCCGTTCGGAAATGGTACCGGGCAACGTCACATAGATATCGCTTTGTAATGTCTGGGTGAGCCATTGATCAACCGAATAGCGAAAACTGCCGATCATGATATCAACACCAAAGGTCGCGCTGACGGCAATAGTCAGAGCAGCGATGGCAAGGCCGGTTCGGCTGATACTGCGTTGCAGTCCGCGAAGACTAAGCGTCAACAGTATTTGGGTGGACGGGATGAGGTTTATGAGCAGACGCAGGCCATGAAACACCGCATAGGGAATGAGCATACCAAAGCCGCAGATCAGGCAAAGCAGCGCAACAAAACCCGGCACCAATGATTGGCCAGGCCATAACGTTAGCAGTCCGCCAGGTACCATTATTAACAGGCCTGCCAGCGCTATCCGGGGCAGCCAAAATTGCGTTCGGGTCTCGATGATGGAGCGCTGCCGGGCCTCCATGGGTTTGATCCCGGCAGCTTCATGCGCACTGACCAGTGTGGCCAATAATCCGGTTGCAAGACCAGCCAAGGTGACAATCATTGCCAGCACAGGAGAAAACCAGATCTCCTGCACATGCAGCACAAAATACAGATCGTTGATGGTACGGGTGGTGAGCCTGATCAGAAACGTTGACAGGTAATATCCCATGACCACACCGACTAATGTTCCCAATAAACTGATCACGAAAGCTTCGGCCATGATCAGTCTGAACACCTGTCCCGAGGTTGCGCCGGTAATACGCATTACCGCAAAAAGTTCGCGGCGTTGCAGCACCGAAAATGTCATGGTGTTATGAATCAGAAACGCACCGACCAAGAGGGCTAACAAACTCATCGCTGTGAGGTTGATCTGGAAACCACGGGTCATTGCGACCATGGTTTCGGAGCGTCTGGCCGCGGTGGTGAGTTGTAGTGACGGGGGGAGGGCACCACGCAGCGCATCAGCACCGGCGGGTGACAGTATCAGGTCAATCCGGTCAATGGTCTGGCCGCGGTCGAGCAACTGTTGGGCCGTGGCGATATCGGTTATCAACAGCCCGCGGGTCGCACCGGGGTTTCGACTGGCCAGCTTAGCGTTCACTGTCAGCGTTTTTTGTTGCCCTGCAACGATGACCTCGATGGGGGTCCCCAGCGTTATTCCGGCATCGGCCAGTGTGTTGGCACCGCCGGCAATACCGCCGTTCAGTAACTGCGCCATCGCACCGGTGTTGTTCTCGAGCAGTCCCCCTGCGTGGTTAAATTCGGTAGCCGAAAACGGATCGATGCCCATCACGGTCAGCACCTGTGAGCCAACGCTTATATGCCCTTCAATCACTGGTGTCATCGGCGCGCCGCTGATCCGTTTTTGCCCGACGTACCACGTCTGCGGCACGCCAGTTTCGCCACCCATGACATGATGGGTGGCAAGACCGGTGATGGCTTCGCTGGATAGTGTAAAAGCGCGATTAGCGCTGGCGTTGGTGATCAGTATTGCGGTGACTATTGCAACGCCAAGTACCACACCGACAATGGCCGACAGCAGTTGCAGCGGATTGCGCAGGAAAAAGCGCGTGCTGGCCAGCGCCAGCAGCTTCATCACCATGCCGAGGTCAGCAATCCACTCACCAGACACTGACCCCGGACCGTCCGGTCAGGTGGCCGTCTTCGAGAGTGAGTGTCAAGTCAGCAGATGCGGCAACTTCCTCACTGTGCGTGACAAGAATGAGTGTGCGCTGTTCGATGCGACTGACGTCCAACAGTGTCTCCAGCACACGGCGTCCGGTGGCAGCGTCCAGGTTGCCGGTGGGTTCGTCAGCCAGCACGAGCTCGGGCTGGTGAATGAGTGCCCGTGCAATCGCCACCCGTTGCTGTTCACCGCCGGACAGTCGGTCGGGAAATTGGCGAAGTTTGTCAGCGATGCCCAGCTGGTCGGTCAGTGCCGTCACCCGTTCGTGTTGGGATGGTGGGCTGATGCCGTTGAGTGCCAGTGGCAGGCTGATGTTTTCCTCGACGGTCAGTGTGGGTATCAGATTAAAAGCCTGATAGACAAAGCCCAGTTTGCTGCGCCGGAGCAGCGTGCGTTGCTGATCGGAGAGCGTGCCGAGGCTATGCCCCAGTAGCGTGATGCTGCCGGACTGCAGCGGCTCAAGGCCGCTGATCAGGTTTAGCAATGTTGACTTGCCAGATCCACTTTGTCCGAGTAAAGCCACCACCCCTTGCGACGGGATGTGAGCACTGATTCCGTTGAGCACCGGTGGCGTACTCGCCTCAGACCCGTAACGGTGCGACAGATTCTCTAGCGTGATGGCGTCAATAACATGGGTCGCTGTCATTCAGGAAAACGCTTCAGTGATTCCCACAGCGAGGCAGCTTCAGCTTTGCCGAGTGCTTTTACAAAGTGCTTGGGATGCACGTATCCGAGGTCGTGCAACGTGCTGACATGGAGCTTGTTGGCCAACGCCTCATAGCCCGGCGCATCAGCGGCCACTATCTGAGTGAGCGGTGTTGTCAGGAAGTCGGGGTGCCAGCCAACGCGGTTGTAGAATGCCAGTGCACCCTCGATGCGAGCGATAGCCATGCCTTGGAGTGGTGCATTGAGGCCGTCGAAAAATTGGCCGCTCATGACGTCGGTTTCAAAATCAACGTCGGCGGCAACCGCTGGTTTGATGCGTTGGATGCTCGTGAAAATATCACGTTTCAATCTGCGCTCAAGCGCCGTTGGGTTGTCTGGTGCAATGAGCCTTGCGGCCTCTCGAACCGGGTCAAGAATGTTGGGTGTTTGCGATTGAGGCTCAGGCTGCGATTGACGCTCAGGCTGCGATTCGTGCTGTTTTCCTTGCTGCTTCCCGAGCTGTGCAGCCGATTGTGGCTGACTGGATGGTTTCTCTGGTGGCGTTGTCGATTGCGTCTTTGGGGGCTGGCTGGGTGAATCGGTCATGGAGGATCAGCGTGTTGTTTGAGCGTTTTGATACCGAAAACGGGTGACTGTAAGGCTTGGTCAATGCAGCAGCCGATGACTGGTTTTACGCCTTGCAGTGATCTGCAGATTAAGTCTACCATCTGGCTGAGGCTTTCGGACGCACTGCCCGCTAATGGCGATGCACTACCCGTTGTAAGCCTGATCATCCGGTATTCCCGCCAGTCGTATCACCTGTCACTATGAAAGACAAAAATCCCATCGTTACGCCAGACGCGCAGGACTCGCCAGCGCTGGTCTACACTAGTGTGCAGCGCAAACTCCATTGGTGGGTGGTCGTACTGCTGCTGGTGCAGTGGTTGGCGTCAGACGGTATGGTGGCGGCAATGGCGTTACAAGCCAAACAGCAAAGTCCAGGGGCGATCGTCTTTTTGGGGTCGACACTCCACCTCTTTTCGGGGTTGGCCGTGTTTTGTCTGGTGTTGGTGCGCATTGGGTTGCGATGCACTCCCGAGAATAGGCGCAGACGACAAAACGCCGCCCGGCAGCCAGTCTGGGTCTTGAGTCTGGCAGGTGTGACGCAGGTTTTAATGTATGTCGTGTTGGTGCTGATGCCGTTGACAGGCATGCTGGCCTACTTTTTCAGTAGTGACTTTGGGGTTACCGCTCACAGCTATTTGGGTCGCGGGCTGCTGGCACTGGTTCTGCTTCACGTATTGGGTGCACTGTTCCATCGGCTGGTGCGTAAAGACGGCATCTGGGAACGAATGGTGCGGATAAGTCTTTAGAAAACCGCTGGTTTGATTGTAGGAATCACCACGCATTGCTAGAATTGCGGGCTGACCGTTTTTGATCTAATGCGCCTGACACACGTTCGTGCCTCATAGCCACGACCCTGGTCCGCGACCGTGAAAACCGGGTCGTGTCATTTGGGGCGGGTAACTAGGGCCGTGTCATTTGGGCCGCATAAACTGGAGAATCTCCCTTGAATACTACTTCGGCGGACGCCTCGTCGGCGAACGAAAACCACTTTATTAAAGTGTTTATCATCGTGCTCGCAGCATTAACGGCGTTTACGATCTTCTGCGTCATGGTGGCTCGCTTGTTGGCACCCATGCCTGACCCCAACGAAGACTCTCTGCTCAGGGCTGCGCTCCTCGATCGAATCTCTCCGGTCGGTTCGGTCAACACCAGTACTGACGACATCCAGGCCGTCGCCGTGGTCGCTGCCGCACCGTCTGCGCCCCGTAGTGGCGAAGAAGTTGTCAACAGTGTCTGTGCCGCTTGCCATAACGCCGGTATTGCCGGGGCACCAAAATCAGACGACGACGCTGCATGGGCTGAACGTCGTGAACT
>CALDUO010000146.1 GCA_937923745.1 uncultured Granulosicoccaceae bacterium
GTGCCGGTCACGGCAGATCTGGCCCGAATGCCGCACCTGTTGGTGGCAGGGACCACCGGCTCCGGTAAGTCGGTGGCGGTTAACTCCATGCTGATCAGTCTGTTATACAAGGCCACACCGCGTGAGGTCCGGCTGATTCTGATCGACCCGAAAATGCTTGAACTGAATGTCTATGATGGCATTCCGCACCTGCTAACGCCGGTAGTCACCGACATGAAAGAAGCGGCGAACGCGCTTCGCTGGTCCGTCGGTGAGATGGAGCGGCGCTATAAATTAATGGCGAGTCTGGGGGTCAGAAACCTTGCAGGCTTTAACAAGAAAGTGAATGAAGCGATTGCCAAAGGTAAGCCGATTCCCGATCCAACCTGGAAAGCCGAGGAGTCGCTGAATCCCACGGGGCCACCGCCGACTCTGGAGCCACTGCCGTTTATTGTGGTGGTCGTCGATGAGTTTGCTGACATGATGATGCAGGTGGGCAAAAAAGCTGAGGAGCTCATTGCCCGTATCGCCCAAAAAGCACGTGCTGCCGGTATTCATTTGATTCTGGCCACCCAGCGACCCTCCGTTGATGTCATTACCGGTTTGATCAAGGCCAATATTCCGACAAGGATCGCGTTTCAGGTGTCTTCACGAATTGATTCCAGAACCATACTCGATCAAATGGGGGCCGAATCACTGTTGGGGCATGGCGATATGCTTTATCTGCCACCGGGCACTGCGTTGCCCGAGCGCGTGCATGGCGCGTTTGTCGACGATCACGAAGTGCATAATGTGGTCGCCCACATCAAGAGCTCGGGTGAACCAAATTATATCGAGTCGATCCTACAGGAGACCGGACCGCTGCCCGGAATTCCCGGTGATAAGGCAGACTCTGACGACGAAGCCGACGCACTCTATGACCAGGCCGTAGCCATTGTTACCGAATCGCGTAAGGCGTCCATATCGTATGTACAACGTCGCCTGAAAATCGGTTACAACCGTGCAGCGCGCATGATCGAGGAAATGGAAGCAACGGGTGTGGTGAGCCAGGTGCAATCAAACGGTACACGCGAAGTACTGGCGCCACCACCGGTCAGTGCCTGATACTGCTGGCACCGGTACGACGGCGCGCACGCAGCCGCCCGTGCAGCCTGTGTAGCCCAGTCCCCGAGGCGCGATCTCAACAGCCTGCGCTCAGCCGCACCATGCCAATGTTGCGCTCCGCGATGCCAGTGTCGCGCCATAACGGCCGCGGAATAAAGGCCACGGTATAAAGGTCGCGATATCAGTGGCCCGTCAGACTGCACTGTGTTGCCGTAAGCCTACTGACTCAAGAGTAATGAAAAAGTGATGTTTCCATTGACTATACGGGTATTCAAAATGCCGATACGGCTTCGACAATGGCTGCCATCAGTGGCCATGAAGGTGTCAGCTGTTGTGGTATTGTTGTTCTGTGCCACTGGCGCCTTTGCACAGTCAACGGACGCTGATGTGCAGCCACTCATTGATTACACCAACGCGCTCACAACCTTCAGTGCCAAGTTTGAACAAACGGTCTACGACAGCGACAGCAATCCGCTGCAGCAGTCCACCGGTTCTGTGCAACTGAAAAGACCGGGTAAGTTTGCGTGGTATTACGAGACGCCGTCACCACAGGACATCGTCAGCGATGGCGCCAACGTTTGGTTGTATGACCGTGATTTGGAGCAGGTGACCGTATCACCGATTACCGATCGGGCCAGCGGTACGCCGTTGGCGCTATTAACCGGCAGTGCGTCGATTGATGACGGCTTTTCAATCACAGCCTTAGGGGAGCAAAATGATATCGCTTGGTTTGAACTGACCTCCAACGATAACAATTCTGATTTTGAAACTGTCTTTTTGGGCCTCGCCAATGGGGTGCTGAGCGTGATGGAACTGCGGGACAGCTTCGGACAGGCCACCCAAATCAAATTCACTGACATCGAGGACGGCGCCGACATCGCTGACAGTGAATTTATGTTTGAACCGCCAGAAGGTGTTGATGTGATTGGGCAGCCCTAACGCGGTATGTGCCCTGGTATTACTGTTGGCTACAGCTCTGAGGCAGTGGCGTGAGTGACGAGCTGCAACCTTCACTGTTTGGTCACACTCCATCAAGCGAACCTTCCCGTAATGACCTGACGCACGAGGCCGAACAGAGTGCTGCGGACGACTTTCGCCCGTTAGCCGATCGCATGCGCCCCAGAAATCTCGATGAGTTTGCCGGTCAACAACATCTCCTTGGCACCGAGAGTACACTGCGGCAGGCACTCGAGCACGACCGTCTGCATTCCATGGTGTTATGGGGGCCACCCGGTACCGGTAAAACCACGCTGGCCCGCATGATTGCACATCAGTGTGATGCCGCGTTCCTGAGTGTCTCGGCTGTATTGTCGGGGGTGAAAGAGATTCGTGCGGCGGTCGAGGAAGCGCTACGGGTACGCCGCGATCTCGGGCGACGCAGTGTGTTGTTTGTTGATGAGGTACACCGGTTTAATAAAGCACAGCAAGACGCATTTCTGCCTCACATCGAAAACGGTACCGTCCACTTTGTTGGTGCGACAACCGAAAACCCATCGTTTGAACTCAATAACGCGTTGCTGTCGCGCGTGCGCACCTACGTACTGAAACCACTCCAGCCGGAAGACCTTGTGGCCGTGCTCAAACGTGCGTTACGCGATACCGAACGAGGCTTGGGGCAACACACCATTCATATAGAAGACAATCAGCTCGACGGATTGGCAGCGGTCGCCGATGGTGACGCGCGGCGTGCGCTATTACTGCTTGAACTGAGTGTTGATTGCGCTCAGCGTACCGAGCAG
>CALDUO010000147.1 GCA_937923745.1 uncultured Granulosicoccaceae bacterium
CGGCTTTTGAGGCCTGTGTCGTCTCTGATTGCACGCCTGTCTTGGCCACTGGTTCTGCCTCACGGGGAGCGGAGGATTTTAACGGTGGGATTTGCATAGAGTGTCATTCCTGCGCTGACCGTGATACAGGCGCTATTGCCTTGTGGCTATTGATTTACGACTACCGGATCGCGCGTCACTGTGTAGAGCCTACCGGCATCGAGCGGGTCGTTGATGATGCTGATCTCACCATCGGGCCAACGAATACTGAGCGACCCAATCGTCTCGAAATCGTTTAACCCGAAGTGGACCGACGGTGCATCAAACGACATAAATCCGCCACCCAATTGTATCTCACGGCGTTGTTGATATTCGTTGTGGGTCCCGTACGTAATGCTTACTACAGCGCCCAAACCATAATAGTTCCCGACGCTATCGTTTAATTGAAACATGATGCTGTTACCTGTCGCACCACCCGCACTATGGTTACGCATAACTTTTGGCGGCGCGTTGACCGGTACCGAAACCATATCGAGATCACCGTCACCATCCATATCAAATTGTGTAGCACCGGCTGTCATGTGATAGTCCTCCAAACCATACGCTTGAGTAGCCTCTTCAAACGTGGTTTTGCTGTCTTCACGTTGACCAGTGTGCCTGTAAAAAAGATTGGACGGCGAGACTTCGTTGGGCACCCAAGTACCGTTCACAATATACACATCCTGATAACCGTCATGATCGTAGTCAGCAATTTTGACATCCCAACTCCAACCACCTACATCCAATCCCTGCTCAATAGCTTGATCGGCGTACCGACCCGTCGCGTCGGGTACCAATAACACATTGCGTCCCAGTATTTGCGGTATGTGCTCATCACGCGCCTGTTGTGAGTACTGCGGCACTGGCAGAAAGTGTGCGTCGCAATAGGCGCGAGCCTTCCACTGACTGACCGGAATCAGCGCACACAGTGACGGGTCGCTTTTTTGGATGGCGAGGTCCTTGACCAACATGGCCCGACACTCAATTTGGTAACGGCCATCGAGTTGCTGACATTGTGTGGCATAGGCCGGATCAAAACTGTTCCCCGCCCGATACCAGCGTTTGATATCGATGTTTCGCTCACAGGTCGCCCGATCAGATTCGCGCTCCACCGACTGACAGTATTGGGTGATCGGTTGCATGTTCAGGCGCTCCGATACCCCGGAAGCACGCCCGGCTATCTGAGCGGCATAAATAGAAAAATCACCTGTGTTGTTAAAGTCTGCAGTTTTCAGACTCATGGTGGTCGTGGTTGTGTGCGGGATGTCCTGCCCGGATGTCAGCGCTGTCCATTCGCCATTACCATGCCCTCTGTAAAAAAGATCGGGTTGTTCAAAGTCATTACCCACCAGCAGGTCACTGTGACCGTCTTGATTAATATCAGACAACAGGATACTCAGTGTCTCACCGGGCATACCGCTCAGATCGTGATAGTCAGAGCCATCCATACCACCGGGCTGACCAAACACCAGTCGGTTACGCGACTCCTCACCCGGCACCCGCCGATACCACCCCGCCGCCCAATTGCCGAGTGCTGCATCGAGGTAACCGTCATGGTTGACGTCAGCAAAGGATACCGCCATGGTCAAAATAGCATCAGCACGATTGGCAATCGGTTGTCGTTGATCAAAGTCAAAGGCACCCTGTTGATTGGGGATCCAGAAGTTACCCTGTTGGTAGGTTGTGACAAAAAGATCCAGCCAACTGTCATTGTTGATATCGACCAATACCGTATTAAACACCGGAAGCTGCCTTATACTACTGTGCTTCGGCGGAGATACATCGCTAAAAAAACCGCTACCGTCATTGACATACAGGTTTATACCAGTCTCGGTTGACGCTATGACCAGATCGATATCGCCATCGCGATCAAAGTCACCACTACTGATACCGCGCCCTTCCCAAAACGGTGGCCACATATCAGCGAACGAAAATTCGACAGGACGGTCGATGCCATAATGCCATGCCTCTTTCAGCGTAAAGCCTGTTTTTATGCTGTCGCCAACCGGTGGTTTAAAGGGTATTGATGAAATGGAAACAGAAGATGTCGCAAGCGCCGGTGTTTCCGTGTCGGAAGCTGCCAGTGAATTGCTGGCCAAAGCCGTAACAGGCCTGGTTGTTGTGGCAGTATCGGATGATTGCTCTATAGGTGCGGTTAGCACCTCCAACGCCTGCCGGGTTTGCCAGTCATGAAAGACGCGTGCTCCCAAACCTGCAACAATACTGATCACAAGAATTCCTGCGGCCAAACCACCGGCGAATCGTATGCCCATACTGGTACTCACAATAAAAAACGAATACACACTGAAAATACCCAACGAAAAAAGCAATGCCATGACATAGGCGATATCAAGACCGCTGTTCAATAACACGGCAGCCAGCACCACATCAAAGCCAATAGGTACGGGTGCAAAGAGCCCGACCACAGCAACCAGTATCAGCATGCCCCATCCGAACGGTTGACCCACCAGTAATTCTGGTGGCAGCAGTGTTGCGACGATGGCACCAAGCAATCCAGCCAACACCATTAACGGGACCGTGACACGAACCACAAACCACAGATTACGGGCAAAGTCGCGCGCAAATCCAACCAGACCTGACACCACTGACCCTGTATCGGACGCAGTAGCGTCCGGTCTTATAGGTACGGTGCACACTGCCGCTTCAGGCTCGTTTAATCGCAATGAATCTCGCGGCAACAAAGTACAGATATAAGGCACCAACACCAAAATGACAAACACGCTCAACGCCACTTTAAACACGGCCAGATACAGCGGGAACAGACTAAACAGCATGGTCAGTACTACCACATTGAGTGTGGGTGATGCGATCATAGCCGCTAGTGCCGTCTCTATGCGGGTGCCCCCCGCATGAAGCCCTTTAGCTATCGGCGCAGCGCAGTTCACGCACACCCCCAGCGGTGCACCGATACCCAATCCCAATAAGGCACTGGAGAAACCGCCGCTCAGGTGCCGCCTGTTGCAGTATCCCAATAAGGTCAAAAATGTAGCGGCGAACAAAACACCAAAGGTCATTCCAATGCGATTGGTCTCAAGCCAATTTATGGTGGAGTACAAAATACGGGTGAGTGTGGAGTCGACATTCGTCACCGGGAGGTGTGCTTCAAAGCTTAAGGGATCCTCAAGCTCTATGGCACCACCCATTAATGCCTTGTCGTTAAGTGACGGGTAACGCGATGACGTCCAAAACAAACTGGCCAGCACCACCAGTAAAACCAGCGCACTGATAAATCGAATGCGATTGGGCGCTGATATGACATGACTCAACAGCATGACTCAGCTCGGTAATAATTGTGGTAGCTGGTTTTTCTATGAGCGCCGGGGTTGATTACGACATTGGTGTTTATAGTGACGCTGGTGTTTATAGTGGCACTGGGATTTACTGAAGCACTGGGATTTACTGAAGCACTGGGATTTACTGAAGCACTGGGATTTACTGAAGCACTACTATTTATACAAGCACTGGGATTTATAAAGGCGCTGGATTGTGTTTTGACTGATGGCCTGTGACTGGGCGTTTTTCTGTCGAGTCCTTTCTTTTCGGCATCAACTGCCGCATACGTGACTCTCACATCAATACCTCTACAAAGTACAACATACAAACTTGACACCCACAAACAACCGGTAAAACCAGCATCAGGCCCCTGACTAAAACCACGCCTCCTGCGCGTAATACCCAGTGCCTGCGGTGCACTTTGGTCACGCGGTTTGGTCTACGATGTCAGTGCCCGTCGACTATATTGTGACACGCATGGCAAACAGATGCAGGCCATCAGATCACACAAGTTTACACTAGCGTACCAGTAATACAGTGATCCAGTGCGGCTGTCTGCACAGAGTCACCCATCCGGGTGATCCAGCCAGTCGGCATGCTGCGACCCAGTCGTTACGGCATAAAACAGGCGACGCTCTGCGTTAATCTACACTGAAATCCCCAACCCGTTAGATTCATCGGCCCTCTGTCACAAACCCGACAGGGCCGTTGGCGTGTGGTTTTATCTGTGCCACGATGCCCCAAACCGGAACAGAGTCTAATCCACACTGATGACACACAATACCCGAGGCCGACGCTCAGGTGGTCGTGCCGGAAAACGCACCAGAACCGTCGTCAAACCGCCCCCATACATCCAGCGCAAACTGCCGCATTTTAACCCCCTGGACGAGGAGCAATTGGTCAAGGTTGAGCAGCAGGTTGACTGGTTGTTTGAAAACATCGGCTTTGCGTTTCGCGATGACCCCGAGGCCATTCGTATTTGGCGACAGGCTGGTGTCGATATCAAGGGAGACAAGATCTTTGCAGATGCCCAGTGGGTGCGAGAGCAATGCAGCAAAGCACCCAAACAGTTTACCCAACTGGCGCGTAACCCCGAGCGATCAGTCACTATCGGTGGCAACCATCAGGTGTTTGCGCCAATTTATGGCGCTCCCTTCGTTCGCGACTTTGAACAGGGTCGTCGCTACGCTACCTTTGCAGACTTTGAGAAACTGCTCAAACTCACCCATATGCACCCTAATCTGCACCACAGTGGACTGGTCATCGCTGAGCCCACAGATATTCCGGTATCCAAAAGGCATTTGGATATGGTGCTCGCGCACATGACCCTGAACGATAAACCTCATTTGGGTGCCATTACCGAAAAGAGCCGAGCACAAGACAGCGTTGACATGGCAGAGATTCTTCATGGCAAAGACACCATGGACAGCCATGTGGTAATCATGGCAAACGTCAACACCAACTCGCCGCTACTCATAGACCGTGTGGTCACCGAGGCCATACAGGTCTATTCGTCACGTGGCCAGGCAATGGTGGTCACTCCGTTCATACTTACCGGAGCCATGGGACCAGTCTCGACCGCAGCGGCTGTCTCGCAGGCAATGGCTGAAGCGATGATCTGCTGCGCCTTTACCCAATTGGTTAAACCTGGCGCCCCGTTTGTCATGGGTAATTTTCTGTCATCAATGAGCTTAAAGTCTGGCGCGCCCACCTTTGGTATGCCCGAGCCGGTTGTCTCAAACTATGTCATTGGCCAGCTTGCGCGACGTGCAGGACTACCATTACGCTGCGGTGGCTCACTGACCGCGTCCAAAATAGAAGACGCACAAGCTGCCTACGAGAGCGCCGATTCAATGCATTCAACCGCACTCGCCGGGTCTCACTTCACACTGCACGCGGCAGGTTGGCTAGAAGGTGGCCTTACCACTGGCTTTGAAAAACTGGTGATGGATGCTGATCGCCTCGGCAGCTACCAAAAAATACTGAACGGGCTGGACGTCGACACTGATCAGTTTGCGCGCGACGCCTACCGCGAGGTAGAACCGGGAGGTCATTTCCTCGGCTCCGCGCACACCCTGCGTCACTACGAACATGCGTTTTATGAGGCATCTTTGAGTGACGCGGAGAACGTGGAGAACTGGGAAGACAACGGCAGCAAAGACATGCGCCAACGCGCCCACTCTCGTTGGAAACATATGCTGGAGAACTATGAAAAACCCGCCATCGATCCAGCCATTGAAGAGGCATTGAACGACTATGTCGATCGCCGAAAATCGGCACTTCCCGATGCGTGGTACTAGCCCCACCGAAATCACCGCACGGCTACCGAGCGTTGACCACCCAAACGGGTGAGTGATCTCACCCATCTGACTCATTGTTGACACTACAACCTCTGGCTACTGTACCTCTTCTATTGGTGGTTACAAGGAGACAGAGCTATGGCCGACTTTTTTGACAGTATCGTCAGCAACCTCAGTGCACGAGTCACCCGGTTTCCGGTCAACGAGCTTCGAGAGCAACATGTCTGCATGCACAATGTGTCCAAGACATTCGAAGCTGAATTCCATCAGGATGTACCGGATATTCAAAAATGCAAGGAAGACGGCTGCATTACCTACAAAGATTATTGGACCCTGAGTCCTTGCAGACTCGATACCTATAGCTGTGACAGCGATATCAGCCGGGACAGTTTTAAACTGCTGATGGGTAGTTGGGTGGCGGCAACCGCATTGCACAAAGACGAGATCGGTCGTGGTGTTGATGTGGGTCGATTGCAAATGCGCGACAGTCAGAACAACACGGTATTTAACGGCATTATGTCGGGTAACATCAATGTAGAAAGTCACCACAGACCGGTCAGTCGCTCCAGAGACTGTTTCGCCAAAAATCACAGAGAGGGCGAACTGCGCGGTGTCGTTGAAATCAACGAACTGAAACAAAAAGCCCTGTTATTGGTGCAATACGCAATGAATGTGGAAATCAATAAAGACCGCACTCGGGGAAAAGCGGTTGGCACGCTCGAGGGTTCTGTTATTGTCGCGTGTAGGAAATCTTGATCTGATCTGATCTGATCTGGTCTAGTCTGGTCTGGTCTGGTCTGGTCTGGGCGGCAGGTATGGCCATTGATGGTCGTACCTGGCTGACTTATTGGTCGCGGGTCATTCAATGACACATGTGATCACACACGACCAAGACGTAGGCACACCTCACACAAGACAGACCCCATGCGTCGTGAGCAGTGGATTATGACGGGTGATCCGCTATTGGTATGTCGGGTGGCTTTGCTTTATTCGGTGAGCGATAAAAGTTGCTGCCCAAACGGCGAGTTGCGACCTCTCTACCCTAATAGGGCATGAGGCTCACAACCCGCGCTTAACCATCAGCTGTACCAGTAAGAATCTCTTTGACCTCGCGTATTAACTAAACGCTTTCGATGAACCTTCCCGATATTTATTGCCCGGCACGAATCCACTGTGCTCCACATCGCGTGGTTGCGGCACCCACAGCACCCGGTCCGGGTGCATACCGGCACCGTAGACGGCCGACACCGCAGACAGTCGCATGCGGTTTAGCAGGCGGGTATCAACCTCGCCGCACAACGGATGCATACCACCGTTTTCGGCCACGACCTGTTCCCACGCAGCAGTTCGTTTGGCAAGTGTGTCGGGATCACTGAGTGCGGTGCAGTTCAGTTCGTTAACGTTTAAATCAACCACAATTTCGTCGCCGTCCTCGACCATGGCGATAGGTCCGCCAAGGGCCGCCTCTGGTCCAACATGGCCAATTACCAGACCAACCGAGCCACCCGAGAATCGCGCGTCTGTCATTAAGCCAACGACAATGCCCTTGTCGCGACATAACGTCGTGATACGGGATGTGGAGTCGAGCATCTCGGGCATACCCGGTGCGCCACTCGGACCCTCATACCGGACGATGACCATGTCATGGTTTTCAAAAGTATCAGGCGCGGTTTCGAGTGTATCGAGCAGTGCTTGCTCACCATCGAAAATACGGGCACGACCGATAAAGCGATTGTCTTCGAGTCCGCCTTCGACACCGGCCAGTTTTAACACCGCACTAAACTCAGGCGACAGATTGCCACCCAGCACACGCAGACCACCGGTCTCTTTATACGGTTTTTCGACCGGGTAGACGACGGTGCCATCAGGTGCCGCTGTGTTCAAACGATCCAGTTGTTCAGCTAGCGTCTCGCCGGTGCAAGTCAGTGTGTCGCCATTTAACAAGCCTGCATCCATCAGTGCTTTAACAATCACCTGCACGCCACCCTTTTCATCAATGTCGACCATGGAATACGCGCCGTACGGCCGGGCATCGGTCAGCACCGGCACTACATATTGAGACAGATGATTAAATTCCTCGGGTGACATAATGTCTTTGGCAAAACTGCGATAACCTGCCGCTCGGGCGATTTCGGGGGCATGCAACAATACGTTGGTCGACCCACCGACAGCCATGGAGACAATAACCGCGTTGCGAATGGCATCGCGGGTGACGATATCGCGCGGGGTTTGACCGCGTTCGATCAGACCTTTCAGATAGCCAACCAGCTCTTCCGGAAATTCTTGCATGCGACGGGGGTCGTCAGACGGTGGCGCCACCATGTGCAAAGGCTGCATACCAACGACACCAATAAAGGTTTGCATGGTGTTGTACGTAAACATCCCGCCGCAACTGCCGTAACCGGGACAGGCCTCTCGCGAAATGCGTTGCTTTAACGCCTCGTCAGCGTGACCTGCGATCTGAAAGCCACTGATGATGTCGATGGGTTGTTCGGTGACAGAATCGCGACCCGGGCGGATCGGCCCGTCAGACATGATAATGGCCGGACGGTTGTGTTCGAGCAAACCTGCCAGCGTGCCCACCGGTGGCTTGTCGCACGCGACCACAGCAATGGTGCCCTCCAGACCACTGGCACTGAGATGCTCGCACACGGTGTCATGCGTGACTTCGCGACCAATCAGCGAATAACGCATCTCGCGTGTGCCATTACGCATACCATCAGAGGTTGCGACGGTGTATTCCGGCTGCACCAGTCGTAACGGCATTTGGCCCTCATCACGACCCAGGCGGCTGCGCAGCACGTCGTGTATCGCCTCAACCTTTCGCTGCACACCCATATAACACTGACTGTCACCTTTGGTGCCAATCACACCCACAGAAGGCTCGTGAATGAGCTCCATATCGGTGTTGAGTTCGCGGGCAATGCCATAGGTTTGCGCATTTCGACCGGGGTTTTTATCGAACACTACGCGTTTCGACTGCTTCGTCATCGCTTTATCCTGACTGTAGAGGCTGTTAACCCCGTATTGTACCGTGTCTGTGAGCCGTCGCGTTAGGTTGCCCGACGCCGATTTTTCAGAAACTGCCGATGGGATTCATCGGTGCCGTCATGAAATGACCCGGTCCATTGGTCCCACGGCACTTCCAGCCCACCATAGTTACAACTAAAGTAACGATGGTGTAGCTGATGATGAAAGGTGCCAAGTGGCAGTATCAGTCGCTCACCCCACAGTATGCCCTGATACCCGGTGTGAGTCGTCGCCGCGGAAAGCGCAAAGTACTGCAAATGAAACATGATCAGCAGCGGGTTGGACGGCACCACGAAGTGGATCAACACAGTGCTCAGGTACACCAGATGTTCTATCGGGTGCATCGACAGACCCGACCAGGGGCCGACATTGGTATTACGATGATGCAGCGCATGAATGCGCTTATAAAAAGGAGCTTTGTGGATGATTCGGTGAATCAAAAAGAAATGCGTGGTCTCCCACACGGGTAGCAGCACGATCAGCACCACCAGCCACATCCAGTCGCCGGGCATCGACAGGGCTGGCGCATACCCATTGGCCAACGCCCACAGCATCAGAACCTCGTATGCCGTCCAGACAGGCACACCACTGACCAACGTCCAGAACATGTTGTCTTTGACCTGCGCGCCAAACGTGAAGGTTCGATTACCGGTCGCCAGTGGCCGGGCGTCATAGCGTTTGTGATCACCCTGACAGCGAAACACATAAAAATAGAGATGTAGGCCACCGGCCACGATCAGCATCAGTGCCATATTGCGTAACAATACCGCCAGAATCCAACCGGCAGAAAGTTGCGATGTGTCGGCGCCGGACGGAAAAAACACGGTCGCCGACGCTATGGCAAACAGCAAAATAATCAGTCGTTCTGATACCGGAAACCATCCTTTGAATAGCCACCGAAGCAACGCCACAGGCGCTACCGGCCAGCGAAAATACGGCGACGGCGTGATGGGCAATGACGGCGTGTAGTGCCACGCGGCCTTTGCGGGTCGGCGTGCGTTATCGACGGCTGCTCCGTTGGAGGTTGCGCTGTCCGCGGCGCGTGCGCTACCCCCTGTGTGACTGTTATCAGTGGTCATAAATTGACTGGCTCCAAATAAGCGCCGGGGTAAGTCCCGGGTAAGCGCCGGGGTTAGCAGCAGGGTTGGCGGCGCGTTAGTGGCACTTGGGGCGGCGTACCGGTTATTCGAGAACGCCGGCAGTGGCGACGACTGCATGCATCAGTACATCAGCGCCTGCGGTTGCCCACGCTGGCGAGATGTCCTCGGCCTCGTTGTGCGACAGCCCGTCCACGCACGGACACATCACCATCGCTGTGGGTGCTACCCGACTGATCCAGCACGCGTCGTGACCAGCACCCGATATCAGGTCACGATGAGAGTATCCGAGTGATTCGGCAGCGTGTCGTACCGACGCGATGCAGTCAGCATCAAAGGCAACCGGATCAAACCCGCCCACCGATTCAATGGACAGGCTCAGCCCGATGTCATCCGCGATCTGCTGCCCCTCCGCGGCCAACGCGTCACACATAGATTGTATAACGGCTTTATCAGGATGCCGAAAATCAACAGTAAACACCGCCTTACCGGGTATCACGTTACGCGAGTTAGGGTAGATATCGCAGTGACCTACAGCGCCGACGGCGTCCGGTGCAAACCGCCACGCGATCTCGTCAACCAATTGCGTGATGCGCGCCATACCCAGCCCGGCATTCACGCGCAGCGGCATGGGCGTGGAACCCGTGTGACTCTCTTTTCCAACCAGCGTTATCTGCTGCCACGCCAAACCCTGGCCGTGGGTGACAACACCGATATCGATACCGTCATTGTCGAGGATTGGCCCTTGCTCGATATGCAATTCGAAAAACGCATGCATGTCGCGTGCACCGACCGGTTCATCACCAAGGTAACCTATGCGTTTCAGCTCATCACCGAATGTTGCGCCAGCGGCGTCCTGTCGATCATAAGCCCACGCCAGCGAATGCACACCCGCAAATACCCCGGACGACACCATGGCTGGCGGAAACCGTGTGCCCTCCTCGTTGGTCCAATTGACGATAACAATGGCGCGCTCGGTAGTGACCGCGAGATCGTTCAGGGTTCGGATGATCTCCAGTCCGGCCAGTACCCCCAAGACACCATCGTATTTGCCGCCGGTCGGCTGTGTGTCAAGATGACTGCCCACATACACCGGTGCCAGCGCCGGGTTTGCACCTTCACGTCTGGCAAAGAGGTTACCCATTTGATCGATGCCAATTGTGCAGTTGGCGTCGCGGCACCAATCCAAAAACAAGGCGCGTCCCTCGGCATCTTCATCGGTGAGCGCCTGGCGATTGTTACCGCCGGCGATACCCGGACCAATTTGCGCCATAGCCATCAACGAGTCCCAAAGTCGGTCTCCATTGATCCGCAGGTTACCTGCTGGCTGCCTGCCGGTTGACGATGTACCTGACGAAGAATCAGTGTGTGATGCGTTCATTCGGTTGTCTCTGTTTATCGATGTGAGCCATGGCAATCACGGTGACGGACCTTATTATTGTGTTCGGTATTAAGACTTGCTCTGCCGTTGAGCTACCGCTTCACTCGTCACACACAATAGCTCGAACAGGATACCGGCACCGGCGAGTGCTGTCACACCGGCGGGGTCGAACGGCGGGGAAACCTCGACCATGTCGGCACCGATGATATTGAGTCCGCTGCACCCGCGCACCAGCAGTTGCGCCTCAAGCGTTGTCAGTCCGCCTATTTCAGGGGTGCCGGTACCCGGTGCGAAAGCCGGATCAAGGCAATCGATATCAAAGCTGATATAGACAGGACCGTCGCCAACCACCCGACGTATTTCGGCAATTGTTTTGGTGACACCGAGTGAATGAAACTCTTCCATATACATGACGCGCATACCGCTGTCGTGGCTGAAACGCCACAGGTCCGCATTATTTAACGTACCGCGAATGCCAACCTGTATGGTGCGTTTGGGATCAAGCAACCCTTCTTCAACCGCTCGACTGAACGGTGCTCCATGATGAAACCGTGACCCCATATAGTCATCACCGGTGTCACAGTGTGCGTCAATGTGAACCATGCCTACCGGTTGGTCTTTGGCCACGGCACGCAAGATGGGCAGGCTTATCGAATGATCACCGCCGACACTTAATGGCACGACAGCATGATCGACGATATCATGAAACCGGTGTTCAATATTTTGATGACTCAACTGAAGTTCGAACGGCGATTCCACCCATGCGTCACCAATATCAGCGACCCGACACAACTGATGTGGCGCGACGCCGGTTGCCTGATTAATCATGCGCACCAGTGTCGACTGATTCCGCACTTCACGGGGTCCGTGTCTGGCACCCGGCCGACTGGTTACACCGCCATCAAACGGTACACCGACAATACCGATATCAACATCGTCCAGCGTTTCGCGTAACGGTGACCGAAAAAAGGTAGGGACACCCACATACCGTGGCTGCTCCATTAACGGTGTATCTTTTGAAAGTGAATCTGCCATGACCGTGCTCTTTGCGTGTTTGGAAAAGATGGGTGCTGCGCTCGCACACCACCAACGGGGCTGTCGGCATCACGCTGTTTGAATCGATCAAACGACAGCCATGCAGACTCCCTCAATCGCGACACTGGGATGCCGCGTTACTCTGATTCGCGACGCTCGGATGTCGCATCACTCGGATGTCGCGTCACTCGCGCCTGTCCAGTCGTCCCGTAATGTCCATTCGTTATCTTACAGGTAGACACACACCGCTATCAAAGGCTAACCACCCTACAGGACCGGACGCGACGAAAACCTGTCTGTAGGCTAGCCTCAGCGATGCAGTTAAACAGAGTCATTGGGTTGGCAGACGTCAGGTTGAATAAGGGTAACCGGGTGAGCAGCGACTCGAATGAGTCACTAATCCATTGAGCAACCGGTCTTGTTAGCGACAGCCGTGGTGGGCAACTGCCGTCGTGAACAACTACCGTGATGAGCCACTACTTCGGCGAGCAATAACTCAGTATCCGACAAAATCCAACGTCTGATTCGCTTTTATCCATGCGGTTTCATCTGATTTTTTTACGGGAGCCTGTGACCCGAGTCTGGCATTGAGCGGGGATTGTCTGACTACATCAACGACCTGCGAAAG
>CALDUO010000148.1 GCA_937923745.1 uncultured Granulosicoccaceae bacterium
GATATCAACGGCAACCTGATCGTCACCAAAAATTTGGTGGTCCAGGGCGACTGCACCGAAACTGACGGCCCCTGCGCCGACTATGTGTTTGAACCGGACTACGACTTGCCGAGCTTAAGTGCCGTTGAAAATTTTATTAACGAAAACGGCCACCTGCCTAATATTCCCAGTGCCGAAGACATGATCAAAAACGGTGTTAACCTAACCTCAATGTCAGGAAAACTGCTGGCCAAGGTTGAAGAGCTCACGTTGTACACCCTGCAACAGGAAGCAACCATCGCTGACCTGAATGCACAGCTGACCAGCCAGGAAGATCGACTCAAACTACTGGAAGCACACTTGCTGCAGCAATCAGTCACAGAGCAATAAACCCGTCACAGCCATCTTGCAGCCATCCCAAAACCATTTGAAAACAGGGGTGGCTGCAACGATACACCCGTGCCTCAGTGATACACCCGTCACGTCATAAAACCGGGTGGCAGGCATAACCACTGTCACTCGGCCGGTTTTGAATGTGCTGTCAGTCAAGCGCATACGCGTAAGGCGAACGCCAATCCCGATCAAACACTGCCTGCAAAGTCGTGACGAGGCCTGCGTGGTCCGTATTAAAACTGCTGCCGGCGGTTGAGGTAAAGTAATCCCATGTCATGTTCGAGGTACCGATATTAATGCGTCGGTCGGTGACGATATACTTGGTGTGATTGACACGACTGTGTCCGGGGTATTGTCGGTGCGTGCCCGTTGTTGAGTTCCAACCGGGTACCATAAACTGTTTAATCTCCAGCTGACCGACACTCATGTAGGGACTTGCGCGCCCTGCGTTGGCTGCCTGTTGCAACGCCTTTAAACCGGGCGCAATACACTCTGCCGTGTGCGCCCAATGGCTGATCAATAACCGCACGTGAGTCTTGCGTGTTAACGCTGACGACAGTAACGCATCAAACAACGCAGGCCACCAAACCGGCGTATCGGTGGGTATTGCGTCAGCACCTGGCACTGACGAATCTTTATTGCCATTGCCCTTGTCATTGCCTTGGCGGCTGTACAGACTGAACGGCGCAAAATCCATCACGCTTATACACACGGAACGCCTTGCATCCTGAATGGTATGCACCAGGGCATCGCCATCATAGGTACGACCCGGCCCACCCACTTCACGCGGACAGCCAGACAAAAATACCTCAGACCGATCACCATCGATGGTGAGCTGCATCGGATGCGCGAGATTATAGTTGGTGGTGAACGCCTTGGTTGCCAGTGGTGAACGGGCGCGTTGATCCTCTGGAGCCAAGTCAGACCACACGGGCACTGTGCGCTGTATGTTGGCAACCGGATCAAAGACAGCCACGGTTTGTGGTGGCTTTAACGTTGCAAATTCACACCAGCCCTCAAAGTACCGGGTGGCGTCATTAGCAAGCGTTGGACTGTTTTCAACCGCAACACCCATCTCCTTGACTTGCATGATGGACTTCCAGTCCATGTTGGCAGAACCCAAATACACATGGCGCTGATCAAAGATCCATATTTTCTGGTGCATGATGCCGGCACCGCCGTACCAGTCACCCATGTTAATTTCAAACAACGTCACCTGATCGGGAAACGCTTCTTGCAACTGCTGCGACTCGGTGGTTTGACCCTGCGGCCCAAAGCCCGGACTCTCCAGTATTCGGATAGTCACACCACGGGCTGCTGCATGATGCAGTGCGTTCAGTAAATCGCGCCCGGCCTTTGCGCCCAACTCATCCAGCTGTGACTCCGAGAAGCCGCTTTCGTCATGTCCCTTGGTATTGGGTAACAGGTTCCAGTACATGGCGGTGACATCCAGTGTCTTCTGTGCCTCGTTGGTCATGCGCACCAGCACGTCTTCGGTGTATTGCACACCGGGGGTGCCACGCAAATCTTCGAGCCCCAACGGTATAGACTCCACCAGACTTGCCCGGGTTTGAGTCGGGCGACCTGCCGCTGCGTGGGTTGATGTTACTTCGGCAGCAGGCTGCCCTGTGTCAATACGACGTGTCATGTCTGCCTACCCGTTGTCATGGTGACTTTTATCATTACCGATACTGTGGCCGATACTGCGGCCGATACTGTGAGAGTTACCCGGTTGGGATACTGCGTGGCCGACGTTGATGCTGCGCCTGAAGTGCCGGAAACATCATTATAAAAAACCCAGTCCAGCCACCCGTACGCACACGTAATAGATCATATTTTTCCGGATAGTCTTCAGGGATATTAAAATCAACTGGTGTCTCATCCCACATTGCGGCAACACCCTTTCCGGCATAGCCTTGCAGCGCCCCGTTCAGGATTTGCGATCAGGGTTTGCGGTCAGGATTTGCTGTCAGGGATCCATCGGTTGATCACCATAGGCGGGTGCCAAACTTGAATCAGAACCGATGGGGTCACAGCTTTTACGTCCGTCGGCCGATGCGCCTGTCATGTTGCCCCGGTCAAGATAGTTTGTAAACGTACCGACACCGGGTGGTATCTGAAAACCGCCAAACGGGTGTTCACTGTTGCCAAGCTGTGGTGCCAAGCTGTGGCGCCAATTCCGGCATACGTGCCGCCACGAGCAGATGCGCGGTAATATTACCGGCAAAAAAAGAGGGGAGTTTCTGGCTGGCTACTGCCGCGACATCGGGCAGCAGCCGGTCATTATTTTACGGGATCAGGAGCAAACATCACCAAGGTCAATTCGGGCTTTGCTGCCCGATGCAACACTAAAGCCATTATTGAGCACGACTTTGTTGCCTGCTACCAGCGCCAGGTCGGCGTTGTTGGTGACGCTGACCGAGTTGGCAGTGGTGATGTAATTCGACGCGCCATAACCCGTCTGACTGGCGTTAACTGTCACAGAATCCAGCGTTTCGATGGTGTCACAGGTATCGACATAAAAGAACTCATGCGAATAGTCTGTGTTGTTGTAGGAGTTGTTAAACGTCCAGCCGCCCCGCGGTCGGTTGGGTGTGAAGTTGGCATAATTCCAGAACCAGTAGGACGCGGCATAATGTGGCTCCGAAGACGTAAACGACCAGTTATCAAATGTACTGCCCGTGCTGTCAACCAACGACAGTTGACTGCTTGAGGTATTGAGCTGGTCGCGATAAAACGCCAGCATATACAGGCTGGTACCGGCAATGTGTGTATTTGAAAAATTAGTGGTCGCCGGTGTAGGACAGTTGTTGAATGACGGCGGTGCAGTGCCGGTGGCTAAGCGGTTTATCGCAGGCTCATAGTAGTCGGGCTGTTCTTTCCACCACGACTGCGCATTAAATACGTTGCAGCTACCGGCATAAGGATCAATGAGGTTGCCACTGGCGTCATAGACTTCCATGTGCAGGTGCGGACCGGTTGAATTACCCGAGCTACCGACAACGCCAAGGAATTCACCGGCAACCACCGAGTCACCTACGTTTTTGGTGGTCAGCGAATTCTTTTTCATATGACCATACCAGGCGATGGAGCCATCGCCGTGTTCGACATACACCGCATTCCATGAACCGCCACCAAAACCGCAGCTTTGATCATTATTGCCGTCATCCTTACCGATGATGATACCAGGGGCAGCAGCAACGATCTCGCCATCGTTGTCTTCCATCATTTGCCACGAAAATGGCCACAGAAAAATGTCGATACCTGAATGGTTGTAACCGCTGCTTAAATCGTACGAACGGCCACCGCAGTTGTAGTCGAGAATTTGGTCAGGGAAATTAGCATCGTTATCGACATAGTTGGAGATGGCATCAACACCGGCGTAGTCAACATGCGCGGCAGGTACCACTGGCCAGACAAACTCGGGTTGTGCCGTGCTCATACCCGATGGCAACGGAAACACACCCTGTGACCGCATTTTTTCCCGTTGCAACTCAAGCCTTCTTTCGATCGCCCAGCGTTGCTCTTCGGTGAGATGGAAATGCTCGTCCTGCGAATTGTCGGGATACTCGCCACCGTTCACAGAATCGGGTGCGGCCAAAAGCTGCCCGGCGATCGACAGGCTGAGCAGTGCAGACAGCGCAGTCACCACCCTGAACGACCTGATCCGCGAGCGAGTTGCCTTACTGGCACCGAACAAGGAAAGGTTACTGGTCAAATGGCTGCCTATCGAATGGCAGCCAGTCCCGCTAGTGGGGCACACAGTGCATGATGCATCGGGCTTGGGTGTCATTCTCACTGTGGATCCCTCGTGGTGGCGTCGCATCGCAGTGTAGCCTATACAGCGCCACCTTCACAGTGACATTGGTAGCCTTCGCCCTGTTTACCACTGTCGCTTGACACTGCCGGTAAGAGTTGACTGGGGCACGTCACAGTTTTTTGTGGAACAGACCTCAAGAGACGAACCTTCGATGAATAAAGCAGGCTGCTGCCGTCGGTTTTAAGCACCATGAGTTACGGCGCAGTCGTTATTTATTTGGTACCAAAAATCCGGTCGCCCGCATCACCCAGCCCTGGCACGATATACCCGTGGTCATTGAGTTTCTGATCAACGGCAGCCGTGACCACCGAGACATCGGGGTGCGCTTCGTTAAATGCCCGAATTCCTTCGGGTGCCGAGATAAGACAGACGAATCGCATGTTGGTCGCACCGCCTTCTTTTAATCGGGTCACTGCCGCTATTGCAGAGTTGGCGGTCGCCAGCATCGGGTCGACCACAATCACTAACCGCTCTTCAATTTGCGCAGGCACTTTATAATAGTATTCAACGGCCTGCAGCGACTCGGGATCACGGAACAACCCAACGTGACCGACCCGTGCTGATGGCACCACATCCAGCATGCCTTCGAGCATACCGTTACCGGCGCGTAGTATAGAAATAAACGCGAGTTTCTTGCCGTCGAGCACCGGTGCGTGCATCGCCTGAACCGGTGTCTCTATCGCCTTGTCCATCAACGTCAGGTCACGGGTAACCTCAAAACACAGTAGCCACGAAATTTCACGTAACAACCCTCTGAACTGAGAGGTAGACTGCTCTTTTTGACGCATGAGTGTGAGTTTGTGCTGTACCAGTGGATGATCAACCAACAGTACATCCAAACCCATTTGCTGCAACTCGTGCTGCGTTAACATTGGCACTCCCTCCGGCGGTTAAACAAGCTTCTTATAACGAACGCGTTTTGGTGTCGATGCATCAGCACCCAACCGAGACTTACGGTCAGCTTCGTATTCGGTGTAGTTACCGGCAAAGAAATCAATACCAGACTCTGCTTCATACGACAGTATGTGAGTTGCTACCCGATCCAGAAACCAGCGATCGTGCGAGATCACAATGACAGAACCCGCAAAGTCGAGCATTGCCTCTTCCAGTGCACGCAGTGTTTCTACATCAAGATCGTTGGAGGGTTCATCGAGCAACAACACATTGGCACCCTGCTTTAGGGTTAATGCCAAATGCAGTCGACCGCGTTCACCACCCGAGAGGTCTTTGGCAAACTTTTGTTGATCGGCACCTTTAAAATTAAAACGGCCACAGTAATTACGTGCAGGTACTTCGTAGTTGCCGATGGTGATGTTATCGGCACCTTCTGAAATAATATCAAACACCGACTGGTTACCGTCGAGGTCGTCGCGGCTTTGATCAACATAGGCAAGCTTAACGGTTTCGCCGATATCAATAGAGCCACTGTCGGGTTGCTCCTGCCCCATGATCATACGAAACAGTGTTGTTTTACCCGCGCCGTTACCGCCAATGACTCCCACGATAGCACCAGGCGGAATGCTAAAGCTCAGGTCTTCAATCAGTACCCGGTCACCGTAGGCTTTGCTGACGTTGGTAAACTCAATCACCTTGTCGCCCAAACGCTCACCGGGTGGAATATAGATTTCGTTGGTTTCGCTGCGCTTTTGAAACTCTTGGGTCTGCATTTCGGCGAATCGTGCCAGACGCGCTTTCGATTTCGATTGTCGGGCCTTCGCGCCCTTGCGCACCCACTCCAGTTCGGCTTTCATCGCTTTGGCGTGCGCTGACTCTTGCTTTTGTTCGCGCTCCAGCCGTGCGGCCTTGTCTTCGAGCCAACCCGAGTAATTACCCTCGAACGGGATACCGTGCCCGCGGTCGAGCTCAAGAATCCAGCCAGCGACGTTGTCGAGGAAATACCGATCGTGCGTGACCGCAACGACAGTGCCGTTAAAGTTGTGCAGAAACTGCTCTAGCCAACCCACCGAGTCGGCGTCGAGGTGGTTAGTTGGTTCGTCGAGCAGCAGCATATCGGGGGCCGACAACAATAAGCGACACAGCGCAACACGGCGTTTCTCACCACCGGAGAGCGGCTCGATTTTCTGATCCCAGTCAGGCAGGCGCAAGGCGTCTGCGGCGATGTCCATTTGATGCGAGAGATTATGTCCGTCGGCAGCCTGC
>CALDUO010000149.1 GCA_937923745.1 uncultured Granulosicoccaceae bacterium
GGTATGCACGTACACCAGTCACTGTCCAAAGGCGGCGACAACCTGTTCGCAGGTGATCTGTACGGTGGCTTGTCTGAAACTGCACTGCACTACATTGGTGGCGTTATCAAGCACGCACACGCGATCAATGCGTTCTCCAATGCATCAACCAACAGCTACAAGCGACTGGTACCTGGCTTTGAAGCGCCGGTTATGCTGGCCTACTCAGCGCGTAACCGCTCTGCGTCTGTTCGTATTCCGCACGTCTCAAGCCCTAAGGCACGTCGTATCGAAGTTCGTTTCCCTGATCCGACCGGCAACCCATACCTCACCTTTGCTGCACTGATGATGGCTGGCCTCGACGGTATCAAAAACAAGATCCATCCTGGCGATGCTATGGACAAAGATCTGTACGACCTGCCCCCGGAAGAAGAAGCAGAAATTCCGAAGGTTGCTTTCTCTCTGGAACAGGCACTTCAGGGTCTCGATAGCGACCGTGAATTCCTGACCGCCGGCGGCGTATTCTCCGACGACATGATCAACGGCTACATCGAACTGAAAATGGAAGAAGTCACCGCAATGCGCATGGCCACACACCCATTAGAGTTCGAAATGTATTACAGCCTCTAAGTTAAACGGTATTCCTCCTCTTGAAGCCCCGGTAGACGGGGCTTTTTTTTGGGCGATGGTATCTGACACACTTAACACAAGCCGTGTTTGATTAACCTCTAGCCTCTGCTATTCCTTTCACATAATCCTGCAATCGCTGCTTGATAGAACCGGTGGTGATTGAATTGACCAGGGCAGCCATATCGCTGTCACGTGTATCGGGTGTCAGTGACGCTACTCTCATGGCATAACCTTCCGGCGTGTATTGATTGAGCATAGCGTGGTTGTCACTGACGGCCTGCTCCCACTCTTCGCGCTCCGCTACCTGGGTTAAAAACCCGGCTGCCAGTCCTTCGTGTGCATTGACGGCCGAGGTTCTGTCGATAAGATCATAGGCATTGGCTTCACCCAGCGTATCGCGGAGTCGGCGGGTACCGAGCACCAAACCAAACCGCATCCCTGGCATCACAAACCGGGCTGTGGGCGTGGCTATGCGGGTGCGGCAGGTCATGATCAGTTCTGCAGCAGCGCCAATGCAGGCACCATGCGCCAGCACCAACGTTGAGCAACTGAGATGACGCACCCGCTGCAGCAGCTGCTCAATGCGTACAATTCTGAGCAAAAGATCAGCGTCGCTTTCATCGTCAAGATCACTCAGGTCAAACCCACTTGAAAACGACTGCCCCGCGCCACTGAATATCACGTGACGTGCCGCGTCTTTTTGGACGTGATCGAGTGCCGCATGCAGCTCACTCACCATCCCGACACTAAAGCAGTTAAGCCGCTCCGGATCATCCAACGTTATGGTCGCAACAGCGTTGTTGCAGGTGTATTGCACGTAGTTATTCATTATTCAGCCCTTAGATTACTCACGACACGGATTACTCACGACACGGATCACTCACGACACGGGTTACTCACGACGAGGGCTAATCAACACACGAGTTATGTACAACACGGGTTAATTACGCGATTGGCCACTATCGCAACACAGCCACACCGAGGATAACCGCACACAGCATCCACACAGCGACAATGACCGCAGCCGCAACATAACTGACAGAAAGAGGCTGACTCTGTTGCGCCTTCGCCCTGAATTCAGACAACAAACTTCCCGGTATCAGCCGTATCACCAGCAATATACCGAATGGCACAATGACCATATCATCCAGATAACCCAGCACCGGAATGAAGTCCGGGATTAAGTCGATCGGTGATAACGCGTAGGCAGCAGTGAAGATGGCAATGACTTTCGCAAGCGTTGGCGTTCTCGGGTCACGGCCCGCCAACCAGACGGCGTACACATCTCGCTTAAGCGTACTCGCCCAGCGCTTTAACGCGTTAAACCACGTGTTTTTGTCGGTTTGCACACAGAGTACCTGTCGTTCGGCATGAATGATTTCCAGAACCCCCGCTTCTCACTTATCATACCGGACCCAACATCCAATCCCCAGGTCACACCGTCCAGTCATGAGTCTGCCATTTACGCCCTTGGTGCAATCACTACCCGCCAGTACACCGTTCGTGGGCCCAGAAACTCTGGAGCGCCAGCGCGGCGAGCAGTTTCGGGCCCGCATTGGTGCCAACGAAAGTGCCTTTGGTATTTCACCCAACGCCACACGTGCCATTACTGACGCCCTGAACACACCCGGCGTCAGTTGGTACGCCGACCCTGAAAATTACGACCTGCGTTGCGCTCTGGCCGAAAAACACGGGGTTCATATTGATGAAATCTGTGTTGATGCCGGCATTGATTCGCTACTGGGTCTCACCGTGAGACTGTTCGTTGAACCGGGCACCGCCGTGGTGACCTCGGCAGGCGCATACCCGACGTTTAACTATCACGTGGCAGGGTTTGGTGGCGAACTGAATACCGTGAACTATCGTGATAACAAGGAAGATCCTGACGCCCTGTTGGCTGCCACAAAATCACACAACGCCAAGCTGTGTTACCTCGCCAACCCAGACAACCCCATGGGCACCAGCCACCCCGATCACGTTGTACAGGCAATGATTGACGGCCTACCCGATCACTGCACACTGTGTTTGGATGAAGCCTACATAGACTTCACCGATGCACCGCTGGCACCCGCTATAGACACCACTAACTCACAGGTGATTCGATTCCGCACTTTCTCCAAGGCATACGGCATGGCAGGCATGCGTGTGGGATATGCCATCGCCCATAAAGATATCATCACCGCCTTCAACAAAGTACGCAACCACTTCGCCATGAACCGACTGTCACAGCTGGCAGCGCTTGCATCAGTCAAAGACGACGCGTTTTTAACTACCGTACGCAAACAGGTAAAAGAAGGCAGACAGCGTATAGAACAAATGGCCGACAGCCTACAGCTGTCATGGTTACCCTCAGCCACCAACTTTGTCGCAGTTGACCTGGAAACAACCGAGCGCGCACAGCAGCTCTTAAAATTACTGCAACACAAAAACGTATTTATGCGCATGCCAGGTGTTGCACCCCTGAACCGGTATATACGTGTTGGCGTGGGCACGGTTGACGAGCAGGCTTACCTTGAAGAGGTTTTGGGGGAGTTGTTGCATGGGCTGTGAACAGTGACTACCCCACGGCGTCAGGATAGTTGCACTCTAAACAAAGAACCAATCGGGCGCGGTTTTTGGAGCAACTATTCTGACGTAGGGGGTTTCGCTTCTGACCCTTGAAATCGACATCCCCATTGCGCCCCTTGGAGCGTTGCTCATCATTGTCCTCTACAGGAGGTTCTTAGAGGACAGACGATTTCATCGAAGCACTGGCTTCTATTAAGGTGCCATCAACGCAAATGTGGTCTCTCGACATCAGCCGCCTGGCGTAGGCCTGCTTTTTTATATCATCAAATAATCGTTGAGCAATGTCACTGGTCAACACCCGGTCGCGATTCTTGGAAAATGTTGAATGATTCCACGTGGGATCGTTTGCCCCAACGCCTACGAACCAACGGAGTAACAGATCGTAGTCAAGTCGCTCCACCAACTGTCTTTCAGATCTGATTGAGTAGAAGATCTGCAGAAACTGCGCTCTGAGAAGAATTTCTGGCGCTATTGAGCTTCGCCCGACATTTGAATAGTGACCGGCATAATCATCATCCAATGCCTTAAGAGCACGATCAACCACACGCTCTATCTTTCGAATAGGATGGTCTTGCGGGATACGTTCTTCAAGATCGACATAGCTGAAAAGACCGCGTTGGGGGTCTATCTCTCCGCGCATCTGGTATTTTCTCTTTCAAAATTCAACTATTGCATTGATGGCTGTTTTACAACACGCAGCTAGGATTTTCCATATGATTTTTCAATAAATGTACCATCGCAATGGACACACACTTGGATACCTTTGTTGCGTGTAATGTAGGATAATTTGAATTTTCTTTCGCAAATTTCGCAAGTTTCTGATGATCTAATATTGGATCTCTTTTTATCTCGAATCTGCTCCAACGTCCCATGATGGTTCGTACCCACATATTTTATTTGATTGTCTTTTATTGCAATGCATTTATTGTAATTCTGCTCTAGCTCCCTATAGCGAGGTTTATTCATTTCATTTTTTTGAAGCCATTCATTTACT
>CALDUO010000150.1 GCA_937923745.1 uncultured Granulosicoccaceae bacterium
TGCCAACCCCCCTGCCAGTCAGCCTGTCGTTGGCCAGTCCATTTCCGCTAAACCCATTTCCACCAATTTAAAGCCTTTCAGTCAAGACCTGGGCACCGATGACAACCCAGACCCCGGTTTTAACCCACATCCCGGTTTAACCCATATCCCGGTTAGATCCCGGACTTCGGCATAGTCACAGAGCGTGGCTTGCGCCTCGGGGTATCGCGTCAACCAGATCTGAGACCCCATTCACGAAGTGTGTGGCCATAACACACTGTAATCCGTTTTCTGTAGAGCGATTCCGTTTCACGCACGAAGATAGGGTCATAATTCATCCCTGTTTCGTCTGGAAGAAGTCTAGTGGGTCATCGCAGCACCGCTGTTTCGAATCAATGCAGAGAGCTCTCTGCCGCCGTTCGCCGGTCATGCTCACCGAGAGCTACCGCTTTGGCGGGCGTGTGTCTGGTTCTGGCGGCAGCCGGTTGTACCGCAATTGATTCCTCAGCCAGACAAACCGGCCAAGCTGATCAATCCGAGCCCGCCAATGCCGGGTTGCCTGGTGATCAGAGCAACGACAATAGTCGAGCGCCAGCCGTCACAGCGGTGGCGTCAGCGCAGGCCACGGTTACCGGAACGCAGGACAATCCCGATGCCTCCCCTGGCCGTCAGTCGCTCGAAAGACCGCTGATTGAGCCGCTGAGAGCACCGTTGTCGGCTGAAGAGCAGCTGGCATTGGCAAACAAAGGCGGGGAGATCGTTGATGAAGAATTGCCGCCTGTCGTACTCATGACCACCGGTGCGGTAGAGAACGGTGTAGAGATCATGCCAACACCCCGTGTGCGAACTGTGACGACACCGTCCCAATCCACGGCAGTGACGAACGACGCGAACGCAATTGAGCCGGTGAGTGTCGCGGTTCCGGAGCCTGACAGTGATGATGATGGCGTCACCGATAACCTTGATCGGTGTGCCGGTACAACGGCCGGTCTGGCGGTCTCGGACACCGGTTGTCTGATACCGGTTGGAACGTTTGATGCGTTGGGCTTTGAACCCAAACGTGCAGTAGTCGATAGCACTGGCCAACGCTTGCTTGATGAACTGGCGCTGTCGCTCAACAACGATATCGGTGGCAGAGTGGTCGTGGTGACGTATCCCGAGACCAATACGGAGGAGGACATCGAAATGTCGCTCTTGCTGGCCAAGCGACGGACCCTGGCGGTGGTGAGGTATCTGATAGAGCAGTCTGTTGATTCCGCCCGTATTGTACCCAGGGCACTGGAGCGGCAAGATGTGGCCGCTGATCAAGGCCCGGATCGTGCGTCATTAGTAGAATTCAAGACGCTGGCGGAATAGCAACAGACCACAGCGTGACGTTTTGTGAAAGAGTGATGTTCATCATCATTCGATGGTCGCTTATTTGTTAGTATCGCGGCACGAACAGACGCAGTGATGCCCTGCAGCAGCGGCGTACAGCGGGATTAATCACACAGAAAATTTTTTTTGATAACCAAGAAAAGCCTGCACAGAGAGCAGCGCAGTTGGCAACGGAGTTGAAACAATGAGCACCACTGAACAGCAACGACGGGCATTACTTAAGCCCTCACTGGTATCCTTCCTGGTTATGGCGGCACTGGCCACACAGGCCCAAGCCAATGGCTCAGACACCGGCGATGCGCCCGCCAGTTATGGCACAGCAACGCATTCGATCCTGGTGAATGCGCCGCACCTGGGTGCAACACCTCCGGATAATAACGATGGGCCAGCTACAGTCGGCGCTGACGGTGATGTCGGCGACGAAGACGGTGTGTTCGATTTTCCGACGTTGGTGCAGTTTTCAAAGGCATACACCACCAATGTGTTTGCGAATAACCCGTCCGGGCAAGACGCAACACTGGTCGGCTGGGTTGATTTCGATAACAACGGTATCTTTGAAGCCAGTGAAGCCGCCACGGCGATAGTTCCCGCTGGTGCCGACAACCTGAAAGTGAAACTTACGTGGAACGAACTGCGTGGTGTCACCGGTGGTTTTGTTGGAGATACCTATGCGCGTTTTCGTATCACCAGTGATTTGCTGACCGCAGAACAGCCGACCGGATTTGTCACCGGTGGTGAAGTCGAAGACTATCGCCTGCAAATGGTCAGCGATGTTGATGGCGACCAAATTGCTGATTTTGAAGATCCGGATAACGATAACGATGGCATCCTCGATGCTGCAGATGGCATCGGTATCGATACCGACAATGATGGTATCGAAAACTTTCTCGACACCGATTCCGACGACGATACGGTTCCCGATTTCGTTGAAGCCGGCGACAATCCGTTGGAGCCTGTCGACACTGACAACGACGGTACACCTGACTTCCTCGATCTCGATTCAGACAACAATGGTGAGCCCGACTCCGTGATTGTATCGGGTGATGTCGATGGCGATGGTATCACCGGCGATCTCGAAGGCTTTGGTGATGCTGACGGTGACGGTGTTGAGAATTTCAATGACCTTGATGCCGATAACGACTTGATTCCCGATATCGTTGAAGGCACGACCGACACCGACGGCGACGGCGTACCCAACTTTGTTGACCTCGACAGTGATAACGACGGTATCCCCGACATTCGTGAAAGTGGCGTTGGTTTTACCGAGGCCGGTATTTTGGATGCCGATGGTGATGGCAGGGCAGACCCCGAAAACGTCACCGGCACCAACGGCATTGTGGATTCCATCGAAACCAGCCCCGACTCAGGCATTCTGGTGTTCAGCATCGCAGACACCGATAGCGACGGCACACGTGATTACCTCGACCTCGACAGCGACGACGACACCATCTCGGATCTGTCTGAAATGGGCGGCGACGATCTCGACAGTAACGGTACGGTAGATGCACTCGAAGATTCCGATGGCGACACCGTCATTGATTCAGTCGACGTTGACCTGACGTTTGGCGAAGACACCGACGGCGACAGCATTGATGATCGTTTTGATTTCGACATCTCGTTTCTTGAAGATGACACCGATGTCGATGGTGTTGTGGACTCTGCCGACCCTGATGCAGATGGCAATGGCCTGATTGACGAGCCGCTGGTGAACATGAACGATCCCGAGTCAGTGCCTGATGCTAACGAGAACGGCATTCCAGACTTCCTTGACGATGACGTGGCAGTCGATAACGGTACTTCGAGCGGTCCGTTTGTAGCGACACCACCAGTGTCCAGCAACTCACTGATCGAAACCGGTCTCCAGGGTTCAGCAGGCTGCACAATCGGCACCTCCAAGGTCACCGATCCTGTGTTGCCACTACTCGCTACCCTGTCACTGTTGGGTTTGGGTCTCAGAAGGCGTCTGGCTCGAGTGTCCGGCAACAAGCGTTGAGCACAACCTGGTTTGGGAGTTGATCGATAGATCAGGCAACAAGCTCCCATAAAGTGCACTGGTCGAGGTTTTCTACACAACCCGATGCGGCGCACTGACCAATAGCTAAACTGCACAACAACCGGTGTCATCATTATTTTATGATGGCACCGGTTTTTTCTAATGAAGTTTAATTACCTTTCTAAACGATAAATCCACGGTTTTTTCCTCAGAAAGCCTTCGCCGATTGTTGTTCTTACAATCAAAGTCGCCAGCTGTCGCAGGTTGGTAAATGTAGCAATACTACGCATATTTTTGCGCTTTTCACCAAGCTCCAAAGAGCTTTTGCATAATTCCATTTAGCACGGTAAATTCGCCCATCTGGCCTGTAGACTGCTTTGAAATAGCCGCTATACAACACAGGTGTACAAGGTTTTTTCTGTACGACAAACAGATATCGGTGTCTGCCAATAGCAGTTACCCATCGCTAATACGTGTACCGCGCACATAACGGAGATATGAATGATACCCGCTGTGAAACCACCATCCAGTGAGCTTGATCTTTCAATTTACGGCATTTCGGAGACCCGGGAAATTGTCTATAACCCCGATTTCGACCGATTGTATGCAGAAGAAACCGATGCGTCCCTGGAAGGGTATGCAAAGGGCGTCGTCACCAACATGGGGGCAGTCGCTGTCGACACCGGTAAATTCACCGGACGCTCGCCGAAAGACAAATATATCGTTCGTGACGACACCACACGTGACACGCTGTGGTGGTCAGATCAGGGCGAGAATGACAACAAGCCTATCGACAATGCGGTATGGAGTGATCTTCGCGACACGGTGACCGATCAACTCTCCGGTAAACGTTTATTTGTGGTTGATACCTATTGTGGCGCAAACCCCGATACGCGTTTGTGTGTTCGTTTCGTGATGGAAGTGGCGTGGCAGGCGCACTTTGTTACCAATATGTTTATCCGACCAACAGCCGATGAGCTACTTGATTACGTACCGGATTTTGTTGTGTTAAATGGCGCCAAAACGGTTAATAACAAGTGGCAGGAACACGGTCTGAATTCCGAGAATTTTGTGGCGTTTAATCTGACCGAAAAAATGCAGCTCATTGGTGGCTCATGGTACGGTGGTGAAATGAAAAAGGGTATGTTCTCACTGATGAACTACCTGCTGCCATTGCGTGGTATCGCATCCATGCACTGCTCGGCAAATGTGGGTGAAGCTGGCGATACTGCGATATTCTTCGGCTTATCCGGTACCGGAAAAACAACATTGTCGGCTGATCCCAAGCGTTCGCTGATCGGTGATGATGAGCACGGCTGGGATGATGATGGGGTCTTTAACTTTGAAGGTGGTTGTTATGCAAAGACCATTCGTTTGAGCAAAGAGGCAGAGCCGGAAATTTACGGCGCTATCCGGCGTGACGCGCTGTTGGAGAACGTGTTTGTTAATGAAGACGGCTCGGTCGACTTTGATGATGTCTCCAAAACCGAAAATGCCCGTGTGTCTTATCCTATTCATTTTATCGACAACAGCGTGCAGCCAGTCTCGCGAGCCGGTCACGCAAAACACGTGGTGTTCCTGTCAGCTGATGCATTTGGTGTACTGCCGCCTGTGTCTATTCTGACCCCCGAACAAACCCGTTATCACTTTTTATCAGGGTTTACTGCCAAACTGGCAGGTACTGAGCTTGGTATTACCGAACCCACCCCGACGTTTTCATCGTGTTTCGGTAAAGCCTTTTTAAGTTTGCACCCAACACGCTATGCAGAAGAGCTCAGCAAACGTATGACAGCCAGTGGTGCCAAGGCCTACCTTGTGAATACCGGTTGGAATGGCAGTGGCAGCAGAATTTCAATTAAGGAAACACGAGCGATTATCGATGCGATTATGAGTGGCTCGATCAATGAATCCGAGACTGCAACGGTACCCGTGTTTAATTTTATTGTGCCAACCTCTCTGCCGGGTGTTAATAGCCAGATCCTTGATCCACGTGACACCTATGAGAACGTCAGTGAGTGGCAGGAAAAAGCAGAAAAGCTTGCCGCCCTCTTTATCGAGAATTTTGTGCAATTTACTGATACTGATGAGGGTGCTTCACTGGTCAGTGCAGGCCCGAATATTTAAGGGTTTGATAAAAACATGTCATCAGGCAGTGATGCTGCCTGATGATCAGACGTCAACGCAGAGCCTGTATGGCCAGGCTTGAGAGCTCACGCCCAACTATTATGTTGGGCGTTTTTTTTGCGCCGCCTAAAGAGCCGGTCGTGTCACACTGGCAGCGAAACACCCTTGTTTTGCATTATGCAGGTGGCAATACGCGACGTTCGAATCACTTAAAAACGTCGTCAGGATGCCGCCCACCTCCGTACCTTCGGTCACGTCTGCGTCAACCATCAAATGATGTTCATTGAACGCCCTGACTGAAATCAGCCGATGACTAATGACCGGCGGTACGGTATTGGGGGCCGGTATCGCTTGCGTTGCTGACTCTCTGACGAAGATAGCATGCGAGGACTGATAGGGAGAATGTTCTGGCAGGTGCCGGTAATTGACCAACACGACAGTGTCTCCAACGTTGGCGTCCTGCAGACTGACCCGACAGGGTGTGCCGGGTGATTCATCAACTGTCAGTCGAATAGCACGGTGTTCTGCCAACGCCTGTTCAGACAGCGTAAACAGATGTGCAAAAGGTGCAAAAGACAGCGCATGGATTTGGAATGCCATATCGGACTACCTGCGATCGTGAGTGTGAGTGAGATATTAGCGCCAACACCAGGATCTGCGCTGGCTGTTTTCGGACCTGTGTTTATCGTTCGACAACAGAATGCCTCGGTGACGCAGGGGGCTGTAGAAATCGAGCGGTAGCATGCTCCGTTTTCTGGCTTCTGAGTTTTGGGCTAACTGTTTAGGGCTAACCGATTAAGGCTAGCAGCTTAGGGTTAACAGCTTAGGGTTAATGGGGCGTGTGTTTTTGGAGATTAAGAGTCTATTGGTTGGCTCAGATAACCAGCACTAGTGCAGCATCGGCAAAATTGATGGTATCGCCTGCGTAGAGCTTACGGCGTTTGCGCAGTTCAATTTCGCCATTCACGGACACAAGGCCATCGGCAATTGCATTTTTAGCCTCAGCGCCACTGCTCGCAAGCCCTTCGAATTTAAGTACTTTAAATAACTCAACGGGTTCCTGATCAATCGTCACGTCACGCATGTAGCAAATCGGGTGTGGGCGGTGGGCTAGTTTACCGTATACCAACCCGACTTGGATAATAGCCTATGATGCCCTTGTGATTGATCGTGTTAGTGCACGATAGATTGCTTCGTCGGAATTGTCAGTCGATCAGCGAGCCAATCCGTGATCTGCTACCGGGTTTTATTCGGGCCGTGGCATGCTCCGTGATGCATCAGTTTCATCACTCCGCTAATGGCTTGGCCAGCATGTTTCGTTCTGCCGTACCTGATGTCATTCGTTCCCGATTACAGTGTTGCGCGTCACTGTGCTCCGTAGTGGGAGGCGCTGTCACGCGGATCCAGTCTATCAACACCAGATTCATGCGTGGCAAACTGTTTCATGCTTGTCTTTTGTGTGTGGGCATTACGATCAGTCTGTATGGTTGTGGGGACGGTGGGAATCGCGGCGAGTCTGCGTTGTATGCCGGTGTGTTTGAGGGTGTTGTTGAAAAGTCGTCGGGTCAGAGTGATCCGCGCCCGGATATCGTGGTGGTTGTCGCCGACGATATGCGCTGGGACCTGATGAGCGGGGAAGGGCATGAGTGGTTAAACACACCAAACTTTGATCAGTTTGTACAGTCGTCCGCCAAAATGAACAACGCGTTTGTGCCGGTCGCTTTGTGTTCGCCGTCGAGAGCGGCAATACTCACCGGGCGTGAACCTCATCTTGCCAGTGCGCCCGGTATCGCGTGGCGTAACAACAGTTTTCTAAAGACGCAAGTGACGTTTGTTGAAGCCTTGCAGGCTGCCGGGTACAAGACTGCCTATATTGGCAAGTGGCATCTGGGTGATGGCGCGAAGCCCAAGGCCGGGTTTGATCATTGGGAGAGTTTTGACTGGCTTGGCGATTTTTTTGACCCGGTTGTTTATGTAAACGGTGAGCGGCGAGAGTACCGCGGATACGCCGATGACGTACTGACCGCACGCGCCAATCTGTTTATGGAGGCACATAAGTCTTCGGACCAGCCGGTTTTTTTAATGGTAGGTCTCAAAGCCCCGCATCTGAAGTTTGAACACCCCGGGCGTCATGCCAATGCGTTTGATGATGTCACCATTCCAACCCCTGCGACTTATGACGAAGACTTCAGCGTCAGTGGGAAGCTGCAGGCTGTCAAAGACTGGTTAGGCATGGATAACTTTCACTGCAGTCTGAAAAAGTGTTTTGACAACAGCTGGGACAGATACATCAAGGACCATTACAAAGCCATACTCGGACTCGATGATTCCATTCAAACGTTACGCTCGTCACTCGTTCATCGAGGTAAAGCGGATAACACGTTATTTATGTTTACCAGTGATAATGGTTATTCGTTAGGTGATCATGGTTTAACCGAAAAACACATGGTCTATGAAGAGCCCGTTCGTGTGCCGTTTATTGTCGATTTTCCGGGTGATGCAGATACCGGTTTTGAATTTGAAGGTTTGATCAGCACGCTCGATATTGCACCGACTGCGCTGGACTATGCCAACGTCAGTATACCCGCGACAATGACCGGTCGCAGTCTGAAAACTATCGACCCGGGACAGTCGACCGACCCGATATCAGACTGGCGCTCGTCGCTGTTCCTAACCTATGACGACTGGCAGGTAGCCGTTCGGTCAGATCGGTATAAATACATTGAGTCTCTCAAAGAGCCTGGACATAAAGAGCTGTATGACCTGGAGCAAGACCCACGGGAAACACTATCCGTGCACAATGACCCGCAGTATGCCGATGTGCTTCGTAACATGCAGGCACTGTTGACTGACACGATCGAGAAAAACGGCTGGACGCCAAGGCTGGACTACAC
>CALDUO010000151.1 GCA_937923745.1 uncultured Granulosicoccaceae bacterium
GGGTAGTCGTCATCTACCCGCTCACCGAACACCCCCAGCGGCATGTCGCCCGGGTTAAATGACGGCTCGCCATGAGGTGTATCGATCACCGGAAATTCAGCACGCATCACGGCCTCTCTGGCTGTACACCCGGCCGCCACTTTCAAGGGTAACAACCACTGTTGTTCAGGCAATGCAAACACCACCTCGATATCGATCTGCGGCGATGCGCTGCGGCTCATGCGTTGTTGCCATAGCGTGCGTGAGCCCGATTGACAAATGCCTGCAGCAGAGAGTCACAGATTTCGGAGAACACCGGTTTGAGCAGAAAACCTGCTGGCCCTAACGAAAACTCAAACTGCATATCCATCTCTACTTTGCAGGCGTCCTCAGCGAGCGCGGTAAACTGCCAATGTCCCTTGAGTTTGCGGAACGGTCCCTCGGTCAGGGATACCTGTATTGCACTGTGTGGCGTCAGCGTATTCATCGTTCTAAAGCGCGTGTTTAAGGGTCCCTTACGAATGGTGACAGCAGCATCCTGTTGTTGCTCATTCTGGGAGTACACCTGCCCGCCTCCACACCAAGGCAGAAAATCGGGGTAGGACTCGACATCCAGAACCAGGTGGTACAGCCGTTCGGCAGAAAAAGGAACCAGTGCAGTGCGATTGATACGGGTCATTGGCGTATAATGCCGGTATGGCAAAACAAAAGAAACAGTCAAAGGGCGCAGGTTCGAGTCACATCGCAAAAAACCGGCGTGCAACGTTCGACTTCAAAATCGACGAAAAATTCGAGGCTGGCCTTGTGCTTCAGGGGTGGGAGGTAAAAAGTATTCGAGAGGGACGCATACAACTCAACGAAGCCTACATCCAAATCCACAAAATGGAGGCATGGCTCTACGGCTGCCATATCACGCCGTTGGTGTCAGCCTCTACACACCGAACACATGAATCCACGCGGCGCCGTAAGCTATTGTTACACCGCCGTGAGCTATCGCGGCTCATTGGTGCCGTAGAGCGTAAAGGGTATGCTCTTGTCGCCATGGCCATGTATTGGAAACGCGGTAACGTTAAAATTGAAATAGGACTCGGCAAAGGTAAAAAAGAGTTCGACAAACGGGCCAGTATAAAAGAGCGTGATTGGCAACGCGACAAGGCACGCGTTTTACGCATCAACTGATTCTGCCAGCAATCGTTGCCAATGGTTGGCCCCTGCGTCGTTGAGTCGGGCCATCCACTGTTCATGTGCCTCCAGCTCCTCGGCATTAGCCTCAATCACCATCAAGGGCTCATCGTCACGTTCAATTCGGCTATCAATACCATCCACAGAACCGGCACTCGCTGAAGCATCCAGCGCCAACGCAGTCTGACCACCTGTCATCCGCAGGTAGACGTCAGCCAGAATCTCGGAATCCAGCAGGGCTCCGTGCAGCGTGCGATGACCGTTGTCGATATCCAGGCGTTTACACAAGGCGTCCAGCGAATTGCGCTGTCCCGGGTACATTTTTCGGGCAAATGCCAGTGAATCTGTGACCCGACAGTGATCGCTCAAAGATTTTTTATAGCCAGACAGTTTCAGTTCATGGTCAAGAAAACCCACATCAAACGGTGCGTTGTGAATAATGAGCTCAGCGCCATCGACAAACGCAATAAACGCCTGATAGATATCACCAAATAACGGTTTGTCTGCGAGAAAATCGTTGGAGATGCCGTGAACATTAAATGCACCGGCATCGATTTCGCGCTCAGGCTGAATGTACTGATGATAATGATTACCGGTCAGTCGTCTGTCGCGAATTTCCACACACCCGATCTCGATAATCCGGTGGCCATTGGCGGTATCGAGTCCGGTGGTCTCGGTATCCAGTACTATCTGTCGACTCATTTTGTATTTCCGGCTCGGTTACGCCCAGCAACTGCCATAAGCAGCCTGTTGATTTAGTGTTACTGTTTTTTACGAAGCGATATCACGCAATCGCGATACACACCCTACCTGATTCCCGCGTTACTCTCGCAGTGCCAACCCACCCATCACCCACTTGATGCAGGGAAGTTAAATCGCCGATGCTTTGTAAACACCGCTTTGGCCTTTGCAACTCATGCAGCTAGATTTCTGTGCCAGAGACACAGACCAGAGACACAGACCAGAGACACAGACCAGAGACACAGACCAGAGACACAGGCCCGGGACACGGTACAAGCACACAGAACCACACAACGATGCGTGGAACATAACCGGGCAGCCTGTCTGGGTCGCCGCCGGATCGCCACTGGATCGCCGCGACCGGGCACCCTATCCGGGTCATTAATTTCCACGCAGTTGAGAGGTTAAGCCTGTTAATGCGTGTCGTGTTAACTTCCAGCCTGGCAATTGCCGGGTCGTTAGAGTCCGAATAGCTCATCTGGCCCGAAAATCATTGCGCCACAAAAGATTAAGACAGCAAAAAAGTTAAGTGGAGTGTTGAGCCAGCATGTCATCGATGCCTTTGTTGGCCAGCGCATCGACGCGTTCATTTTCAGCGTGACCGGCATGCCCTTTAACCCACCGCCATTCTACGGTATGCGATGCCAACAGTTCATCGAGCTTTTGCCACAGATCGACGTTCTTTACCGGTTTGCCCGCAGCAGTTTTCCACTGCTTTTTTTTCCAACCGGGCAACCATTCGGTGATACCTTTTAGTACATAGGTTGAATCGGTGGTGATACGGATGGTTGACGGGGCTTTGAGTGCCGACACTGCCTCGACCACGGCAGTCATTTCCATACGATTATTTGTCGTCTCCGATTCACCGCCACACAGCTCTTTCTCTTTGCTGCCATAACGCAACAAGGCTCCCCAGCCACCGGGTCCCGGGTTACCACGACAGGCACCATCGGTAAAAATTTCAATCACTTTGCTCATCAAGGCTTGCTCGTCAACGCTTGCTCGTCAGACATCAGGTCGCGCGGCTAGAGCCGACGACGGGTCTGACGCGGGACGCTAATCCTGTCCCTTTTTGTCGGCTTTGACAATACTGATCACCGATTTACCGACCTGTTGATTGGCAGTGCGCGCAAACCCGCCGACGCGCATGCCGGCGCGCTGGCGATGCCAGGAATGTTTGGCTGGCGTCACCGGTATGGTCTCTTTGCGAGCATGAATAATGTAGAGCCCACCGATACCACCAATCCACGGCTGCAGTCCCTCCAAACGACGCGTTTTCTGCAACAGCCAGCCACGGTTGATCGGTGGCCTGACGAAGAAGCTGGCGCTGTCGAGCACGCGATAGTTGAGCACCGACAACCACTCTGTGACCCGCCGCCGGGAATAAAATTGCCCGTTCCAGGGGATGCTGCCACGCCAGCCCCGTCTGTTGATTACATGCCGAACCCCGAACACGCTAAGCGGATTAAAGCCAATGATCACGATGTGCCCATCATCAGTCAGCACCCGATCTGCCTCGCGGAGCGCCTGGTGTGGCTGATGACAGAAGTCGAGGGTATGCGGTAAAACCGCAAGCTTCATGATGTCTGTCGCTACAGGCAGGCTTAACACATCACCGCTGATATCCACGCCCCGCGCGCCCGGTGGACCATACTCTGCTGATGAACCCGCCGGACCGCTTGATGCGGTTGCGTTCTTTAGTGTCTGAGCGAATGCCAAATCAGGGCCGGGACTCCGGTCCGGGTTTGAATCTGGGCCAAGGTCTGGTTCCGAGTCTGGAACTGGCGCGAGCACACCACCGAGGATTGTCGTTCGATGTATACCCGCGCGGCTGACAATGTCGAAATCTGCGCTTAATTGACCCAGTTGGATACCCTGGTAACCGAATATGCCGGGTAAAATGCGCGTCAGGTGAGGATCGAGCTCCTGAAGTATGGACTGACCAAGCTCGGATGCGTACCATTGGCGCAATGGTTCTCCGCTGGTGGCCCAAACAGGCGCTGCACGCCCCGACCGGGCCCTGTCAGTATCCGCTTCGAACTTCACGTGTATTCACCTTTTAGACTCAATTTTTGACCTGAGTATTACACTCAACATATAGACTTAACATGGCATTGGCGGTATGACGCGGGTATGACACCGGTTGGAAAACTGGTCTTTTCCATTACCTCTTTCGTACCCATCGCAGTGACCCAAGGGTGTAGCAACCAATGGGTGCAGCACCCAGGAACACGGCGAAACAAGGGCGCAGCAACCCAAGAACACAGCAAACAAGAACACAGTAAACAAGGGCGCAGCAAACAGGGGCGCAGTAACCAAGGGCATCACAACCGGCCTAACCTGCCCCGTGAATGTCACATTACCAGCTGCCATGCCCGGCACCTGTACCAGAAACTTGTGACCCGGACTTGTACCCCGGAACTTGTACCAGGGTCATGTGTTGTGAGTCGTGAAACAACAGCGTGCAACCCGGTGGCACCTTACAAGTGAAAACCCGAGGCACCTTACAAGTGAAAACCTGAGGCACAAACATGCCTGACGCCACAGTGGCCCGATACATGATGCAACTTCTGGACAAGTACGACCTGACGCCGACATGCCACATTCCAACATTATCAGATTATAGGGTGTAGTTGACCCGGTAACACTGCATCTGTGGCCAACCTTTTTTTGAACGATACTTTTTAATGACTTGCCTCGCTTCACCGACAACTCCCCACCCCCTGCACTGCCCATTCATGCACAGCCCGGTTACACACGGCCAGCTGGCGCGCTGCCCGCAATGCCCGTTCCGCGCTGATTCGCACTGCAGCAGCGGGCTGTCAACACCATCAGTCACAAGCGGGCGGCTGCCGACGCTGCTGCAATGCAGCGGTGCATTACACTGATGCATGACTCCAGTCACACGCAACCGGCAACGCGCACCGAACGGATCAATCAGGGACAGATTAGTACCGGCCAAACGGCTGACCAAACGGCTGACCAGTCTACTGGCCAAGCGACTCGGCGAATGAATGGCCAGATGACTGGCATAAACAGAACCGCAGCATTGGTGATCGTGGCAAGCGTAGCGCTGTCTGCGGCAACGCAGTTGTGGGCAGAAGCTGCGGACCCAATATTACCCGAGCTCGGCAATACCGCAGAATCTGACATCGGCCTGCTCAAAGAGATTGGTGATGATCATGTGTACACCGCCACCGAGGTTGTCGACGCAGTGAACGACACGGAATCTGGCACCACGCCGGACACGAGCCAACAGCAAACTCAGGATTCGACGCCCGCAACTTCATCGTTACCCGACACACAGGCAGCCACATCAACAACCGATCAATTTACGGTGTGGGATAAGATACGGGCGTCAGAGCCCTTACCGATCACCGTGAATGAAGCGGTCAAAATCCGTGAGCAACAGTACATAGACGAAGCGCTGTGGATCAATAAAATACTGCGACGCAGCAAACCGTATTTACACTACATCGTCAAATCGCTCGATGCACGGGGACTTCCAACCGATCTTGCCATGATCCCGGCCATCGAAAGCGGCTTTCAGCCACGTGCCGCCAGTTTATTCGCTGCAACCGGTCTGTGGCAGATTGTCCCGATTACCGCGCGCGAGATCGGTTTAAAACGAACCAGTTGGCTGGATGAACGCACTGATCTGCGCGCCTCCACACAAGCTGCACTCGATTACATCAGTTATTTGCAGGCGGAGTTTAACGGCGATTGGGAACATACACTGGCGGCTTACAATGCCGGACCCGGACGCGTCCGCGGTGCTATCCGCAAAAATAAAAAGCTTGGCAAGCCCACTGATTTCTGGTCGCTGGAGCTGCCGCCACAAACTGTCGAATACGTGCCCAAGATAACCGCGATGGTTAACCTGATCCGACGAGACAACACACCATTGGATCTACCCGACATACCGTATGAGGATGCGTTTGTGAACGTGGATGTCGGCACCCGAATCAGCCTGGATCGTGCTGCCGCACTCGCAGAAATAAAAGAGTCTGAGCTGTCGCTGCTTAACGCCGGTTTAATCCACGGCGTCACCCCGCCGGAGGGGCCACACAAATTGCTGTTACCCAAACATGCGGTCGCAAGCTTTATGCAGAATCTCGATTCCGCAGCTCCCGACACACTCTATTCACTCCCGGCCATACATACCGTTGTCGCCGGTGATTCTTTGAGTACTATCGCGCGTAAATACGGTGTTAGCACCCGTCGCCTGAAAGCGATGAACGGATTAACATCTGCCAAAATATTGATCGGACAAAAACTCGCGGTACTCGATGCCAAGCACGTACTCGAAAAAAACCGCAAGAGCAACAACGCGCCCGTGGGTAGCCTCCAATACACCATCCAGAAAGGTGATACGCTCTCGGAGATCGCCGAATCATTCGGTGTAAAAATGTCTGATATCAGCACAAAAAGTGGAGCAAATGCCATTAATCAGGTGCTCATACCCGGTCAAAAGCTCACCATTCATAACAGCCCCGGTCAGAATAAAAGTTAATGAATCTGCTGGACTGGTTGACGCAAGGCTCTGAATTTACAATAATTGTCGCGACTTGGGCTCCAGCGGTGTATTAGCCGTGCCGTCCGTTCGCAAAATGCGTAAAGAGGGGCGGCCTCAGTCGCTCATCAATTACAGGAAACGTCTGGATAACAATGACAACGATCATCGTTACACACGAAAACAACCAGATCGATGAACATGATTTCGAACCCGAAATCAAAAGCATCACCATCGGTCGGCGCTCCACCAATGACGTTTGTATCGCCAACCTGTCAGTGTCTGGCTCACACGCCAAAATAATCATCACTGATGATGGCGCAATGGTCGAAGACCTGAACAGCACCAATGGCACCTATATCAACGGCAGACTGATCAGCCGTCAAAAACTTAACGATGGCGACGATATTGTGCTCGGTCGCATTCGGGTGACATTTTTGATGCCCGCTCTGCAAAACATGGCGGTCGAGAGCTCTGCCGAACTCAGTCTCGATAACACCGATGCCGGCAACGACTTCGATGACGAACCACCGTTAACGCTAGCCGAGAAAGCACGCCTGCACCGCACACATGTAACGCCCAGCCACGGCGCACAAAAAACCAACAACGATGCAGCCAAAGGCCCAATCACCGGTTTAGGCGCCGACTCAGGCCATAAAGACCCAGGTCATAAAGACTCAGGCCATAAAGACCAAGGCCACAGAGACCTGAGCGAAAAAGCAGAGTCAGCTGACAGCACAGGTAACGCCACTGGTGTCGCTCCTCACAAAAACGCGGATGATAACCACGCATTGACACCGGAGTCATCGCGCCCGGCGATGCCTGATCAAGCATCGCCGCTGCCCAATGAAGCTACCACGGTGGCTGGATCAAGTGCTGCCCAGTCGCCGGACACTCAGCCAACTCCGGTAGCGACTGCCGCTGCCGAGGCGCTGGCACCCTCCGTCAATGGCAGTGCCACAGCAACACCAGAACCGGTAGACACTCGTGTTGGGGCAACGCCTGTGACACATGACCTGGACACCTCCGCACTGGCACAAACAGGTGCCGTCATCGAGATCAAAAATGGTGCTAAGTCCGGTCAGGTGCTGCCGATTGACAAACCGGTAACGACACTCGGCCGACCCGGCATTCAGATAGCTGCGATCATGAAAAAACCCGAAGGGTATTTTTTGATGCACATCGAAAGCGATGGCAAGGTAGACCCACCGCGGCTTAACAGCAATTCAATTGGTGATGAACCCGTGCTATTACGCAGCGGCGACGCGCTGAATGTGGCCGGTATTGATGTGCAATTTATGCTGAGCTAAACGTGCTGGCGTCAAGGCGACGCACCTGTTGCTCTCAAGCCTACGCTGAACATCAAGGCTGAAAGATAGCGGCCGCCGGCGACACTCAAAGATGGCGGTGAAAGGTAGCGCAATCAGATCGATTGCAAAATCACACGTAACGCCTCTGTTAGACGACGTCTATAAACTGAGCGTTTCGCTGTAAAGCGGAGCGATAGCGACACAGCATAACGGGCAGATTGTACATTGTCTCTCTACACTGGCTTGTTATTGTTATTTTAATTATTTTCTGAAATGACTTGTCTAAGAGCTGGATTTAAATATTTTTTTTGCAATTTTATTATACCAAACCAAGACACAGTGAAATAAAGAGCGAGTGGAGGATAACCCAAGTAAGCCCCAGTAAATCCGAGAGCCGCTAACAACAGAACGCTGCCAAGCAAAACAAAAAAAATACTAAAAAGCGTAAACGCCATAAGTTTACGACTGTAACCGGACAGTTTATCGGCTTTTCTGTATGCCTTAAAACGTTCTTTATAGCTCAGCGCTTTAAATTCTGGCAATGACCTATAAGACCAATATGTTTTTCTCAATGTCGCTCCATTAACATTTCAACCTCGCTATTAGATTTTTGATAGTTATTTTTTACATAACAGTAGCGTGTTAAAACCTGTCGGTCACACTCATTGTCAGCCGTGTGACTGTCTTTTCGGTTGAAGACAACGCCGTGTTTTCGTCTTGATCTTACTTACCGAAACAAATCGCTCGACAAATACCGGTCACCGCGGTCACAGACAATCGAGACAATCGTCGCATTCTCAACTTCCTGCAGTACCCGAAGTGCCGCAACCATCGCACCACCGGTTGATGGACCCGAAAATATGCCCTCCTCTTTGGCAAGACGACGCGCCATGTCCTCCGCTTCTTCAGCACTGACATCCTCAACACGATCAACACGTGCCGGTTCGAAAATAGCCGGCAGGTAAGCT
>CALDUO010000152.1 GCA_937923745.1 uncultured Granulosicoccaceae bacterium
GCCTTTTTCAGCGCTGGTGTTACCGCCGATGGTGAACGCTTTACCGACAACGGTGATGGCAGTTTTCGGGATAACCTGACCGGACTGGTGTGGATGGGTTTACGCGACTGTATTGTACGGCACACCTGGCCGAACGCCGTCGACTATGCCCGTGCGCTGGAGGCAAACAGCGGCCCGTGTCCTTCATTGAATGATGGCAGTGTTGTTGGCGACTGGCGTCTACCCAATATAAAAGAGTTACAGAGTCTCGTTGATTTTGCCAACAATACGCCTGCTCTGGCGAGCGGCATTCCGTACAGTGGCAACAACTTTGCCGACTTCCCGTGGGATCAATACTGGTCGTCAACTACTTTTGCTATCCGACCAGACTTTAACGCGTGGGCACTCAATACGGGGTTCGGACAAACCGCCATTCAGGAAATAACCAGCCAGCATTACGCATGGCCGGTTCGGGTTAACCCCTGACCCAATCACACGGGTTTTCTCATGTGACGTGCCAACCCATTAAGCGCAAAACACCGGCTGTTCTGACAACTCATTTGGGCTGACAGCACTTATATCAGCCGCTATACCCAATAGGTATTAAACGCAGGTATAGCGGCTGCCTCCGAATACGGCACTTGGGCACGGTACTTAAGCACAGTTCTTGGGCACAGTACTTGGGCAAAGTTCTTGGCAAAGTACTGGGGGCATCCTACCTGAGAACCCTACTCGCGCAAGACACCCGCACAGTTTGCATGACCGGTAGCAACATCCCACTGGCCATTACGTGTGCAGTTTTGAGTGAAGGCACGGTGTACACGAAAGCGTCCGCTGTCCGGTTCGCCATCGTCTAACCGAATATCGAGTTGGGCGAGTATATTGACCGGTATTTGATCACCCGTAAAAATCTCGTTGGCGGGTCCACCGGCGTTCTCGGCTTGTGCACCGTAACTGACTTTATAAAAACCGTTAAACGGGTTGCGCGGGCAGGTGCTCTCGCTGCAGTCGACGTCGGTTGCGGTACCGGCTGACGCACCGCTTCCGTCGAAATTACCGGTAATAAAGCCTGCTAACGACAACTGTTGCCAAACACTGGCGCGTTCCTGGTCATCGTCGATTTTGCCGTTACCGTTACCCGACTTGGCGGCACTGTCGATTTGGGCCGATGCATTCGGAAAGTCACCTGGGTACGAACGATAACGATCCTGAAAGGAATACCACGCGGTTTGAATACCGCTGACATCTGTCGCTAAAGACCGAACCCGAGCGTTATCGATAAGTGCCTGGCCTTTCATAACACCACCGAGAATTAAACCCACAATCACCAATACGATAGCGATTTCAACAAGCGTAAAGCCCGATTGCGTGTGACGAGTGGTTACCGGAACGGGCATCTTGGGCTGGCCGGAGCGGACGATGCGTGAGTGGTTGTTGACACGTTGATGGTACGATTGATTAAAGCGCTGATGATACACCGACGTTTGATAACACCATTGGCGAACACAGAAAGGCATGGAAAGAGACATAAGCTAACTCCTTTTAGTTGATGTCTTTTCACAGCATAACGCCAGATTCACGAGTTCGCAAGTCACTTAAAAATCAGCGTGTCCGGGGGTACGGGGAAAGGGTATGGCGTCACGTATATTCTCCATACCGGTCACATAATTGATGGCGCGCTCAAACCCCAACCCAAATCCTGCGTGAGGTGCCGTACCGTAACGGCGCAGGTCGCGGTACCAATACAGTGATTCGCCAAGGTTGTGCTCGGCAAGTCGTTTATCCAGATAATCCAACCGTTCCTCACGCTGGCTGCCACCGATAATTTCGCCTATGCCGGGCACCAGCACATCCATGGCTGCCACGGTTTTTTCATCATCGTTAAGGCGCATATAAAACGCTTTGATATCTTTGGGGTAGTTCATTAGCACAATGGGTTTGCCCACATGCTTTTCGGTCAGAAAACGCTCATGCTCCGACTGCAAATCCAGCCCCCAACTCACCGGAAACTCAAACGTTTCTTTGCTGGCCTTCAAGATCTCAATGGCGTCAGAATAATCCATACGCTCAAAGTCAGCGTCTATCACCTGCGTCAGTCGTTCAATTGCCTGTTTATCAATGCGTTGTGCAAAAAACGCCATATCATCTTCGCGCTCATCCAACACGGCACGAAACAGATACTTTAAAAAGTCTTCGGCGAGGTTTGCATTGTCATTCAGGTCAGCAAACGCCACCTCAGGCTCTATCATCCAAAACTCTGCAAGGTGTCGGCTGGTATTGGAATTTTCAGCACGAAATGTAGGGCCAAAGGTATACACCTTACTCAGCGCCATGGCATAGGCTTCGGCATTGAGCTGACCGGACACGGTCAGGAACGAGTCGCGCCCGAAAAAGTCTTGCGAGACATCCACAGCGCCCTGCTCGTTACGGGGTAAATTCACGTAGTCAAGTGTACTCACCCGAAACAGCTCACCGGCACCCTCTGCGTCACTGGCAGTGATGATCGGTGTATTCACCCAGTGGTAATGACGTTCATGGAAGTAACGGTGCACAGCATTGGCGAGTGTTGTTCTGACCCGACTGATTGCGCCAAACGCATTGGTGCGCGGACGCAGGTGGGCCACCTCACGCAAATACTCAAACGTGTGACGTTTTTTGGCGATGGGGTAGGTCTCGGGGTTCTCAACACCACCGATTAATGCAATGTCGGTCACCTGAATTTCACTGCTCTGACCCTTGCCTTCAGATTCAACCAGCGTACCGGTTGCAGTAATGGCACAACCTGCGGTCATGTTCAGCACCACTGATGTGTAGTTATCCAGCGTTGCAGGCACCACCAATTGCACAGCATCAAAGCACGACCCGTCGTAGAGCGCTACAAACGACAGCCCCGCTTTGGAATCACGCCGGGTTCTGACCCAGCCCTGCACACTGACGGTCTCGCCTATCAGGCTCGACGTCTGACCGGACGCGTGTAGCAGCTCCTTAACGGGTGTTATGTTCATGCGCATACCTGTGTTGTGTTTATGCTGACTGTGAATTTAATGATGGATGCTTAATGACACCGGTGGTTCAACGCCAGCGAGCCACGTGGTCAGTGACGACAGTGTTTGCCAGATGTCACCGTCGCTGTGCCCTTTGAGCACACGGTCTGCCTGCACTGTCAGCGCCAACAAGCCAATCCAGTTGTGTTCGTTATGTCGCTTGAGTGCTCTCGACAACGCTGCCTCACGATTGCGCCAGACGCCAGCGGCTTTAAAGGCCGCTGACGGCGACATACCGGCTGCCACCGATTGCGCCACGCGGGCACCCGCCCTGATTTCCTGCGTCAGTGACCACAGTATCAGCATGGGTGCCTCACCCTCGGACTGTAGGCCCTCAAGCACGGTCACGGCACGCGATGGCACCCCAGACAGTGCCGCGTCGACGCAATCGCTGATCGCATATCGGGCACTGTTACCAACAGCTGCCATCACATCGGTTTCGGTAATCTCGCCATGGGGAAACAACAGCGACAACCGCTCAATCTCCTGATCAGCCGCCAACATGTTTCCCTCAACCCGCGCAGCAATCAGCGCAATAGCGGCGTCGCTCGGCTTGAGACCGGCAGCCTTCATGCGGGTCGCAATCCATGCCGGTAATTGCTGCAACGCCAGTGGCGCGAC
>CALDUO010000153.1 GCA_937923745.1 uncultured Granulosicoccaceae bacterium
CCATCGTCAGTTGACCAGCTCAGGCGGCAGTTCGAGCAAGCCGAAAAAACAGCACCTGCGACGGGCGATGATGCGACAGAAGTCTATCGTCAGTTGAGTGCCAGTGCACGCAGCCGCGTGGTGAAACGGCACGACAGGCGCCTGTCTACATTGGCGCGATTGCGTCGGCGTCTGACATTACGGTTATTCGCCTGGCTCGTGGCTTTCGTGCTGGTCCTGGTGGTTGCGGCAGCGGTTATAACGCGCTCAATGCCAGAAGTCGAGCAGGAGGCACCGTCGGGTCTGTCGACCTGGATGGAACAACAAAAACTGCTCAGGCAACTTGCCGAAGTACAACAGTGGTTACAGGATGGGCAGGCCACCAGTGACCAACCACCACCGTCCAACCTCGAAGAACTGCAAGCGTGGTTAGATCAAATCGAGCTAACGCCCGACCTGCAAACCCAGACGGCCCAATCCGGTGAATCGGGTCAGGGCTTTGTGCCGTTTCAGTGTGCTGCCCAGCCTGTCGACTGCCCTGTTGAGGACGTGCCGCAGGACGACGGCGAATTCCGTGTTGAGCTCAGCCGCCTGGTACGTAATGCCAACATCATGCTGTCTGATAATGGTGACTGCGAAGGCACGGTTAACTTGGTGCGTGAATATGGCAGTCTGTTTGGATGGCGCAAAAGTGAGGCCGTGACCAAAGCCCGCACCGAACTCTCCGTTGCGCGCTGTTTTATGGAAAACGACGAGCCGGATAAAGCCGGTGTTCATTATCGCAGGACGTTCTGCGCAAGCGTGTCTAACCCCGATCCTGATCAGGCGATGAACGCCCTGTATGGGCTGGCAAGACTCGAATACCAGGCAGGCAATGCTCAGTCGGTCAGCAATTATGTAGACTGCAGCGAAAGCCTGCTCGACTACCATTTGTCACAAGTGACGACTGTTGCGACGCTAGATCATTTTATTACGCTGGCACTGATGCACTATGAGTTCCTCGACGACACCCGGGAAGCTATTCGGCTAGAGGAGAAAGCGTTAGCGATGGCGCAATCGATGTTGTCGGTGGCAGATATTGTCGAACATGAGAGTTACCTGAACCTCATGTTGATTCTGCAATTAAATTTAATGGAAGGCTACATCACAATAGGTGACCGACCGGCTATGCAGGTCATGTACGATCAGGTCAGCCAGAATCCTTTGTTGCTCGACAGCGATCGGTTGGTGGCGTTGGGGCTGCTGGTTATGCAAGACCTCGTAGAGGCCAATAATGATGAGGCGCTGCGTAATCTTGATTTAATTATTCAGCGTTATGCAGCGTTGCCTGAGTTTGCTACTCAATGGTCATGGACAGCGTTTGATCGTTGGCAGGCAGATACCCGTGACACCCGTACTGCGGCAGTAGATCAACATATCACTGATATCAGACAGGCATTGTCAGCTCCGTTATCGGGTGAGTCGTTGCAGCGTTTGTCACGTGTGCGTCAGGCGGTACAGCGCTGATGAGCTTGTTTGAAGCACTGGTGCGAAAAAATCTGTCTCACGCCAAGCGCGAGCACAGTGTGGCTGGACAGGTATCCACCGCTGAACAACCACCAGCCGCTGATGAACCCGTGGTGCTACAAGATCCGCTGGAGACGCCAGCGCCGTACCGTCGATGGGCTGTTGGTTTGCGTCTGCTGACACGGTTAACTTATCTGGCCCGTAAAAATACGGTCTATCGAGAATCCCGCGAGGCACTGTCCTATGAATTGACACCCGCTGATGTTCACGGTCTTGTTGAGAAGCGGCTTGGCGCTGATTCCAGTGGACGTCTGTGGACAATCATGGCGCGCCCATGGGTTGTGTACCCGTTGCTGTTGCTGGCCCTGTTCGGCATCGGTAAGGCGTTGATGGGGCACTATCAACAGCGCGATCTCGATTCGTTGTTTCGAAATGACATACCACAATGGAGTGAGTTGATTTATCAACAGCGGGTTGCAGAAATTCGTCACAACCTAAATCGCAGCTCGGTGCAGTTGGATAACCCGACCAATGCAGTCGATGATGAACGTCTGAACAGCGGTACGTCTGTCGAGACTGTTGGTGAGCAAATCGCGAATGAGATAGAGCGAGTGCAGTCGTCGATACGGGCGCGGCTGGAATCTTATCCGGATGTTGTCACTGCACTCGATGTATTGTTTGACCGTGTGGCACGTACCGAAGCAGATGCGTTGTCGGTGATCGAGCATGTGAAGCCTGTGAATGATGCGTTGTATAAACATAATCTGCCGTATTACCTGAGCACGATTGCAGAGGTCACCAGTTGTGAAGACCTACTGCCTGAGCGTTTTATTTCCCGGTTGTTTGGAAGCCCGGAGGCACAGGGCGAAGCCTGCACCACCCATGCGGTATTAACCTTTCAGGTCGAGGAGACACGTCTTTACTCAGATTCACGTCGTGATCATCTGGCGTTTTTTACGCGTCGTCTTGATGGTCTGAGCATTCAGGAAGATGTTCTGGGGCGCGTTCATATTGGTGATAACTCAGCACAAATTCTGTTGAGTAATATCGACAATGTGAGTAATGATTCCCGCACAGCCGTTCGCGGCGGACAGCTAAAAACACGACTGATACCTGATGGCATGCCGGATGTGTACGGACTCGAATCCATCGCCCGACGACTGCAAAGCAACCTGATTAACGAGTATGTGGCTGAGTTGAACGGGCAAGTATTGACCCGTCTTCGACGTGCGGTCGGTGACATTACCGGTCAGCCTGTTGATGGGCTGACGTTGGCCGTCAACCGGTTAAATAACCGGCTCGCCGATATCACCGCTTTTCATGAGGTGCAACATCTGGTCGATCAGCAGGACAACCTGAGCAAACCCGATTGGTTCGATGTGGCAATCACACCATTCGGACGTCGGTTGGCATCGCCGCGCATGCAGGAGCATGTGTTGTGGGAGCTCAGTGCGTTTTTTACGCACATGGCCTATTCGGAAGAACTCAGTGGTGTGTTGTTAAATGATCTGGCGGCTATCACGTTAAACCCACGGCTGCAGTCTCAACCCCATTATTATAGTTTGAGATTGTTTCTTCAGATTCTGTTTGAACAACAGCAGGGGAAGCTGGATCGTGAGGTAACACCTGCGATCACCCTTGCCGAGGTCGCACGTGCCTATAAAGCCTTAGCCGCGAACCCTTCGCAGTTGGCAGAGTTATCGCGGCAGAGTTACCGGTATTTGTTCGATCAGGAGATACCCGAACTCACGCTGGAGTAACGGGTATCTCAAGTAGTATCAGGCTGCGAAGCTGTGGTTAAAATCCAATTCGACAGCGCTTTGCTTATTCAGGTCGCCTGCAGGAGCCGTGTCCGCTTGCAGAGTCTCGTTAGCCGGTTGCACTTGCATCAGTTTTGCGAAAATTCCGCGAGAGAACATGCTGTCGAAAGGCAGCTTGTGCGTGTGGTTTGGGTTGCTTGAAAGTACCACTACGGTGTTGTCGTTTGAGTTCATGATGTTTCCGATATCCAAGTTTTTCTGATGGGAGGAATATCGGCTCGCAGGCACTAAAATTCAAACGATAATTTATAACTCCGGTGTTAAGTTTTGCTTAACTGACTAGCGGAGCATAGTGCCAAGACCGGCGGCTTTCCAATGGTCTGAACCACCGATGGACCGCTTGCGCCCCAACGACCGCAGGAGGGATCGCAAGCGGGGTCGCAAGGGGGTTAAAAAGGGATCAGAAGAGGGCCAAACCAGCTAAAAAAGTAACAGTGCGTCACAAAAGTGGGCTGCGGGTGAAAGTCGCCCCACAGCATTTGTCAGATCATGTTGGTCAGCTGGTTCTAAACAGTCGTGCCACCGCAGACAAGCAGAAACGGCACTGTTCAACAGCAGACGAGACGACAACGGCGTTACAGAAAAAGCGACGGCCAATGGCGGCGGCGTTACACCTGTACGTCACTCTCGCCAATCTGATCGATGCCAAACACGCGCCGGTACCGTTCAATCTCAGTGGCAGGGCCAGTCGCTTTATTGATGTTGTCGGATAATTTAACGGTCGGCACACCGTTGGCACTGGTGACTTTACACACGAGTGATATCGGTTTGAGCTGATCGTTTTTGCGTGGCGCACAATCAATAAAGTCGTTGGTCAGCCGTGTACCCCAACCAAAGCTCAAACGAACCCGCCCCGAGAATTGTTGATAGACCCGTTCGATGGTCGGGACATCAAGCCCATCAGAAAATATCAGTAGCTTGTCGGCAGGGTTTTCGCCGCGCGCCTTCCACCAGGTGATCATTTCTTCACCCCCGAGGATCGGGTCTTTGGAGTCTATGCGAACACCACTCCAGCCAGCGACCCAGTCAGGCGCGTGTTGCAGAAATGAAGAGGTGCCGAAGGTATCGGGCAGCACGATTAACAGATTACCGTCGTAGGTACGTTGCCAGCTTTCCAGCACTTTGTACGGAGAGACTAACAGCTCGTCATCGTTGTGCGCCAGTGCCGCTTGCACCATCGGTAGTTCGTGTGCATTGGTACCGATGGCGTCGAGGTCCAGCTCCATCGCAATCAAGATGTTACTGGTGCCGATAAAACTACGGCCAAGTCCTTCTTTCATTGCCGCTGCACACCAGGTTTGCCACAGAAACCCGTGTCGGCGACGGGTGCCGAAGTCGGCAATTTTCAGATCGGGCAGGGCCTTGAGCCTGATGACTTTGTTCCAGAGTTTGGCTTTGGCGCGCGCATAGAGCACGTCCAGTTCAAACCGTCCAACATCGCGCATAGCAGCTCGGGAGCGCAGTTCGCTGATAATCGCGAGCACCGGAATTTCCCACAAAGTGACATCAACCCAATCACCGCTGAAGTCGATAACAAACTGGTCATCCTCGATACGAATATCATATTCGGGTAACGAATATTCCCTGAACCACGATAAAAATTCCTCACTGAACAGTCGCTCCTTCCCATAGAAGGTATTACCGGCTAACCAGATATATTCCTTACGTGTGAGCTTGAGGGTGCGTGCATGGTCGAGCTGCTCGCGCAACTCGCCGATATCGATTTCGCGTGCGAGCTTGACTGATTTGGTGCGGTTGATTAACGAGAATGTGACCGGTACATGCCGATTCTCTTTCCAGATAGTCTGCAACATCAGCAGTTTGTAGATATCGGTATCGAGCAAACTGCGGACGATAGGATCCAGCTTAAACGTGTGGTTGTAGACGCGGGTGCCGATGTCTGTCATTTGGTGGTAGAGCATAGTCACGCTGAATTCCGGTTGGCCTCATTCTGTCCCAACAGTGATGCAGCAGGCGCGCTATCCAGGTGTTCTTTGAGCTAACGGTCCTCGCCAAACCTTGCGGCATCAGAGGCTGGATCGGTTTATTCTCGCGCACCGGCATTACTGTCGGACTACTGTCTAGTTTAGCTGAATGTGGGGTAGTGTCGTTGATGCAATCTATGTGTAACAAATGTTACAGAATGCTCTTGAGGAGAATCGTAGTCTGTCGCTAGGGATTGAGTGATGTTGTTGGAGGTCGGTGCGACTCTGTTCACTAAACCAGACACGGACGGTGACGGTATCAGACACGGCGTCGCCGGAATGCAGGAGTTGTAACCTGTCGAAGGTGGCCAGGGAGGCCACCGATCCCTTTGTGCCCTTGGTTGACACTTTTGATGTCACGCCGCCTGTCTCGCCAGTTGTCACCCCGATTGTCACCCCGGTCGTTACGTCCGGTTGTCACACGTGACTGTTACCCCGACTGTTCACCCGGGTTGTTAAGCCTGCTGCTACACCTGGTGTTGTTCCAGCCATCCCCGCATTCGCTCTACCGCCTCCAGAATATTATCCAAAGAATTGGCATACGACACGCGAATGTACCCTTCACCATGAATACCAAAATCAGGGCCACCGATTAAAGCCACCCCGGTGTCTTCAAGCAATTGTGATGCGAGCTGTTTTGCACCAAGCCCGGTTTCGCTGACGTTCGGAAAAGCGTAGAAAGCACCTTTGGGCGTGATACAGGTAACGTTGGGCAACGTGTTTAGCGCATCAACAACGGCAACTCGCCGTTCGTCAAAGGCTCGCATCATGTCTGCCACAGCTGTCTGCGGACCGGTCAATGCCTCCAGTGCTGCAAACTGGGCGGGCGCGTTCACGCAGCTCCAGCAGTTCACGGCAAGTTTTCGCACCGCATCAAAGAGCGGGTCTGGCCACACCGAATAACCCAGTCGCCAGCCCGTCATTGCGTATGTTTTTGACCAGCCATTGAGCAAAATCAGTCGGTCGCGTATCGCCGGATAACTCAGCAGACTGGTGTGTGTTTCGCCATCGTAGACCATTTGGTCGTAGATTTCGTCGGACAAAATAGCGACATTGGGAAAGTCGGCAAGCCCCGCCACCAGTTTGTCTATTTCCGCTTTTGGCGTAACACCGCCACACGGATTTGCCGGAGAGTTAAGAATGATCAACCGGGTGTTCGGTGTCAGCAGGGCCAACGTCTCATCAGCTGAAAATGCAAACTGATTGGATTCGCGAATTGGAATGGGTATGGGTGTCGCACCGGTAAATTCGATCATTGATCGATAAATGGGGAAGCCCGGGTCCGGGTACAGGATGTCGCCACCCGGTTCACCAAAGAGTGTAATGGCGGCATACATCGTGACTTTGCCGCCTGGCATAATCATGACATTGTCTGCGCTGACGGCGGTGTTGTAGCGGGTGGTTAAATCACTGGCGACCGCTTCACGGAGTTCAGGGATGCCGGTGGCAGGGGTATAACCGTGATGACCGTCGTGCAGTGCTTTTACAGCGGCATCAACGATGTTGGCAGGCGTTGGGAAGTCTGGCTGCCCAATACCGAGATTAATGACGCTTTTGCCGGTTGCTGCGAGTGCGTTGGCACGCGCCAAAACAGCAAAGGCGTTTTCTTCGCCAATGCGATCAAAGCCACTGATGACTTGCACGGTTTAGTGTCCTCTATGTTGTACACCGGGTGCGATAGCCCGATGATGATGGCAGTGTTTTAATAGGTGTCGGCCCGGAAGTCGAAAGCTTATAGGCAGACCTTGCTCGACTCTGCGCGTGAGCCACAACGCACCTGCAAATGCCGCAATGCCGGCAATCGAATTGGCAGCAGCCTGACCCGCCAGCACGCCATGCGCACCGAACAGGCCCGAGAGCAGCGTAATGAGCGGTATTGTCAAAATGATATCCCGTGTCATGTTACTCACCGTCGACAACCCGGGGTGCTGCAATGACGTGAAAATGGGATTGGCGGCAATTTGTAACCCATAGAGCAAATAACTGATCACGATAAAGGTTGCATAAAACTTCAGTAATGCTGCCGCCTCACCGTCAAGGTCAAAGATACCGACCAATACATCCTGCGTAAAGAACAAAAGGATACTCACCGGAATAACGTATAGCACGGTAAATTTTAGGCTGGCAATCAAGGTCTCCCGCACTCGGTGCAGTTGATTGGCACCAAAATTTTGCGAAGCAACCGGCCCGACGGCTCCTGAAAGTCCAAACAATCCGGCGAAAGCCACTGGTGTGATACGACCAATAACAGAGGCCGCCGCGACTGCGTCGGTACCGTAACGTGCCATCTGTGCGGTGGCGTAAGCCGAGCCCACCGGCGCTGACAAGTTGGTGATCAGCGACGGTATCGCGATGGTATTGAGCTTTTTGATGTCGGCAACAAAATGGGGCAACGAGGGTTTGACCAGCATGTCATGCTGGCGAACCAATCCAGATAGTGCCACACCCGCGACGGTCACCCGGGAGATAACGGATGCGACCGCTGCGCCGTTTAAACCCCAGCCCAAACCAAAAATAAATAGCGGATCCAGCACAGCGTTGATAATGCCACCATACAGTGTGGACCACATTGAACGTTTTGGGTCGCCGACCGAGCGCAGAATAGCGGTTGCACTCATGGCAAACCCGAGCACCGGCAGTGAAGCGCCGACGATACGAAAGTAAGACACGGCAAGGTCCAGTGTTTCACCTTCTGCGCCAATTAACGACAGCAACTCTGGCGCAAAATACAACGTCAGTGCCGTGACCGGTAGCGTCCAGAACAGTGAGTAAATCAAACCATGTGTCGACAGTCGTCTGGCCTGCTCTTCATCATTGGCTCCCAGTGCTTGAGCCACCAGTGTTGCAACCGCTATCGCAATACCAATGCACACGGCAGCGCCGATAAACAGCGCTACCCCGGCAAAGCCGACGGCTGCTGCCAAGGTTGCCTCACCGAGGATCGAGATAAAAAAGACATCAACCAGGTCAACCACAAAAATGGCAAAAAGGCCGACTGCGGACGTCATGGACAATAGGGATAAATGACCGAAGATCGACCCTTGTGTGTAGGTAGCTTGATGCTGGTTCATGCGAACAGCCTGGTGACAGATTCCTCCTAGGGTAGCGCGATTGACTGAGCCCCGACAGCCGATACCGACCAATCACCGTATCTACAGGACACCGACGGCGCTAACACGAACCAGAAACTGTGATACAGCCGATGCTCCAGGTGGTTGCGTTTGGCGTCGCAGATATTCACTGACATACTGAGGGCTGGACTGAGCTGATGCGCAGGGGAGCGCTGTCATGGAAGCACTGAATCAGAAGATTCGTACCGAACAGGTCAGCATGATTTACCAACAGGGAGCGGTCATGGTATCGGCGGCTTTCCTGTTTGCACTGGTGATGGCATTTTTTCTGTGGGGTCACCTGCCCAGCCACCAGATTCTGCTTTGGCTTGCATTTATTGTCACCAGCACCGGTATCCGCTCGGTGGTGTTTTGGTTCTATTTTCATTATGGTAAATCGGCACCTGCCAATGGACCGTGGGCGTTGCTGTACTGCATCACGTCTGCTATCGCGGGTGTGGCATGGGGCGTGTTGCCGGTTATGTTTTACGGTAGCCTACCGCCTGAATACCTTCTGTTGATCTCCACGATGTTTGCCGGAATGGTTGCGATCACTGCAGCCGCCGGTAGCGTGTATATACCGTCGTTCTATAACTTCGCGATCCCGTTGGTCCTGCCGCTTATCGTGTTACACCTTCGCTCGGGTATCGACTATCTTGTGATGACCGGGGCCATGCTGACACTGTTTCTGCTGACCAATGTGTTACTGGCGCGTCGTGGTCGTCGGTATTTTATGGAGCTTGTTGAGGCGAGATTCAGGAATGCAGGATTGATGGAAAAAATCTCTGCCGAAAAAGCGATCGCCGAGCAGGCTGTTGTTGAGAAAGGGTTGTTTTTGGCAGCAGCCAGTCATGATCTTCGTCAACCGTTACACGCG
>CALDUO010000154.1 GCA_937923745.1 uncultured Granulosicoccaceae bacterium
TGGTGCCCGGGGCCGGACTTGAACCGGCACGGTATTGCTACCGAGGGATTTTAAGTCCCTTGCGTCTACCAATTTCGCCACCCGGGCTTTGGGTGAGGGGGCTGGGTTAACCAGCTGGGGGTTGTTGTTGGAGGCTGAGCCCGGAATCGAACCGAGGTCCACGGCTTTGCAGGCCGCTGCATAACCACTCTGCCACTCAGCCTCTGAGTTTTACTGGCGGTTCCAGAATACTGTAGTACAGAATCAGGGGGTCAGTGGTTGAAACAACCTGATTCGTTTTGGTCACTGTTCGGTGCTTTGCTGCGCTTGCCTATAGTTGTTGTGTCATGCGCTTTCTTGCACTTTCTATTCTGGCGAAGCCGTGTCTATTGTAGCAGGACTGAAGCCTGTTACGTCGACACAAGCCGTCAAGTCGACACAAGCCGTCAAAAGGCGGGGCAAGATGTGTACCCGAACGGTTTTACTGTCAGTGTTAGTGAGACTGGAACAAAAAACCCCGAGCGAGTCGGGGTTGTTTAATCTGGAGCGGGAAACGAGATTCGAACTCGCGACCTCAACCTTGGCAAGGTTGCGCTCTACCAACTGAGCTATTCCCGCAATCAGCCCCGTATTTTGATGTCGTTGAGGGCAACTGTCAACCCTTTGGACGTATGAATTGTCGCTTTGTTTTTCGGGTGTCTGCGATTGACAGTTGATTGCCGGTGATAGGGCGCTTACTCGGGTCGGGCGAAGGCGGCTTGCAGGTAGGCCACCATTGACCAGATGGTCAGTGCTGTCGCCATATACAGTGCGATCATGCCGAGTTTATAAATAGGCAACCCAAACAACGGGTGCAGATACAGCAGCATGGCCAGTGCAACAATTTGCAGTGTGGTTTTGAGCTTACCCAGCCAGCTAACGGCAACCTTGCCACGTTGGCCCATTTCCGCCATCCATTCGCGCAGCGCCGAAATGGTGATCTCACGGCCAATGATGACAATAGCGGGAATGGTCAGCCACGGGCTGTTATCGAACTCCACCATCAGAATCAGTACGGAGGCGACCATCAGTTTGTCGGCTACCGGATCGAGGAAAGCACCAAAGCGGGACTCCTGGCCCCATTTGCGCGCCAGGTAACCGTCGAGCCAGTCGGTGATACCGGCCAGCAGAAAAATCGCGCACGACAGGGGTCTGGCCCATTGGTAGTCGAGGTAGAACACGATAATAATGATGGGCAGCAGAACAATACGGCTGATTGTCAGCAGCGTAGGCAGATTCATGAGCATGGTGGCCGGTTACCTCGGCGTTGGGGCTGGGTGCAGGATATCGTAAACAGACTCGGCAAGCTGTTCGCTAATGCCCGGAACTGACGCAATATCGGCAATACCGGCCTGCTGGAGTGCGTGCAAACCGCCAAAACGGGTTAAAAGTGCCTTGCGGCGTTTCGGACCCAACCCCGGTACATCCTCAAGAATGGACTGTCGGCGCGCCTTGTTGCGTTTGCCCCGATGACCGGCCACCGCAAATCGGTGGGCTTCATCGCGTATTTGCTGAATCAGCAGTAGTCCGGGGGAGTCATTGCTTAACTGTAGCTCAATTTGTTGGTTGACCAGGATGAGCGTTTCTTCACCAGGTCTGCGATCAGGGCCCTTAGAGACACCCACCAGGCAGATGTCGTCTATCTGCAGCTCTTTCAGCACATCTTCGGCGATGGATATTTGACCTTTGCCACCGTCGATAAACAGTATGTCCGGCGATTGGCGGTTCTCTTTGAGCATGCGGGTGTATCGGCGCATGAGCGCCTGTCGCATGGCGGCGTAATCGTCGCCGCCGGTGATGTCTTCAATGCTGAACCTGCGATAGTCGGACTTCAGTGGCCCTTCGGCATTAAACACGACGCAAGACGCGACCGTTGCTTCGCCCATCGTGTGACTGATGTCAAAACACTCCATGCGCTGCGGCAGATCTTCGAGCCCGACAATCTGTCGTAGTGAGTCGAGGCGGGCTGCCATACCCGAGCGAGAGGTCAGCCGGACATCAAGCGCGATTTCGGCGTTGGTCATGGCGAGCGACTGCAGCTTGGCACGAGAGCCGCGCACCGAATGGGTAATGGTCACCGCTCCTGTGCTTCGTGCGCTCAACACGTCTTGTAACAACTCGGTGTCTTCGAGCGGTTCGCTGGTAATGATCTCGCGTGGCACATCGTGTTCAAGGTAGAACTGCGGAATAAACGCATTCAGTATGTCGACACTGCTGCTCTCGGGCGGTGTGGCCGGGTAAAACGCCTTGTTGCCGAGGTTGATGCCGTTACGCACAAAAAACACCTGCACACAGCTTTGTCCGCCTTTGGTGAGCGCTGCCACGTAGTCGGAATTACCGTGCTCCCGCATGGTTGCGCTCATATCGTTAACGACTTTCAGGCTGGCAATTTGGTCGCGCAGTTTGGCGGCAACTTCAAACTCCAGTGACTGTGAGGCGGTCTCCATGCGCGACTCCAGGTCCTGAATGACATCGCCGCTTTTTCCTTCCAGTATTTTGATCGTGCGGGTGACGTCTTCGCGGTAGTCTTCTTTGCTGATGTATTGCACACAGGGTGCAGTACAGCGTTTTATCTGATACTGCAGGCACGGGCGCGAGCGGTTACGAAAGTACGAATCTTCACACTGCCTGACCTGAAATAGCTTCTGCACCAGTCGCAGTGATTTTTTCACCGCCGACGCGTTGGGGTAGGGACCAATGTATTTACCGGGGAGCTTGCGTGCTCCACGCTGGTATGACAGGCGCGGGTAGTCCTGACGGTTGGCGATATAAATATAAGGGTAGCTCTTGTCGTCACGCAGCAACACGTTGTAACGCGGACGATGTTCTTTGATTAAGTTGTGTTCAAGAATCAGTGCGTCCCGTGCACTGTCGGTGACGGTGGTTTGTACGCCACAGATACGCGAGACCAGCGCGCGGGTTTTGGGGCTGTCGACATTTTTTTGGAAATAGCTCGACACCCGGCTTTTCAGGTTAGAGGCTTTTCCGACATAAATGATGTCACCGGTATGGTCGAGCATGCGGTATACACCGGGCCGTGTTGTCAGGCTCGACAGAAATGCCTTGGCATCAAAAGGCGGCGGTGTGTCTTTGCCGTCAACACCGGTAGCGCCATCTGCAGCCGCATCTTGAGTCGCTTCAGGTGCCACCTGTTGCACTGACTTATTGGCTGCGCGCTTTGCAGCTTTGGGCGCCTCTGTTGCGCCGGTATCGTCCGTAGCGGTTGGCGGCACTGACTTGGATGGTTTGTCTTTACTCATTGGGTCTAAGTGTGGCGTTCTCGCAGCGGTTCTGCAACACTTGGACGCAGGGTTACTATGACGGGAGACAAAGATGGCACTTGATTCAGCGGTAGCACAGTTTATGGCAGAGAAAGGTATTGCGCATACCGCTATCGACTGTGATCCGGCGCTGGCGGATACCGCTGATTTTTGCGCGCACTATGGTTATGCGCCTGAGCAATCTGCCAATGCATTGCTGGTCGCTTCCAGTAAGGGCGAGCCGAAGCAGGCCATGTGTCTGGTGCTGGCGAATTGCCGGCTTGATGTGAATAAGGTTGTGCGCAAAAAGCTCGGTGTTCGGCGCATCTCGTTCGCGCCGCCCGAGGTGACCCGTGAGGTGACCGGTATGGAACTCGGTGGTGTGACACCATTCGGGTTGCCCGAGTCGCTACCCATTTGGGTCGATGCACGGGTGATGGCCTGTGAGCAGATAATTGTCGGTGGCGGTAACCGGTCTTCCAAGATTGTCATGCCACCGGATGGTTTGTTACTGATCGATGCGGTTGAAGTGGTTGACGGCCTTGCTAACCCGATAGAGGGTTAGGTAAGGCTGGTAACCGGTATACCGCAGCGCTGCGATCCCCTTACAGAGTATCGTGGACAGTCGGCAGCATTTGCGGCTTATAGCTTGCGTAGCTCAACCCAATCAATGGCGTGGTTATCGCCCTTGTGCAAGATAAGTTTGGCGCGTTGTCGGGTGGGCAGGATATTCTCGACCAAATTAACGTGATTGATGGTGCGCCAGATATCTTTTGCGGTGCTCGTCGCCTCCTCGGTATCGAGGTCGGCGAAGTGTTTGAAGTAGGCGTCAGGTTGACGGAACACGGTTTCGCGTAACGACAGAAACCGCTCCACATACCATTGCTGAATAATCTCGCTGTCAGCGTCAATGTAAATGGAATAGTCAAAGTAGTCCGATACGAAGGTCAGCGGTTCGCCTTTGCCGGGTCTGCCGGTTTGCAGCACATTCAGTCCCTCGACAATCAGGATGTCGGGTTGGTCTACTTCCACAAACTGATCGGGCATGATGTCGTAGTGCAAGTGCGAGTAGACCGGAGCCCGCAGGTTTCTGCGCCCGCTTTTTACGTCATACATAAACTGCAGTAACGCAGCTCTGTCAAAACTCTCCGGGAAGCCCTTGCGATGCATTAAATTGCGACGCTCCAGCTCGGCTGTCGGGTGCAGAAAGCCGTCGGTGGTGACGAGGTCAACCTTGGGATGCTCGGGCCAGCGTTTGAGCAGTGTTTGCAGAATACGGGCAACGGTACTCTTGCCCACGGCCACAGACCCGGCAATACCAATAATAAAGGGCACCTTGCCTGATTCGACGCCCATAAACTGGCGCGTGCCCCGATTGAGCGCCATCACCGATTCAACGTATAAGCTCAGCAGGCGCGATAACGGCAGATACACCTGTGCCACTTCGTCAATAGAGACTTTAACGTTGATGCCACGCAGCTGCTCCAGCTCGTCTTCGGTGAGCGGCAGCGGTGTCTTGTGGCGTAGCTCTGCCCATTGTTCGACCGTAAAACGGCGATAGGGCGAGTGTTGCTCTATGGAGTCATCCACGTAATGTCGGCCTGCAATCGGCAGAAAAGTTGCGACAGTTTAATAGAACAAACTACTGATTGCATTGGGTTCTTGCAGACCGCAAGGTGCCGGTGTGACACAATCAACAGATATGGCTCAATCTCTCGAACCCGATACCGCAGAAATCAGCGACATTCCCGAGTGGATGTCTGAAGCAAAGGCTCTGGTGCTCCGCCGCCCCTGGTTGTTCCTGGTGCTGACGGCCGCCTATGTGGGTGTCAGCTGGTTCACGCGCGATATGGGTTTTTTGTCGCTGCCGCTCGGTGTGCTGATCTGCTGCTTTTTTCTGGTGCTGTTAATTGCCGCGGCCCGCGTCTCCGACGACAGTGAGCGCCTGACCATCGTTGATGCTGTCGCTTTGTTACAACGCACCACGATCCCGCTGTTGCTCATAGCCGTGATCAGCAGTCTGTTTGTACTCGCGGCACTCGCGCTTGGCAGTTTGTTGTCGCCACCGAGCGAACCACCGGCTTACACGGAAGGACAAATGTTTCTGTCTTTGTTGTGGCTGGCGCCAGCGGCGGTGCGGTTCTTTTTTCTGTTTGCCGCAATTGCTGTCAGCGGCATGTGGCTGTTGATGCCACTGTTAATCTTCCATGAGCTGTCGTTGCTGGAAGGGGCGGTAGTCGCACGCAAGGGCGAGCAGCGAAATCGTCTGGTGTTGCTCATTGTGGGTTATGCACCGTTATTTACTTTTATTTTTATGCTGTTATTCAGTGGCCTGGCACTGGTGGCAGGGGTGCTGTTTTTACCGTTCTTTGCCGCGTTGCAGTACGTAAGCTATCGGCACATTTTTATGCGACGAAAAAGTAACAGTCCAGCGCGGGTATTGGTGTCGGTGGCAGCCACGCGAGAAGCCTAAGCTCGGCCAGCGTTGCGTTTTTTTTGCGCACGAGCGTCGCGGTTTTAGCAAACTTGTGTCGGGGGTTTTTGCGTATTGCCGGGTGGCGTAATGGTTGCCGGCGTTATTGCACCCATGATTTTTCTGCGGGCAACTGTCTCGTTGCATTCTTTCCCGGTTGTGAGCTCTAT
>CALDUO010000155.1 GCA_937923745.1 uncultured Granulosicoccaceae bacterium
GAGTGAGTACTTTATTGAGGTAATAATACTACATAAAATACAGAAACACAGTTACTCTCTCAGCCAAAAACTGTAATATACACACAAAAAATACTGATAAATAACGTATTTTTCAGAAATTAGTAAAGTAATTTAAGTACCTATTGACATATTCAGGGCCAAAAATGAACCCAACAACTGATGCTGGTAATACTGCAGGCACGCCAGATGCCAGAAAAACGGGACCTGTTTCACCGTTCGATTTCATTTTGTTCGGCGGTACGGGCGACCTGTCCATGCGCAAATTGCTGCCAGCGTTGTATTTCAGGCATTGCGAGGGGCAGTTACCACAGGACTCCAGAATTGTAGCTGTTGCCAGAGCAGAACACAGCGCCGAAGAGTTTCGGGAAATCATGGAATCCGAGGCGCGCTCGCACATCAGCGAGTCTGATTTCCATCAGGTGTGCTGGGATCAGTTTCTCGACATGGTGCATTATCGCCAGGTCGATGTGACCGAGCAGGCTGACTACCGGCAGCTTGTCGACTTTGTGATTGATGAGCCCAGTCGGGTGCGGGTGTTTTACCTCTCGACCGCGCCGTCTTTGTTTAACCGTATCTGTCAGGGCGTACACGAGGCAGGGCTAGTGACGCCCGGTAGTCGGGTAGCACTTGAGAAACCGTTAGGGCGTGATCTTGAGACAGCTCAGGAAATTAACGATCAACTCGCCAAGTACTTTTCGGAATCACAGATCTTCCGTATCGATCATTATCTGGGTAAAGAAACCGTCCAGAACCTGCTGGCGCTGCGTTTTGGTAACGTGCTGTTCGAACCGCTGTGGCGTAGCGAGCACATCAGTGATGTTCAGATCACCATTGCCGAGAAGCTCGGTGTAGAGGGTCGCGGAAAATTTTATGATCAGACCGGAGCGCTGCGCGACATGGTGCAGAACCACCTGTTGCAGTTATTGGTTATTCTGGCAATGGAGCCGCCGGCAACCAACCACCCGGACGCGGTGCGCGACGAAAAAATCAAGGTGTTGCGCTCGTTGCGGCAAATGACGAAAACCGAAATCCTCGATAACACCGTACGCGGACAATACAAGGCCGGTGCCTATGCTGATGGGGCGGTGCCGGGGTATCTCGACAACGACGATATTCCGGATGACAGTCACACCGAAACTTATGCTGCAATCCGCGCTGAAATCAATTCGTGGCGCTGGTCCGGTGTACCGTTTTTTCTGCGTACCGGTAAACGTCTTGAAGACAAAATTACCGAGATCATCATCAACTTCAAAAAAGTACCGCACTCGGTGTATGAAACGGCAGACGGTTTCTCTACGCCCAACCAGCTGGTCATTCGGTTGCAGCCACAAGAGAGTATTAAATTCAGGGTGTACGTGAAAGCCTGGGGTGACGATATGCACCTGCAGCCTGTGCATCTTGATATGGATTTTAACGACGTCTTTAAAAAGCGCCAGATGATTGCCTATGAAAGGCTGCTTATGGATATCATTCGCGGCGACCTGACCTGGTTTATGCGCCGTGACGAAGTGGAAGCGGCATGGGAATGGATTGATCCTATTCGAAATGCGTGGGACCAAAGCTCGCAACCTCCCAAAGGGTATACCGCTGGTAGTTGGGGACCTGCGGCAGCCAGTGGTCTGATCAGCCGTGAAGGCTTAACGTGGTACGAAGAGTGAGCAGAAACCTATGAGTACGTATCATCGAGTCGATGCCGCCAATGGCGATGCGCTCGCGCAGCAGCTTGCGAGTGATGTGGCCGGCTATTTAAACGACGCCATTGCGGCCAGAGGTACAGCCAGTCTGGTGGTCAGCGGTGGCAGTACACCGGTGCCGTTTTTTCAGGCGCTGGCGGCACATAGCCTTGCATGGGAGCAGGTCATGATCACGTTGGCTGACGAGCGTCAGGTGCCTGAAGACCATGCGGACAGCAATGCAGGTCTGGTGGCCAAACATCTGCTGACCGGTGCTGCCGCCAACGCACAGTTTGTCAGTCTGTTCGTGGATGAAGCCGATGAGGCTGCGCGTGTTCGCCAGTGTGAGGCGCGGTTGGCTGCCATGCCAACGCCCTTTGACGTGGTTATTTTGGGAATGGGTAACGATGCCCACACGGCGTCGCTGTTTCCCGGTATGAATAATCTGGCAGACGGGCTTGATCTCAACACCGATGCCCGGTGTATGGTAACGGTACCGCCTGAAGCGCCACACACCCGACTGTCATTAACGCTGGCAGCGTTGCTCGACAGCAGGCGTATCATCTTTCATCTAACTGGCGAGTCAAAAGCTGACGTGTTGGACGCCGCTATTCGCGGAAGCGACCCGATGGCGACACCGGTGGCTGCGGTCTTCCAGCAGCGTGCGGTTCCTGTTACCTTGTACCACGCCATGTAATAACCGTACCCAGTCACCAACCGCAGTGGTCAGATGCTAGCCAAGATTAAATCAGGACGCGACTCGCTTCGAAAGTCAGAGCAGAAAGTTGCCGATGTTATTCTCGCCGACCCCGACGGTAGTGTGCAAAGCTCAATTCAGAGCATAGCCAGCCGTGCACAAGTGAGTGAGCCCACGGTCATTCGTTTTTGCCGTGCGCTCGATTGCGTTGGGTTTCAGGAATTTAAACTGAAGCTTGCCCAGGACTTAGCCAGTCGCGGTACGTTTTTTTATCAGGACGTATCGGTTGATGACACCGCAAAGGAGCTGTCCACCAAAATTATCGATGGTGCTATTGCGTCATTGATGCATGTTAAAAATCAAATGAATCATGCGACACTCGATCAGGTGATTGATTTGTATTTGGCGTGCGACAGGGTTGAGTTTTACGGGTCAGGTGGCTCCGGTGTGGTCGCCGAAGATGCACAATTGAAATTTTTCAGGCTGGGCAAAACGGCCATTGCCTATTCAGATCCGCACATTCAACATGCTGCCGCCTCGCTGCTCAATGAGCGGTCGTTGGTCTTTGCGATCTCGGCATCCGGTCGAAACGCAGATTTGCTGCACACGGTCAGTATTGCCAAAGATCACCGTGCATCCATTGTTGCTATCACGGCCACGGGTAGTCCGCTGGCGGCGGCAGCCGATATCACGCTAACGGTTGACGTGGTAGAAGACAGCGACATCTTCTCACCGATCAAGTCGCGACTGGCGCAGATTGCCGTGCTGGATATACTGGCAGTGGGGGCCGCGGTGAAGGGCGGTGACGAGATTCTGGAAAGGCTGGCTCGAGCGAGCCAGGCTATCGACTTCAAGTTTGTGAAAGACCGCTAGCGAGGTGGTAGCGAGCTGCTGGCGAGAGCTTTGCGACGACACCAAATTGCAGCTGCCCGCTATCACAGGGTATTCCAATTAACCGTCTCGGTGCGGTAGTTCTTTTTTGTCTGTTTCTGTCGGGCGAGTTCTGAGCAGCAAATGCTGCAAAACGGGCAGCGGGCAAGCTAAGCTTGCCCGTCGCGTTGTTAACCGTTTTGTGTTTTGACCGTTTACTGAACGATCAGAGCGTCACTGAATAACGATACCAAGGACGGTGTAAACACCGCGCGCGCACGCACGTACTCTATGGACTCGGGTTTGGCAATGACAACAGCGCCTGCCGGACCTGACTCGACGGTGATCGGGTTAATAAAACTGTCGTTGTCGGCGAACTGAAACTCATAACCACCAGCAGCATCGTTGGCGTCTGCCACGCTAATGCGCCAAGTGGTGCCATTGTCAGTGATGTTAAGCGCAGCCACCGGTGCGTCAGGGTCAACGCCGGCTACAGTCAGAGGTACCTGTCGTTCAAAGCCTGCCATGCCATCCGGGTCAAGCGCGCGTACGGTCAAATAATAATTGCCGGGTGTCAGATCGGGCATTAAAAAGGCTTCATTTTCAACATTCGCTGACTGCAGCACCTGCTGGCCGGCCTCATCGCTTGTCAGCGCTACACGGTATGCTGCAGCGCCACCTGAGCGACCCCAGCTGACCTGATCTTCTGAGGTGAGTCGATTGGCGTGTGAGAAAAACGCGGGAGCATCAAGGAGAGCAACCGGTTTGCCGGGCGCTTCGCCTTCTTCGGTTTTGACGCCAAAGCCCTGCTCAATGTTCAGCGGTTGGTTAAATGCGATGACATCGACGTTACCCTCGGTGACACCGACCAGTAAAATGCCTTCTTCAGCTGAAAAGTCGAATGAGGTGCCTCGTACCGCAGCTGTCGCGTACGGTGATGTAATCTGAAATCCGGTGGTTTGCCCGTCACGTGGTGTGACATCAACGCCGAGCACACCTTCGGGAACATCCAGCGCAATCAAACACTGATCCGCATTTTCAGGGCAGTCGAGTGTCGTCAGTGTCATGGCCGTAGAGGGTTCCAGATTGGCTGACGAGCCGCCATTAAATTCGATACTGATAAAACCGTCTTCAGCGGTCGTGATGGTGTCGTTGATATAAACCTTATCGCCTTTTTTCAGTGGCTCGGGTTGGCCGGAGGGCGCGGAATTGGTGCCGGCTTTGATCAGGCCAGAACGCTCGAACGGCGCACGCGTGATGGTGTTGTTGCCGTGGCTGTAAATGATTCTGGCGAATTGACGTGGCACGGTCGCTGCGACCGGCACTTTAATGAATTGCCCGTCGAGCAACGGCACCGCCGGGTCGAGTGAGTTGTATTCTGCAATGTGCCGCCACAAACCTGCGGTGCCAAACCATGTCTTCGACAAGGAGCGTAACGTGTCGGTTGATTCAACCGCGACCACGCGCTCACGTTGCAGCACTGTTTCGACTTCTTCGTCGTCGCTGGCGGTTTGTTGCGCATGGGCAGACAGTGTGACCCCGGCGAGCAGGCTTATGGCCAGAGCGACGGTCGCGATGACGTTGGCGACCAGCTTGGCTGCGCGTGGGGTTGAGCCAGAGGTCGACAGACCGGCTGAGCTGTGACCGCCGCGGCCGGTTGGCGCTGAGTCGGTAGCGCGAACGATAGCCTGGTTTTGTGAAACCGGGTTATGAGCGACCGGGTTGTGCGCAGCTTTGTTCAGCCGCGCAGGTCTGTTCTCAAGTGCGGCCCGGGATGCGGTCATGGGTGCATCCCCGGGTGCAGTCAGGGTTGCAGTCAGGGGTGCGCCTTGTGTTGTTAACGATTCGTGTACATCCAGAAACATAGAGATAGTCTCCACAGTTGATCTGTTTTGGCGTGAACATACAAACCGTGTTCAGGCTCTCTGTTAGGTGTTTTCGAGATCCTTCAGCCGCGTCATGCGCAACATATTCGTCGTGCCTTTTCGTCCAAACGGCATGCCAGCCGTTATGGCGATTAGGTCGCCTATATCACCGAATCCTTCAGCAAGCGTGGTGCGTATTGCGCACTCAACCATGCCGTCGACACTGGAGAGATCTTTGGTCAGAAGAACTGCATGCACACCCCAGACCAATGCCAGCCTTCTGGCTGTGCTTTTGTTGGGAGTGCAACCTATGACCGGTGCATCTGGCCTCTCACGGGCCGCTCGAAAGCTACTGAAACCTGACTCAGTATAAGTAAATGTCGCACACACCGGCATCACCTGCGCGGCGTGGTGTAATGATGCACAAATAGCATCTGCAACAGCGACTTTTTTGCCGGGTACCGGATAAGCCGCGTCAAATAATTTACGCTGGTACGGGTCTCGCTCCACTTCACGAATGATACGCTCCATGGCGGTTACCGCCTCAACCGGATACTTTCCGACCGCTGTTTCTGCGGACAGCATCACAGCATCTGCACCATCATACACTGCTGTGGCCACGTCCGACGTTTCCGCTCGGGTAGGGACGGGTGACTCGATCATGGATTCGAGCATCTGCGTTGCAACCACTGCGGGTTTTCCGGCCTGCCGGCAGGCTTTTAATATTTGTTTTTGAATAATGGGAACCCGTTCATGTGGCATTTCCACACCGAGATCACCACGTGCGACCATAATTGCGTCAGATTGTTCTACGATTGCCTCAAGATGAGTGATGGCTGAGGGTTTTTCGAGCTTGGCCATCAACAGTGCGCGGTCCTCGATCAGGCGGCGTCCTTCTTCCATGTCCTCGGCGCGTTGCACGAATGACATGGCAACCCAGTCAATATTGAGGTCGAGGCCAAACGCGAGATCTTCACGGTCTTTTTCGGTCAATGGCGAAATGGGCAAGTAAATGTCTGGCACATTCACGCCCTTGTTGTTAGAGATTTCTCCACCCACAACCACCTGAACTTCAGCAGAATGACTGTCGCAGCGAAGGACCTGTACGCGAATTTTGCCGTCGTTAATCAATAAATTTGAACCCGGCTCCAGCGCGCTGAAGATTTCGGGGTGAGGCAGCTGGACGCGTTCATCGTCACCGGGCTTGTCATCCAGGTCAAACTGAAAATGCTGACCACTGGTCAGCATTTTTGAGCCGTTGGCAAAACTGCCGACTCTGAGCTTGGGGCCTTGTAGATCGAGCAAAATAGAGATCGGGCGACCGCGGTCTTCCTCGACATCGCGGATATGTTGTGCTGTCTTTTGATGATCGGCGTGCTCGCCGTGGCTGAAGTTCAGGCGAAAGACATCAATGCCTGAATCGAACAGCTGCGATATACGTACGGGACTGTTGCTCGCAGGTCCGAGCGTGGCAATTATTTTGGCGTTCCGGTTACGGCGCATTAAGGCGATTATCCTTTTCTTAAAGTAGTAGTGAGTAATTGGGTCTTACCAGACAACCAACGATCATGCAGACACCCCGCGGTCTGCGCGGCCACGTGCATGTTGGCCACTGCCTGGCCAAGGCTGCCTGAACAGGGCTGCGAGCTGCATAGATTGTGTTGGTCATTGTCTTGGCACCGGTTTCAGCATGGATCCTGTGAACGGATGTTGCCGTGGGAACCGGTCTTTATTGTTTTATGCTTTTTCGTTTGCCCGCACATTCGCCCGCACATTCGCCCGCACGTCCGCTTGGCTACTTGCTGGCTCGTCGCTCTGCCGACCGTATTCCACTGGTCGGGTTTTATTGGCCGGATGCCGCTGGCCAGATGCTACTGGCCAGATGCTGCTGGCCGAGTCCAACCGGTCGCAAGTGACTGGCCGTGCGTTACTGGCCGTGCGTTACTGGCTGTGCATTACTGGCTGTGCAACGTGAGTTGTGCCGCGCCGGGTATCCAATGGCCACAAGTCTGCTGATCACCAGACTTTTGATCACAAGGCTTTTGATCACAAGGCTTTTGATCAGGGTCTGGCGATCAGGGGCTGGCGATCAGGGTCCAATGGTCACAGGGTGTAATCAGCCAACCGATACAGGCTAAACCCCGTACGTATTCATGACCGGGCTTCACGGGTCTGTGGTGACACAGTCCGCTATTATACGGGTCTGTCACTATAATATTCCAATCAATATAAGATCAGCGGTGCCAGCGGCACACGCCCACATAACACTGCATCATTTGGAGGCACGTCTTTTGGACAATGCACAGGAACAGTTCACCTCAGGGGGCGCATCGGGGGCCACATCGCAAACGTCAGATGTTGATCGATCAGGCACACCCCGGTTTTCCCCGCAAGATCGCCAAGCCAGACGAGAGCAGTACGCAGAGGAATTGCGGCAACTGTTGGATGACAGCGCCATTCTGTCCACCGACGAGCAGCTCATTCCTTATGAGTCAGACGGACTCACAGCAATGCGGGCGACACCGTTGTTGGTTGTACTGCCGGAGACTACCGAGCAGGTTCAGGCCATTCTTCGCTGGGCGCGCTCGCGTCAGGTGCCGGTAGTCGCAAGAGGGGCAGGCACCGGTCTGTCGGGCGGCGCGTTACCTCACGAAGACGGTATTATTTTGGGATTGGCCAAATTTAATCAAATACTGTCACTGGACGCCGAACACGGCGTTGCTCGCGTACAGCCGGGAGTGCGTAATCTTGCTATCTCTGACGCTGCTCGCCCACATAACCTTTACTACGCACCCGACCCGTCCTCGCAAATCGCCTGCTCGATCGGAGGTAACGTCGCCGAGAATTCAGGCGGCGTTCACTGCCTGAAATACGGGCTAACCGTGCACAACATCCTTGAGGTGAAGGTTGTCACTATTGATGGTGATCTGGTGACTATCGGTTCAGCCGCACTCGACAGCGCCGGGTACGACTTACTTGCACTGTTAACGGGCTCTGAGGGTATGTTGGCGGTTACCGTTGAAATAACCGTGAAGCTGTTACCTGTGCCAGAAGTTGCCCGGCTGATCATGGCGGCATTTGATACGGTCGAAGAAGCCGGTGAAGCTGTCGGTGCTGTTATCGCAGAAGGAGTCATACCGGCGGGTTTGGAGCTGATGGATGGGCCTGCCATTGAGGCGGCCGAGGCGTTTGCGCAATGCGGTTACCCCACGAACGTTGCAGCGCTTTTGTTGTGTGAACTCGATGGCATGGAAGCGGAGGTTGATGCGCAAATACAACAGGTGACCCGTGTGTTTGAACGCTGCGGCGCCGCCAGCCAACATATCGCCACCAGCGAGGCAGAACGTCTCCAGTTGTGGAAAGGCAGAAAGTCAGCATTTCCGGCAGTCGGCAGACTCTCACCTGACTATTACTGCATTGATGGCACTATACCGCGACGACATCTGCCGACCGTGCTGCGGCGCATGGATACGTTGTCAGATGAGTATGGTTTACGCATCGCGAATGTATTTCATGCAGGCGATGGTAACTTGCATCCGTTGATTTTGTTTGACGCCAACATCCCTGGCGAACTCGAACGCACTGAAGAGCTCGGTAGCCGTATTTTGCAATTGTGTGTTGAGGTTGGCGGCACCGTGACGGGCGAACACGGCGTAGGTATGGAAAAAATAAATGAGATGTGTGTGCAGTTTGATCCGGCAACACTGACGCAGTTTCATGCCGTCAAGGCAGCGTTTGATCCACAGGGCCTGTTAAATCCCGGCAAGGCGGTACCGACGCTACAGCGTTGTGCGGAGTTTGGCGCCATGCACGTGCACAAGGGGCAATTGCCACATCCGAATCTGGAACGCTTCTGAACATGGATACCGACGACTTTATAAAAGACTGTCAAGCGCAGGTAACTTCTGCGGCACAACACAAAGAGACGTTGTGTATTGTCGGCAATAACACCAAGGCTTTTCTGGCACCGCCAAGCGCGGCCCAGACGCTTAGCCTGTCAGCGTATGCAGGCATTGTCTCCTATGAGCCCACCGAGCTGGTCGTGACTGCCAAAGCCGGCACCACGATCGCGGCGTTAACTCAGGCACTGTCTGAACAGGGGCAAATGATGCCCTTTGAACCACCAACCTTTGCAGAGCAAGACACACTCGGCGGTGTGATTGCGTGTGGATTGTCCGGGCCGCGACGCCCCTACACCGGTTCTGCACGCGATTTTGTCCTTGGCACCAGTGTTATTAACGGTCAGGGAGAGCATCTGCGATTTGGTGGCGAAGTAATGAAAAATGTAGCGGGCTATGATGTCTCGCGACTGCAGACCGGTGCACGCGGTACTTTGGGTGTCATTCTCGATATCTCAATGAAAGTGCTGCCACGACCAGAGACAGAAACCACCTTGGTTTTCGAGCAGGAGACACCCAATGACCTTGCACCACAAATTAAGTTAGCACGGCAACCCCTGCCGGTATCAGCATCGGTGGTGATAGACAAGCAACGTTTTGTCAGGCTCTCTGGCAGTCAGGCGAGCGTTGATGCATCGGTACAACGACTCGGTGGTCAGGTGTTACACGATGACGCCGCGTTCTGGCAGTCCATCAAAAATCTGACCCATCCGTTTTTTGCAGCCAGTGATGGCGATGCAAATAGTCTGTGGCGAATCTCCATTGCTGACTATGCACCGGCATTACCGCTGGTCGGGCAGTGGTGTCTCGATTGGGGTGGCGCGCAACGCTGGCTCATCACGGACGAAGCGCCAACGGCTGTCTTTGCTGCGTGTGCAGCTGCGGGCGCATCGGCAACCTGCTATCGACATTCAGATCCGGCGGCGCAACGTTACCAGCCACTTGACGATACGCTGTTGTCACTGAACCGTGCGGTGAGGCAGTCGTTTGATCCTCACGGGGTCTTTAACCCCGATCATTTTCATACGGAAACCCGAGCCTGATGCAAACGCAGATTGATGCCAAGTACGATGGTAATCCGCAGGTGGCGCATGCTGAAACCATTTTGCGTAAGTGTGTGCATTGTGGTTTTTGTCTGGCAACGTGCCCTACGTACAACTTGCTGGGCGACGAACTCGACAGTCCGCGAGGTCGAATTTATCAAATAAAGCAGGTGTTGGAAGGCAACACACCGACGGCATCAACCCAGTTGCATCTCGACCGTTGCCTGACATGCAGAAATTGCGAAACCACCTGTCCGTCGGGCGTTGAGTATGGACAACTTGTGGACATTGGTCGTGAAATTGTTGAAGAGCAAGTCAGTCGTCCCTTACCGCAACGGCTTTTACGTCAGGCTATTCAGCACGTATTGCCGTACCGCAAACGCATAGCGCCATTGGTGAAACTCGGCCAGGCCGTACGCGGTGTGATGCCGGGCTTTATCAAAAGCAGCATTCCGGTGCAACGGGATGCCGGTACCTGGCCTGCGGCTCGCCACAACCGCACGATGCTGGTGCTGGATGGATGTGCGCAACCGGCGATGGCGCCAGCGACTAACGCAGCTACCGCGCGGGTACTCGACAAACTCGGCATTTCATTGCTCGCGATTGATCAGGCGGGTTGTTGCGGTGCTATCAATTATCATCTGAACAATCAGGATGACGGCAAAAATTGGATGCGAGCCAATATTGACGCATGGTGGCCTTCGATAGAGGCGGGTGCTGAGGCCATTCTTGTTACCGCCAGCGGTTGTGGTGTCATGGTTAAAGACTACGGGCATGTGTTGCGAGACGATTCCGTCTACCGCGAACGCGCGCAAAGGGTATCGGCGTTAGCGAAAGATCCTATTGAGGTGTTGGCAGCAGAGGATCTGTCGGCGTTAAAACTCGATGCCGATAAATTCGGTCGCGTGGCGTTTCACCCGCCGTGTACGCTACAACACGGTCAGAAATTAGCGGGGGTGACCGAGACGCTGCTAACCAACGCAGGTTTTGACTTAACTCCGATTGCCGAAGCCCATACCTGCTGCGGATCTGCTGGTACGTATTCTATTTTTCAGCGCAAGCTGTCAGCGCAACTGAAAAAAAATAAGGTAGATGCTATCGAGGCTGGTCTGCCTGATGTCGTGGCCACAGCCAACATCGGGTGCCAGCTCCACCTGCAGTCAGGTACCGCGAAAACGGTGTATCACTGGATTGAACTGCTCGACCAGCCTTAGTGGCGGTCGAGCTGTGTTAACGCGCGGTGTCAGTTATAGGTAAATGAAATCTCTCGTTCGAACGATGAGCCATTTTTTAAAATGACTTTCGCGACCAGCGAGTTTTTGCCCTTGCGTAAAGACTTACCCATATAATTGCCGTTTCGATCTCCGAAGAGTGCATACGGAAACACTTTTTCCGTTCTGAATTTACCCTTTCCGTTGTAGCCAAATTCCACACGATCAATAGCGACGTTAGTTTGTACGCGGGCTTCAATATTCACGTTGCCCGATGGCAGACCTGATTTCTTGACGACCGAGCCGTTACCGATGTTGCTGTACTGACTGACGACTGTATTGTTTTTGGCGTTGATCAGTGCAAACACAATACGGTTTTGAGTGACCGATGGTGTCGGCACGGGCTGCGGTGCCGGTTGTATTGGCTGCGGTGCCGGTTGTACTGGTTGCGGAGCAGGCTGTGGCGCTGGTTGGGGTGCTGGCTGCGGCTCTGGTTGCGGTGCCGGTTGGGGTGCTGGCTGCGGTGCCGGTTGCGGAACCACGATAGGGTTCGCCGTGTTCACCACGGTGGTAGCAGCACCCGTAGAACGTTGACCATTGGCAGACAGCGAGTAGACGTCAAATGCCGTGGTGGAGCCCGGTGCCAGTGAATCAACAAAATAACTGACAGCATCACTTTGCTGCACCTGTGTGCCGTCTCTTAAGACGACGTAGGCAGAGGCACCCGTGACCGCATTCCAGAAGATCTCGGCGGATGTGGTGGAGTAAACATCGTGCCGTATACCGCCTGGCGTGCCGGGCAATATGGGTGTCGGTGGTGTCACTATTTCTGGCCGTGGTGGCGGCTCGGGCAGTGGTGCTGGTTGACCGGGTGCTGCGGCGCCAGGTTGGGGTGCACCGGTGAGCGATACAAAATGCGGGGCTGTTGCCGCCGAGCGATTGCCTTCGTCATCATAGGCGATGACGTGGTAACGATAGGTTCGGCCTTGCTGCAGGTTGGTCTGATATAAGCTTCGACCATCGCTGTCCTGGACCAGCACATCGTCCCGATAGACCTCATAACCGCGAACACCACTGTTATCGACTGATGCCTCCCAAAACAGCTCGGCTGTGGTCGGACCATAGATCAGGCTCCTCAGGTCTCGCGGTACCGTTGGAATGCGCTGATTGGCAATGGAGTCCGGTGCGGCAAGCAGCGGCGCTGCATCATCTTCCAGTAATTCTATTGCGCGACTCGATAAGCCGCTACCGGTGTTGGTGGTCAGCAGATTATAAGCCGATTTTCCTTCGCCTTTGACCCCGATATACCAAGTGGTTGCACCCGGGTTATCGATACGGCAGGTTTCACTGGCGTTACCACCATTACGACTGATGCAGGCCAGCTCACCATCAGTGGTCTCTGCCCGTGGTGGTAGACCCCGTCGAATAACCAGATCTACATCGGCTGCGAGTCCGCCCAGCGTGACCGCCAATGACGGGTCAGCCGCAGATGTCTCGACGCTGTAGGTGTGCATTTCACCGCGGCCAATCGTGTGACGGACCAGCTGTCCCGGTGCCAGCAGGGGTTGTCCCAGTTTAACCATTTTGCCGACCGACGGCACACCATCAGCAACAACAAACAACAGGTAATGTCCGGGCGGAGCATGATTTCGGTTGGCCGGGGCCGTGATATTCAGTTGATTGCCGGACTGATCAATGGTCAGCGGTACCAGACGTTGATCCTGGTTTTCGGAATGGGTGACTGACCCGGTCTTTATCAGGTGCGCCCGGCTGATAATGGTAGCGTCGCCCAGCGTAATCGTCGTGCGGGTGCCGTAGTTTATTTCCGGTGGTGTCCATGCGATTGACGGTCGGTCAGCTGGCTGCCCGCCGTTTTGAAAGAGATAAGGTGGTGAAAAAATTTCAGCATTCTGCTCGTGATAACCCAGTTGCGAGCAGACACCGCAGTAACCACCTCCGGCAGACAGTACCCGACCATCGGGCAGTAACAGCGCGACCGAATGATATTGCCGGTCAACTTTCATGTCATTCAGCGTGGTCCATTGCCCTGTCCACGGTTTCCACACCTCAGGGGTTAATACACCCGAGTAAATGTCCACCAGTTCGGCACCACTGTGGTTACCACCGGTGGCGAGCACCGAGCCATCGGCGAGAATAGTCAGATTGTGTTGGCGTCGTCCGATCTTCATCGGGTTGGTGGTTCGGGTGTTTTTTGCTTGAGTGTCTACGATGACCGCGGAGTTGGATGACTCGCCGCCGCCTGCGACCAGAATACTGTTGCTGTCGTACATTGCGTAGGAGCCATAGCCCCGATAACCACCGCCATCGCGAATCTGGTTGGTGATCCAGCGCCCGGTTCCGGCGGTTTGAATACTGCTGATCAGGTCATGTGGCCCGAAGTACATGACGGTCCCGTCCGGTGCCGTCTGCAACCACTGATAATCGCCGCTCAGCGAATAGGGCGCCTGTACACCCAATCGTCGCCACCGCTGATCAAACTGAAATACCTCGGCCAGTGGGTTGGGCGAGTAGCTGCCACCGAGGGTCAGCATTTCACCGTTCGGCAATGCGGCCACACTGGAATACCAGCGCGCCGCGTGCATGTTATCTACCCGCTGCCACGAGTTGGTGTCAGGGTCATAGACATTGGCATTCGACAGCGGTCCGTTCTTACCGGCCTTTTCACTGTCTCCGCCAGCGAACAGCACACGTCCGTCCCATAGTTGTGCCGAGCCAGCGCAGAAGAGGTCAGTGTCGGTGTTGTTGTTGGCGTGCAGGTGTGAGTTGTCGATCGGGTCCCACACCGTCACTCGGGTCGTGTAGTTTTCGGTGGTGTGCGGGTCTTCATCGAAATCATCGGGTGTTGCGTCCCATGCCAGCACTTTGCCGTTGGGCAGCAAATTGGCATGCACGGCGAGCACGGGCCAATTAGAGACCGCCGACCACTGTCCTCCTTCAGAGGAGCGCAGCGCACTGTTGCGCTGAATGACGCCTTCAAAAGCGCCCGCTCCCATGGCCTCAAAACCGAAGTCGGGGTGTGCATCCGGACCGTGATTGTGCGCGTCATTTTCGTGCGCCCCAATGTGACCGGCCACCAACATGGTGACAGCGCAGGTGACTGGTGTTATCCGTGTCAGTCGTAAGGATTTCATGTGTTTTGGGATTTTTAAACTGAACCAATATCTATAGAAGGTGGTCAGCGTGTTATCAATGAATCCGGGTATTGGTAATAATTGATAACGTCATCGACACGCGGCTTTACTGGTGGCAGCGATCTGCTGCAGGTAAACTACGCGTATCATTCTGAAGTTCAGTAATTCGAGTATCTGTCATGCGTCTTTATCACGAGATTAACCTCAATTCACGGCATATTGAGTCGCGCGAGCTGCACGGTGAAGACATCGTTAAAGCGGGTCGCCACTTCATTGCCAGATCACTGCTCGATGCCGGTGTGGCTACCGTTGATCCTTTATCGGCTGATAACCCACTGATTTTTTCGGCGGGACCGTTCGCCGGTACCAATTTCTCGAACGCCAACCGCATCAGTGTGGGTTGCAAAAGTCCGTTAACCGGCGGTATCAAGGAGGCTAACGGTGGCGGCACGTTTGGTTTCGCGCTCGGGCAGCTCGGGTTTGCCGGTTTCACACTGCATGGTGTGTCAGACGAGTGGGTGATTATTCGTATGACCAAAGACGGCGATATCACCTTTGAACCGGCCGATGAATTTATGGGCATGGGTAACAATGAAACTGCGGCGCTACTGCATGAGCGTTATGGCAAAAAAATCTCGCTGGCACTGTGTGGCCCGGTTGGAGAATATCAGGGATTATTGGCAGGCATCTCATTCAGTGATGTTGATCTGCGACCGTCGAGGTTGGCAGCACGCGGCGGGGTTGGTGCTGTCATGGGTGCAAAGAAAGTGAAAGCCATTGTTTGCGACCTGAATCGAATGCCAGCACTACACGATCGCAAAAAAGTGATGGGAGCGGTCAAAAGTTACAAGAAAATGCTCGATGAGGAACCAGCCATTAAAGCGTTTCAGGACACCGGTACTGCCATGGTTGCTGACTTCACTAACCACGTGGGTGGTTTACCGGTCAGAAACTTTGGCATCGGACGCTCGGTGGACACAGACGTTGAGCCCTTTAAACTCGGTGGCGACTTTTTGCGGGAACAAAACCTGGAAAGGGGTGGTATCCAGACACACGCCTGCATGCCGGGTTGTATTATTCAGTGCAGCAATGTTTACGCAGATGCAGACGGAAATGAGGTGGTGTCACCGGTCGAGTACGAAACCATCGGACTGCTTGGCACCAACTGCGGATTAAGCGAACCGGACGATCTTGCGCAACTAAATGCTATCGCCAATGATCTCGGCATCGATACCATCGAACTCGGTGGCATGATCGGCGTGCTGATGGAAGCCGGAAAAGGTGAGTTCGGAGACGTGGCTTTCATGGAATCGGTGCTCGATGACATTCGAAACGGTACGGCAGCCGGTAAAATTTACGCACAGGGAACAGCCGCTGTCGGAGAGCACTTCGGTGTTGAGCGAGTGCCCGTGATCAAGCGCCAGGCCATCAGCGCCTACGACCCCCGGGTCATTGAGGTGACCGGTATTACCATGATGATGACCGCCCAGGGCGCTGATCACACAGCCGGTAATTTGCCCACGTTTGACTGCAAAGGTAAAAATGCAGACGAGTTGGTGGCCGCGAGTATCGAAATTCAAGAGCTTTCTGCGTCAGCAGACTCTTTGGGGCTCTGTATTTTTGGGCGTTCTGTGACCAATACCCACGTCGACTTCATGGTTCAGGCCATAAATGATGCGCATGGTGTTACGCTGTCAGCAGAGTGGTTTCAGACATTGGGCCGCGAGACGCTGGCGTATGAGGCAGCGTTTAATGAGGCTGCCGGGTTCACCGAGGCCGATGATGAACTGCCCTCGTTTTTTTACGACGAAGCGCTGCCACCGAGTGGGAAAAAAGCTCGATTTCATAGCACTGAAATCAACGAAACTGCCAGAAACAGGCGACAGTAGGCATTGTGCTGAATTGATCTGAGAACTGGTTAAGCAACGCCCCACTGGGCACGTGATAATTTACGCTCCAGCTATGGGTCAGGAGCAATAGGGCACCTGATTCGTCGGAACTATCTCGTGGAGCTATTACATGAAACACAAATTTGACTTTGTCGGGTTGAACACCGTCATCTCTGAGGCCTATAAGCCACTAAATCACGTGACTGCGTCAACTGCCCGCAAAGCAGGAATGGAGGCTGCTATCAAGGGCACGACTCCGTCGAACTGTCATCATTCTTATTTCAGTACCAAAGAGCTTGAAAAAGAATGGTATCGCGGTTATCGCATGGGTAAACAAAATCGTACCGCCTAATCCGCTAGATAGCACCGCTTCGAGCCAAATAGAGGAACACCGTGACTGTCACCACTGACAGGGCGGTGGATACCGCTATCGCGCTCGACGCCCGCTGTTCCCAAACGCGGTAGTTCTGGGCGATCACAAAGACGTTCGTCGCTGTTGGCAGGCTTGCCAGCAGCACTGCAGAAAACAGCCAGACATCGGATGTGCCGGGAATCTCCCGCACGACCAGATACATCAAGACCGGGTGTAAAACCAGTTTAATGGGCACAAGATACGCAAGGTCCGGTGCGAATCGGTTGGCGGGTCGCAGTGCAGCAGTCACACCCATCGCAAACAATGCGCACGGCGCTGCAGCGCCTGACAGCATGTCAAGCAACGCATCGAGCGCCACCGGTGTTTTGAACCGAAACACCGCCGCTGCAATGCCCGCGATGGTTGCCAATATAAATGGATGACTGAAGATTTGTTTGGCAATGGCACCGAGTAACGCCAGCGGCCGTTGCCGTCCTTCACTCCCCAAGGCCATCAATGATGGCGCCAGCGTAAAATGCATGGCGTTATCGACGCAGAAGATCAACGCGACCGGCACCGCAGCTTCCGGTCCAAACGCCAATAATGCCAGTGGCGGTCCCATGTATCCGATGTTGCCATAGGCACCCGTGAACCCCTGAATGGTCGCAACGGTGATATCGCCACGGCGCAGCAGCAGTGCCAGAGAAAAACACAGCACAAACATCGCAAACGTCACGCTGGTCGTTGCAATCAGAAACTGCGAGTTGGCAAATTGTTCAACCGGGGTTGTCGCCAGCAGCTTAAAAAACAGTGCCGGTAACGCGATGTAGAGAATAAAGAAATTGAGCCAGGCCAGCCCGTCAAGGGGCAGCGCTTTGAGTCGTCCGCTCAGATACCCCAGCAACATCAATGCGAACAGGGGAGTCACCATACCCAAAACCTGAAACATAGCGGCTGTGTCTGTTCTCGGCAGTCTGTGTGGCCGTGAATTGTACGCCGAGTTTAGTGTGGACTGCATCACATTTTCTGTGTTCATTAGGCACAGAGCGACGTTCCACGAGGTGCAAATAGTGTTAATCGAGTCACCGAACCCTGAGGAGGTGCGGCGTCTGACCGGAAAATGGGTAATGCGTCACGCCAGCGATTGACCGTGTTGAATACCATGGCGCCATACCGTGAAGAACAGGCGACGTGGCATAACAGGTGCACCCACCGTGTTAGCACATTCGCTCACTGACACGGACTGTTCAGAAAATAATAATAATAGAACAAAGGGATACGCCAACATGGCTCTTGCAGTAACGAACACGTCTAAGCGCAACACCGCCGCAACCAGGCACGACAATACGACTGATCAGGCGCTAACCGCTGTTTCCCCAAAAACACGAGCTGCGGCAAACATTGCCCGAAGCGCGATCGTTGCAGCGACGGCTGCCGGTACGCTGATGATCATGGGTTTTACACAATATCCCGACAAAACAAGCAACCCGCGACCCGTGGTCGCACCGACGGCCTCGGTTGCAAGTGATCTGACTTTTGCCAGTTTGCATGTGCATCACACCCGTATCGTGGAATCGTTTGTCACAGATGACACACGCTGGCGTGCACTGTCTGCTACCCCATTGGCGACACTGCGTGCCAATGTCAGCACCCATCCTTCTTATCGTCGTGTTGTGCTTGATCTGCCTGCGACAGTAGCGCCATCTGCGCCGTCTTCGGTGAAGCCGATGTTTGAGTTTCGTGGCGTTGGATTCCCGCAGATCGAGACCACGGTGGCCGCCAGCGAAGCGTCGTACAAACCGTATCGTGATCTCGTTGATGTGGTTGCCAGCGCCAACGGTATAAAACGGGCCATTCCGCAAGTGGCGTGTCACGGTATGTCTGCGCAAAGAACACTGACCAAATCATCAGTTTATGATGACAAAATAAGGGCACTGTCGGAGCGTTATAATGTCAGTGCGTATCTGGTCAAAGCTGTGATGGCACAGGAATCATGTTTTCGGCCAAATGCCCGTTCCTATGTGGGTGCGACAGGCTTGATGCAGCTTATGCCTGAGACAGCCGCATGGCTCGGCGTCAAAGATATTCATAACACCGATGAAAATCTGCGCGCCGGTGTGCGTTATCTGGGTCAGCTAAAACGTCGCTTCAAGCAAGATGATTTGGCCTTGGCTGCGTATAACGCGGGTCCGGGCACTGTCGAGCGTCACGGTGGTATACCGCCATTTCCGGAGACCCAAACGTATGTCAAAAACGTGCAATTCTATAAACTGGCTTATATGACCGCAGATCGCATTAACCTGAGCCAGAACGTTGGTGAGGGCCGGATGGTTCAAGCGTCTGCCAGTGCCGTACAAACTGCCACCAGCGCTGCAGCCTCGGGTTCTGCAATGCCCAAAGCCATACAGTCAGACGCCGCCAAAAACAGCTAGATAAAGTACCCGGAATCCTACAGCAGATTTTCCAGTTTCAACTCCTCAACCTTTAGTATACCCGCGTTAGATTGGCAGCCCGGAATGATCCGGGCTGATTCTTATCCGACCATCCGTTCGGATGATTGCACCACATTGATCACTTGATCCTGTTGCCCGACGGCGGTAGTCTGCTATCGGTAAGTTCCGTTCCCGACATGATTAACACGAATCTTTCGTCCACACGCCACTCCCCGAATGGCTGTCAAATGAGGAGATCAATCACGTGAAACGCGCACTTCTTCAACAACCGACCCTTGCCAGCAAGGTGGCCAGCAAGGTGGCCAGCAAGGTGGCCAGCAAGGTGGCCAGTAAGGTGGCCAGTAAGGTGACAAGCAAGGTCACCAGAACCGGAATCCAGGTGTTGGCCGTTGCCGGCATTATGGGCAGCACGGTCGGTGTAACGCCCGCGCTGGCGGCAGACTGTCCTGCTGTGACAGGCGCTGACAATGCCGGTATTTCCGTTGGCCAATTTCCCAATCAATATGAACGCGCCGAATTCGAGGCCGCCGCCGGTTGCACGCTTGCATTCACCGCCAACCCGGACATCGAAGCGCTGAACGCACAAATTCAGGGCAATGGACCGCTCCCCGATCTCGCTGACCGACTGCCATCAGAGCCGCTGGTTATTGTCCCCTACGAGTCTATCGGGAAATACGGCGGTACCTTCGATGCATTGTCCAACGCCACCGAAGCAGGTACCTCCGATTTTCTGTCTATCCGACATGTCAACCTGGTGCGCTACTCCGACGATTTGCAGACTATCGTGCCCAACGTCGCGAAGGGTTGGGAATGGAACGATGACTTCACCGAGCTCACTTTCTTTTTGCGGGCCGGACACAAATGGTCTGACGGTGCGCCGTTTACCGCCGAAGATGTGAAGTTCTGGTACGACAACCTCGCGCTCGACTCCAAAGTCATCGAAAAACCCAAAGACTATGTGCTGGTTGCCGGTGAACCGATGACCGTTGATGTCATAGACCCGCAAACCGTGCGGTTTAATTTGCCAGCGCCAAAACCCGGTCTGGTGGCGCACTTCGCGACATCGTTTGCTCAAGGCTTTCAACCCAAGCATTTTCTGGGACAGTTCCATCCAGACATCAACCCCGATGCCGACAAGCTCGCAGCTGACGCCGGATTTGAAAATGGGTTGGCCGTTATAAAAGCCTACTTTGGTAATTCTGACTGGACCGACACCCCATCACCGTTGCTCAACAGTCCTGACAAAGTCGATAACTTACCCGCTGCTGTTGTGCCGACGCTTGAGAGTCATATCTATGTGTCCGACACAACCGAAGGTCGTCACCTCGTGGCCAATCCGTACTTTTTTATGGTCGATACCCAAGGCAATCAGTTGCCCTACATCAGCGAGCAGGATGAGGTGTATATCAATGACGCACAGGTCCGTCTGCTGAAGCTCGTTAACGGTGAGGTCGACTACAAAGCGCAGTCGCTGCAACTCTCCGATGTACCCATATTGCTCGAGAACCAGGAAAAGAGCGATTACACGATTCATATTCGCCCGAAAATCGCGATGCATGTGTTCTCGTTTAATGTCACCTCCGATGACCTTGAAAAACGCAAAGTCTTTGGTGATCTGCGTTTTCGTAAAGCGATGTCGGTAGCCATTAATCGTGATGACCTCAATGAGGCAGCGTATTTTGGACAAGGCGTACCCAGTCAGTACATCGGGTTTTCTCCGGCCCCTGATTTTGTTGATCCGAAATGGAAAACGTATGCGACCGAGTATGATCCGGACGCGGCAAATGCAGCGCTGGATGAAATTGGTATGGCCGATGTCGATGGCGACGGTTTCCGTGAGCTGCCCAACGGCGATAAACTGGTGCTGAACATGCAGTTCGCGACCCAGGGCATTGCCGGTCAGGTAGTGGAGCTGGTGGGCCAGTACTGGTCTGAGGTAGGCATTCAGACGACGGTAAAAGAAGTCACGCCCGATGAGTACCGCTCTGCGCAGTCATCCAACCAACTCGATGTTGGTATGTGGGAGAAGAGCCAGCCATTGGGTATTGTGTTGGGTAATAACGAACTGTGGGTGCCGCCGTTTGAAAACTACTTTGCTCACCGTGTGGGTATGTTATGGGCTGAGTACGTTGAGTCAAATGGCGCCAGTGGTGTGGAGCCCCCGGCGTATGTTGATCAGCTGATCGCTGATATCAATGCCTTTCAATCCTCCCCTGCCGGCACGCCGGACTCAGATGCGCTTGGTGCCAACCTTGTTAAAAACATGACTGAGAACCTGCTGTTTATCGGCACGGCACTGACGCCTGATCCGATCTACCACCGCAATGCGCTGAAGAACTTTGTCGAATTCAAAACAGCGTCTTACGAGTACTACCGAACGTATCCTTATCTGGGCCCCCAATGGTACTTTGACGAGTAACGTACTGCCGTGACATCGATGACACCATGGAGCAGGTTGCCACTCGTGGTTAGCCTGCTCCTTGTGCCTGCTCCTGGTGTTTGATCGTCAATGACTGCCACCGGTCTTTTATAGAATCCGTTTATATGGGGCGTTTTATTCAGTTCGCATTGGTGCGTGCAGTGATGTCGCTGTTTACGCTCCTGACGGTCTCGTTGATCGTCTTCTCGTTAATGGAGCTGGTGCCCGGCAATTGTGCCGAGCGTTACCTTGCCTTTAAGAATACGCAAGGCTCACAAATCACTATTGCCGATATTGAAGCCGAAGAGCGTCGGCTGGGATTGGACCGGCCGTTCATGGTTCGGTGGGCGACGTGGGTGGGCAATGTGTTTGTCCACCAGGACTTTGGCGACAGCTGCATACTGCGCCTCGACATCAACCAGCTACTCAGTGATAAATTCTGGATCAGTCTTGGTATCTGCCTGGCCGCACTGTTTGTCTCGTATTTGATCGCCATACCGGTTGGTATTTATTCAGCCACCACCAAAAGTGCCGTCACCAACAACTCGCTGCGTTTTATCAGTTACCTCGGTCTGGCGTTGCCTAATTTTTTGCTGGCGCTGATTATCATGCTCTTTTCGACAGTGATGTTCGGCGATTCGTTAACCGGGCTCTTTTCCAAAGAGTACCGTGATGCCGCGTGGTCTCTGGATAAGTTTCTCGATTTTCTGTCGCGTGCCTGGTTACCGATATTTATTCTCGGTTGGTCAGCCACGGCATTTGCTCTGCAAACCGTCAGGGCACTTATGCTGGATGAGGTCGGTAAGCTGTACGTAACCGCAGCGTCGGCCAGAGGTATTTCCGGGCGCAGGCTGTTGTGGGGATATCCAGCCCGACACGCGATGGGGCCAGTGATCAACTCGTTAGGATTTGACTTAAACCGAATATTTAACGAGTTACCGGTCGTTGCGCTAATTTTGACCCTTACCGAGGCCGGCGCGTTACTGATTGAGTCTTTGGCGCGCAGTAATGACCAACAGTTGGCAGGCGCTATTATCTTTCTGCTGACCGCGAGTATTGTCATCGTTAACTTTGTCACCGATATGATGCTGGCGCTGATGGACCCACGCATTCGTAAGGGGTTGATCGGGTCATGATAGCGTTTGGTCACAGCAAAAAGCGCGATGAACAAAAGCTCAAAGAGGCCTACTTTACCGCGTCACAAGGGCAGCTTATCCGCGCGCGGTTTAGACAAAACAAAAGTGCGGTTGTGGCGGCGTGGGCACTCACCATCATGATTCTGATGGGACTGTTTGCCCCATTTTTGTCACCCTACGATCCGACGATTGCCGGGCGCGATAAAGACTACGAAAACGGGCCGCCTCAAATTCCAAAGTTTTGGGATGAAAACGGTTTTTCTGCACGACCGTTTCTGTACACGCTGGAGCGCGAGCGCTCCATTCAAACCAACTTCCGTTGGGTGACTACCGAAAACCGTGAAAAACGGCGTTATGTAGAATTGTTCGTGAAGGGTTGGGAATACAGCTTTATAGACATCGAATGGGATTTACCCGGCACCGCTTTCGATGTGGATCTAAAAACCCTGACGTTTGACCGGCATCTGTTTGGTGTCAGTGAAGGGGGAATTCATCTCTTTGGGACTGACGCGTCCGGCAAGGATATATTTTCCAGAACGTTACACGCCATTTTTACCTCGCTGGCGGTTGGAACACTGGGTGTATTGATATCGTTTGTGCTTGCGTTAATTATTGGTGGCGTGGCGGGGTACTTTGGTGGCTGGATAGACTCGGTGTTGCAGATGATTACCGATGCGATCAGAACGGTGCCACCGATACCACTTTTTATGGCACTGGCTGCGTTCATGCCGGATGAATGGAGTTCGGAGACCCGATTCTTTTTTATCGCGACCATTCTCGGGCTCATTGGCTGGCCGACATTGGCCCGGCGTATTCGCACTCATCTGTTAACCGAGCGAAGTCAGGAATATGTGTTGGCAGCCGAAATGTCAGGCGCCTCTGCCAGTCACATTATCAGGCGACATCTGTTACCGAGCTTTACCAGTTACATCATCGTCGATTTAATGATCACGTTTCCGTATGTCGTGCGCTCAGAGACAGCGCTGAGTTTTATCGGTTTGGGCCTGACCGACCCGGTCAACTCATTGGGCGCGCTAATGCAAAACGTCTCCAAGGCTGATGTACTGTTGAACTACCAGTGGTACTTTATACCGGTGATTTTCTTCATCGCATTTGTACTGGCGTTTGTATTCGTGGGCGATGGTTTGCGTGATGCCGCCGACCCCTATTCACGGTCAGGGAAATAGTTTGATGGCATTGCTCTCTGTGAACAACCTGACCCTGCAGTTCGACACCGATGAAGGTCGACTCACCGCGGTTGAAGATGTCTCGTTTGAGATTCATGCCGGTGAGGTGTTGGGGTTGGTCGGCGAATCCGGTTCGGGCAAGTCGGTGACTGCCAAATCGATTATGAAGCTCAACCCCGACAATGCGGTCTATGATCCAGCCAGTTCGATTCAGCTCACGCTTGATGACCAATCGATTGATGTGTTGTCACTGAAAAAAGGGCGTGATCTTCGTGTGGTGCGGGGCGGGGCAGTCTCCATGATTTTTCAGGAGCCGATGGCAAGCTTTGCACCGGCTATCACGATCGGCGCACAGATGGTCGAACAGTTAGTGTTGCACAAGGGTATGACCGAGCGAGAAGCGACGACTGTCTCCATTGAAATGCTTGAACGGGTGGGTATTTCCGATGCGTCAAAACGATTTGCGCAGTATGCCTTCGAACTGTCGGGCGGTATGCGTCAGCGTGCGATGATTGCAATGGCGTTGTCGACCCGACCAAAATTGTTGATTGCCGACGAACCGACGACAGCGCTTGATGTGACCATTCAGGCTCAGGTGATCGATTTAATGAAAGACCTGATTGCTGAATTTCAGATGGGCATTTTGTTTATTACCCATGATCTTGGCGTGATTGCACAAACAGCAGATCGCGTGGCGGTGATGTATTTGGGTAAAGTCGTTGAGCAGGGATCGGTCAGGGGTGTTATTAAACGTCCGGCGCATCCCTATACACGCGGACTGATCAATGCACTGCCACGCATCGATGATCTTGATGCGCCGTTGACACCGGTAGCCGGTGATATTCCGAGCCCTCTCGAACGGCCGAGTGGTTGCGTCTTTCACACGCGCTGTCCGGTAATGCAGCCGGCGTGTCGCGATACAGTGCCTGCAATGACCTCGCACGGCGTCGAGGCTCGAACGGTGTCAGTTATCGGTAGCGATTTGGATACCGGCAACAGCGATTCCGGCAAAAACGCAGGCCAAAAGCCGGGCCAAGTTATGGGTCAAGATACGGGTCAAGATACGGGTATCGGTACGGGCCCGGATGCGGATCAAGGTATAGGCGAGGGTGATACCACGGCTCCCGGAATTGATCATACGGCAGCGTGTTTTGTGACAGCACGGGCGGTATCGCAAGCCAGCAAGGTTGAAGTATCGTGACTGCGAAGAAGAACGACGTGGCAACAGAGCACAGTGCATCGATCATCGTCGCGCGTGACCTGTCGGTGCATTTCCCGATTGGCGGTGGCCTGTTTCAACGCAGGCAGATGCTCAAAGCCGTTGAAGGTGTCAATATCGCTATTCCGAAAGGCTCATTTTTCGGGTTGGTCGGAGAGAGCGGGTCGGGTAAAACGACGTTGGGGCGTGCGTTATTAAAAGCCAATCCGATTACACGCGGTGAGGTGACGTATCACGATGGTGAGGTCGACTACGACCTGGGCACGCTGCCCAAAGATAAACTGCGCGAATATCGTACACGGGCACAGCTTATATTTCAGGACCCATACGCAGCGCTCAGTCCTCGCATGACCGTTCGCGATATCATTGCAGAACCCCTTGAAGTCATGAACCTGACACAAAGCCGTGAGGAAACTGACGAGCGGGTGCGTGATATCGCCGGGAAATGCCGATTAAATCTTGAGCATCTCAGACGCTTTCCGCACGCTTTTTCCGGGGGTCAGCGACAGCGTATTTCAATCGCCAGAGCCTTGGTGTCAAATCCGCGTTTTGTTGTCGCAGATGAGAGCGTTGCAGCACTTGATGTCTCTATTCAGGCTGATATTTTAAATTTACTCAAAGCACTGCAACAGGAGCTCGGACTCACGTATTTGTTCATCAGCCATGACTTATCTGTAGTGGCGCATATTTGTGATCATGTGGCTGTGATGTATCTGGGTCGTTTGGTTGAGAGCGCGCCGACCCGTGAGTTGTTTCAACGGCCGAGGCACCCGTATACAAAGGCGTTATTGTCGGCGATACCGTCACTTGATCCCGACCGTCGTAATACCGCTCAAAAACTAACCGGTGAAATACCCTCGCCAACCAATCCGCCCCCGGGGTGTAAATTTCACACCCGTTGTCCCCATGCTGTGTCACGTTGCCGCGAGGAAGAACCCGAACTGGAATTTGCAGGTACCTCGCACGAAGTGTCATGTCATCGCTGGAAGGAGTTAGATGTTTAATGCAGGTTAAAAATTCGCAGGGGCTTGAATTCACTGCAGCAAGCGATGCCAGTGTGTCGCAGTTCGAGGGTGTGACAACCGCCTATATGGGACTGCGGCGTGATATTGGTCAGCGCCTGGAGGCACTGTCCAAAGCCGATCCCGAGATGCCGATGACACTGTGTTTACAGGGATATTTCTCCCGTTTGATGGCAAGTCCGCGTGCGAGCGAGCGTGCCATCAAGTTGTCTGCACGCCTGCAGCAACTACTGCAGCACGGTGACGCCAACCCACGCGAAAAAATGCATGGCAGTGCACTGGAGTCATGGAATCGTGGCGACATGTTATCGGCGGTGCGGATTTGGGAGCAGATACTCAGCGAGTACCCGTGTGATGGTATTGCGTTACGGCTGGCGCAGTTTGCACATTTTTATGTGGGCGATACCGCTGAACTGCGTGACTCGGTCAAACGGGCCCTGCCGCATTGGGCAGAGGACCACCCCGACTATCATAATGTGTTGGGGATGTATGCGTTTGGTCTGGAAGAATGCGGCGACTACGCTGAAGCTGAAAAGGCAGGACGAGCCGCCGCACTGTTTAATCCAGAGGATGCATGGTCAGTGCACGCCGTGGCGCACGTGTTTGAAATGACCCACCGCGTCGATGAGGGTATTGAATGGGTGCAAAGCCTGGAGGCTGACTGGACCGAAGTTAATAATTTCCGGTTCCATCTGTATTGGCATCTCGCACTCTATTACATGGCACAGGAAAACTACGAAGCAGTGCTGTCGCTCTACGACACGCATGTCAAACCTGCCGAGGATACGCTGTTTTACCTCGATACCTGTAACGCCACCTCACTATTATGGCGCCTCGAACTACGGGGCGTTGATGTCGGCAACCGGTGGGAGCACCTCGCTGCAATGGCCATAGGGCACAGTGAGGACCGGGAACTTGTGTTTGTTAATTTGCATTACTTGTTGCCTTTGTTAGCCACAAATGACCGTGATGGTGTGCAGCGTGTATTGCTCAACCTTGAGGACTGGTCTTGCCTTGACGGTACACAGGCAACCGTGTGTCGTGATGTGGCGCTTGATCTGGCCAAGACATTGGCGGCACTCAGGCGCGGTACCGGTACTGGCAGTGGCATTGGTAGCGGCAATGGCAGTCATGCGTGGCTTGACAACAAACGTGCGCAACTGCAGCAGTCGGTCTACCGTATCGGAGGCAGCCACGCCCAACACAAAGTGTTTCTCGAAAGCCTGCTGCCACACTAACCGCTCGTATCCGTGAGATCAATCACGTGACAATCAAACAAAAAATTCTGTTGTTGGCCGTGTTGCCGCTCGTGTTGGCGTTGGCTGCAATTACCGGGCTTGTGAATTATCAGGCCAGAGCACTGGTGGTCAGTCAGTCCGAGGTTGTGTTTAATGCACTGATGGATATTCGTAAGCGCGAGCTGAAAAACTATGCAAGCCTTGCGCGGGGTGCCGTAGAACATGTGTATTCCGACAACGCGATAGATGACGGGACTGCGCAGCAGATAGTCAAACGTATACTGACTGATCTTGATTATTCCGAAGACGGTTATTTCTTCGCCTACACCACCGAAGGCGTCAACGTCGTGCACCCGCGACAGCCGTTTCGTATCGATCAGAACTGGTGGTCACTGACAGATCGGGAAAACCGACCCGTCATTCAAAATCTAATTACCGAAGCAAAAAATGGTGGTGGGTACACCGAGTATCAGTGGGAAAAACCGTCAGAGGGTGCCGAAGGTCGTAAACTGGGTTACGCCGAACTGTTACCGCGGTGGCAATGGATGTACGGCACCGGTATCTATATTGATGACATAGATCGGCAGGTGAGTCTCATTTCAGCGTTGATCGGTAAGCAGGTTAACGATACATCGATTGTGATTATATTGGTCGCGATTGCAGCTGTTGCGGGTGTCTTTGCCTCGGGATTGTGGCTACAGATCAACGAACGCAAACTCGCCGATGAGCAGTTGCAGCAGCTCAATCGTCGCATTGTCACCACCCAGGATGAAGAGCGCCGACGGGTATCCCGTGATTTGCACGATGGTATCAGCCAGTCATTGGTCGCGATTAAATATTCGCTGGAAGCGGCAGAGGCGCGGGTCAGGGCGACCAACACAGAGGCGGCTGCCACTATCGCACAAACGGCAAAACACCTCGATACTACGCTCGATGAGGTGCGTCACATATCGCGTGACCTGCACCCTGGTATACTGGACGACCTGGGGTTAATGGCAGCGACAGAATCGTTGGTGAACCAATTTAAGATACGCACCGGCATCGATACCACACTGGAGATCGTTGCCGTGCGTAACCTGCTGCCCCAGGATGCCAGAACAGCTTTTTATCGTGTTGTGCAGGAGGCGCTGACCAACATTGAAAAGCACGCCAATGCCACGCGCGTTGATGTGTCTTTTCGACTCGACAACGGCTCGTTTGTATTGTCGGTCATCGATAACGGGAGCGGGTTTGATGTCACACAGTTTCAACGAAGCCGTCAACCCACCCGGGGCATTGGTCTTCGTAACATGGCCGAGAGAATGAGTTTTCACACAGGTGAACTGGTGGTGACATCGTCCTCGCGCGGCACGCGCATCACAGCGAGTGTACCGCAGCGTATTTTAAACTATAAAAACGTCGGCTCGGGCACCGGACAGGTCTGAGCACACCGTATGAATAACAACACAGTGAATGCAGAGCCGAAAATAAGTCGTCCAATTCGGGTGCTGATCGTCGATGATCATCCGCTGGTGCGTGACGGCCTCAAGGCGCGTTTAAGCTACGCCGAGGACATCAGAATCTCGGGCGAGGCGGGCGACGGTTTCGATGCACTGGCACAAATTGAGGTACTGACGCCAGACGTTGTGCTGCTCGATATCAGTATGCCAAAGATGAACGGAATTGATACGGCAGAGGCAATACACGACCGTTACCCGGACGTTTTGATTTTGGTGCTCAGTATGCACGATGACCGCGAATATGTGGTGAATGTGATCCGGGCCGGTGCCAGTGGTTATGTGCTGAAAAGCGCATCTGCCGAGGAAATGCTACAGGCGATAAAGGCTGTCTATAACGGCGGCAACTACTATAGTCCGTCGGTGGCGGCCAAAATGCTCGACCCGGTGGATCACCCGGCCGATTCGTTAACATCGCGAGAGCAAACCGTGTTACGTTTGCTCGCCGGCGGGGCAAGTAACAAGGCGATGGCTGCCGAACTCGACATCAGCGTCAGAACGGTAGAAACACACCGGCGTAACATCAAACAGAAACTCAACATATCAAGTACCGGCGCGCTGATCCGTTATGCACTTGATTACGGGCTGGTAGATCTTGAATGAACCACGATAACTATGTCATAGACGATTTGATATCGGCTAAACAAATCGCTGCGCGTGTGGAATCCATGGCACAGGAAATCAGCACACAATTTGCCGATAGCCCGCAGCTGGTCGTCATAGGGTTGCTGCGTGGGTCGTTTATGTTTATCAGTGACCTGGTCCGTGAGTTGGCACTGCCGGTGGAAGTCGATTTTCTGGAAACGTCGTCCTATGGGAACTCCACAGAATCATCACGCGAGGTGCGTATTTTAAAAGACCTGCGAGGTGAGATAGAAGGGCGCGATATTTTGGTGGTCGAAGATATCGTCGATACCGGTCATACCCTTCATCATGTGCTGAATCTGCTGAACTCCCGTAATCCTGGACGCATGATGGTCTGTGCATTACTCGACAAACCCAGTCGTCGTGAGGTAGATGTTAAAGCGGACATCATCGGGTTTGAGATTCCCGACAAATTTGTGGTGGGCTACGGCATTGACTATGCGCAGCGTAACCGTAACCTGCCGTACATCGGCACGGTCAGATTTAACGACTGAACACCCTTGAAACCCTATACGCGCGGTGTCCTCCAGGCGATAGCTGGCGGCGTTTTCCTGAGTAGCTCCGGTATTATTGTGCGGCATATTGAACATGCCGACCCATGGACGGTGCTGTTTTACCGATCACTCGCTTTTTTTGTCACGGTGCTGGTCTTTATGCTCGTTCGTGATCACGGTCGTGTTCGCGAAACCGTCAAGCGCGTCACTCGCCTCGGTCCGCTGGATGCGCTGATTGCAACAGCGTTGGCGTGCGGTTTTATTTTTTACCTGCAAAGCCTGTTTGCGACCACAGTGGCAAACACGGTGCTGATGCTCAGCACCGGACCCTTTTTCGCCGCGTTACTGGCGTGGATGGTCTTGCGCGAACGAATCAGTGGCACCACATGGATCACCATGTTTATGGCCATCGGTGGCATTGCCGTGATGTTAGCCGGTGCTGGACTGGCGTCGACAACCTCGGCGGGTGCCTCCGATCTTGTCGGCATTTTGTATGCTCTCGGTGCGGTGCTGTCATTTGCCATCATGGTGGTTGCACTCAGGCGCGCGGGTCCGGAGCGCGACATGCTCATGGCGACGTCGCTTGCCGGCCTTATCGCCGCGTTGGCCTCGGCTATCATGATGCCAACATTCAGCATATCGCTGCCCGACCTGCTGCTGTCGCTGGCGCTGGGTAGTGTTCAGATTGGCGTCGGTTTTATTTTTATTACGCTGGCCTCACGAACGGTCCCGGCTGCACAGGTGCCGTTGCTGGCATTGGGCGAAACCGCGTTGGCACCGTTGTGGGTGTGGCTGTTTATTAATGAAGTCCCTGCCATTAATACGTTGATTGGTGGCTCTATTGTACTGATCGCTGTGATCTGGCAAGGTTACGCGGGTATCAAAACGAATAACGAGTAACCGACAGCCACAGACAGTCACGTAATGTCGATGCATCCGGAGGTGTCCATGACCGCTGTAAACCTAACGTCCGCTACCCAGTCATCCCGCAAGCCGGCAGACGCTCCGACGCAGGTCGATGAAGCACAATTGCGACAAGATCTTGCGGCAGCGTTTCGGTTGGCCGAGTATCATGACTGGCATGAGTCCATCGCCAATCATTTTAGTGCCGCGGCATCGGAAGACGGTCGTACTATTTTACTGAACCCGCGCTGGAAACATTTTTCGTCGATACGGGCAAGCGACCTGCTGAAACTGCACGTCGATGATCCTACCGTGATGGAGCGCGACGACGCGCCCGATCCGTCAGCATGGAGCATTCATGGTGGTGTCCACTCGACGGTGCCACACGCCAGGGTATTACTGCACTGCCATCCCACCTATGCAACGACCTTGTGCACACTTGAAGACCCGGTCATTCAGCCCATTGATCAGGTCACAGCGCGATACTACAACCGTATTACTTACGACAATCATTTTGGCGGCATTGCCACAGAGGCCAGCGAGGGACTACGAATAGCGGGCGTTTTCGGGAATCATTCCGTGATGATGATGGGTAACCACGGCGTATCGGTTGCAGCAGAGACGGTCGCCGAGGCGTTCGATAACCTCTATCACCTTGAGCGAGCTGCCAGAACAATGGTGCTGGCTTACTCGACCGGTAAACCGCTGAAGCTCATGAGCCCGGAAATGGCAGAGTCAGTTGCGTTGGAGTGGGAGTCCTATAGCGATTCTGCCATGGCACATTTCGAAGAAATGAAACGGGTGCTCGACCGAACCGACACATCGTGGCGAGACTAGCGTTACCGGCGCAGCAGGTTTAATTCAACGCCGACATCCAGCTCAATAATCCGCAACAATGGCAGCCGAACATCGATTGCAGGGCGTTGCGGCTGCCAGAGTCACAACCGCCAGAGTCACAACTGCCAGAGCCTCAACCGCCAGAGCCTCAACTGGTAGTTACAGGTCTGGCGAACGACAGTGGGTATCAATTACGCTGATACACCCTGACGTAATCAATATCGAACGTAGACGGAAACTGTGTAGTCCAGTCCGGTGACACTGGCCAGTCGCCATCAATCGCCAAATTAAACAGCACGTACATCGGTTGTGACGATACCTTGTCATGCGCCAGCCGATGCCTCTCTACGCCATCCACGTACCAAATTATTTCACCCGGCGACCACTTCACCGCATAGACATGAAAGTCATTGGAAAAATCATTGCCCCACGTCTCATAAGACGGTGACGACACCAGGTTTCCCCAGGCATCACGATAGTGATAGGTGTGATACACCACATCGGAATTCTCGCCTAACGATTCCATGATATCGATTTCCGGTTCAAGATCGACGTAGTACGCATTCAATAACCAAAATGCCGAAAACATACCGGGACCGGTCGGCGGTCGGATACGCGCTTCGGCATACCCATACGTAAATTGAAAGGCATCATATGACGTCATAACGCCTGAAATGTAGGGTTTCCAGTTGGCTTTGTCACGCAGATGCTCGGGTGTGCGGTCGGCCTTTATCGACAGATAGTCTCCGTTGCCGCTAAAGGGCTGATAACCGAAGTCGGGGTAGTTGTTGATGTCGACATAATACTGTTGTTCATTGTTGGTGGTCAGATCAGGCCCCCAAAGGTAGGCGGTATTCCATTTATACGGATCAAGACCGTTACCGTTAAATTCATCAGAGAAGGCGAGGTAGTAGTCTGACAAATCAGGAGAGACACCCGATTTTTCGTCAATCACCCGAGGCGCGTCAATCGTTGCAGAATTGTTCGGCGGTGTTGTGATCCAGAGCTCAGCTGATTTGACCGAAAAGCGTTGCTGATTGTCATAAGCCACCGTCTGGTAGACATAAGTGTTACCGCCACTGACTGCTGTGTCTGTCCACTCCGGCTGTGTCACCGTAGCCACGTAAGCATTATCCCGATAGACATTGTAGCCTGCGGCGGTGCCGTGCGCGGGTGCCTGCCAAGTGACTAACACACGGTTGGCACTGACCGGATTTGCAGACAGTGATTGCGGCACACTTGGTTGCGAATTGGGTTGCGAATTGGACTTTGACGCGGGCTGTGAATCGGGCTGGGTGTCAGATTGTACATGGGCCGCTGTGTTGTCGGCGGTCGTCGTTATCGAGTCGGGTGTTACGGCTGATTCGACTGCCGGTACAAACACCGCTGCATTGGCAGAGTGTGCCGAATAGTGCCTGTCGGCTGTGAATGCGACGACTTCATAGGAGTGCCAGTGCCCGACAGCTGAATCGCTATCTTCAAACCATTCGGTACTGACGGTTGCGTAATATCGGTCATCGCGATAAACGTTAAACCCAGCGATATCCCCCGGTCCCTCGGGTCGTGTCCAACTGACCTCAACGGTGTTGTTGCCCGACAGTACCGCACTGACATGCTGTGGGGCTGCGGGTGGTTGTGCGGTATCGTTTGCCTGACTGTGTTGCCAACTGGACCGGGTTGTTGTGCGAGTGAACACCCAACGTGAATTGGCCGAGAAATTTCGGGCTTCATCAAACGCGACCACCCAGTAGTAATAGCTGGTGTCGGATTCGAGCCCCTCGTCCAGCAGATAATTACCCTGCACTGTGGTTAAAAATTGGCCATCCCGATACACGTTATAACCTGCGACGGACTGATTATCCGAGGACGCATTCCATTGCACTTCAATGGCGCTGTCCGAGAGTGGATTTGCAGCAATAGTGTTTGGAATATCCGGTGGACGGTTGTCCGCCAGAAGTGTCGTCGTGTGTAAAACGATTGCCAGCAGTGTCATGCTGCTTAAAAATCTGAGTATCATAGTTGCCGTATACGTTGTAGTCGGAAGCATACAGACCGGGTCACAGAGGTGTGCGCATCGACGGGCGGCCGCTGCTTGCCTTGATCTTGCAGGGGGCACAGCAGAAACTGAACCAACGGTGGCCTGATATTCTGTCAATCAGGAAAGGGATATTGTGGATTGGCAGGCTACACTCTATCGATACCGACAATGTAAGCAGTGGTGGGCCAGCGCTGACTCTTGCGCTGTATGCCCGTTTAATTGAGGAATTTCAAGTCGATGATCAAGTCGTCAGATAGTGTCCAGATCCGAATATTAGTGGCAGTGATTGCGGTCATTGCGGGTCTTTTGGGGTACGGTTACTACTCGCAGTATGTCAATTACCTCGATCCGTGTCCGTTGTGTATGACACAGCGGTTCTTCTATTACATGATTGCGATCTGCGCGTTTATCGCACTGCTTTTTCACTGGCTCAAGCGGGGCAGACTGATGCGGACGCTCAGCTATTGCCTGATGATGGTTGGCGGGGCAGGTGGTATGGTCACTGCGGGTCGACAGATTTGGCTGCAGCATCTGCCACCCGATAAAGTACCGGAATGTGGCCTTGGGCTCGCCTACTGGCTGGAAAACGAGCCGTGGCTAAAAACCCTTGGACTACTCTTTAAAGGCGATGGAAACTGCGCCGAGGTCAAATGGCAGTTTCTTGGTTTTAGCATGGGTGAGTGGTCGTTCGCATGGTTTGTGGTGCTGACGCTGACCACCGTGTATCTGTTGATACGGTCCCGCCGGGTGCTGGCATAGAAACTGAACGACAAACCTTTCGTTTTCTGATTTTTTGGATATTCCGGTGATTGCCTATCACATTCTCTGCCACGACAATCTGAAACAGGTTGCGACGCTGATTGATGCGCTTTACACGGATCAGGACACGTTTTTGATCGACATCGATCATGGTCAAAACCCCGATATGAAGCCGTTGAGTCGCTTCCGGTTTCTGCCCAATGTGCACATCACCCGTGACGCCAACATTGGCTGGGGCGCAGGTGGTACATTACGCAAAACGATGAAAGGGGCGTTCGCGCTGCTGGAAATGAATCGTGACTGGCAGTATTACGTGGTACTCAGTGGCCAGGATTTACCCCTCAAAAGCAACGATACCATTCGTGAGGTGTTCACCGCCGGACACGCCGAAAAAACCAATTTTATCCGCTGTCATTTGGCAGAACCTGTGTCGCTCGATGCCATACCGGTCAACAATACCTCCACTCAGCGTAAACTCTGGGGAGACCGTGGTCACACTAAAATCTACGGACGTGCCGGTACCATAGATCCGCAAGCACATATGTATGCACGGCGACTGGTTGACGTCACTGAAGTGGCCGATCTTGGCGAAGTGCACGTAGGTACCTGTGATCCGTTGCTGATGCAACGTCGTGATAACTTCTTTGACAAATACCCGTTTCATGTCGGCGCCAACTGGTTTAACCTGCACCGGTCGTTGATCGAGTACATGGTGGAAGATCCGTTAACGTATGAAATGTACGACGTGATGCGCACTACGTTTATTCCTGATGAGAGCTTTTTCCAAACCTATATCAAAAGCTCACCGTTCAGGGATACTGTCAGTCAACACTATGGCCGGCTGATTTTAAGGCCAGCGCCGGTGGGCAAAGTGAAAGTGTTTGAACGGACCGATTGGTCAACCATCGAGCAAAGCCCCGATCTGTTCGGTCGCAAATTTGACACCCGCCATGACAGCCGTATCGTCAGCCAGGTATTGTCGGCCCGAGCCGGGTAGGACCGCTCTTGTATTTACTGGATAATGCCTCTGTCGGCTGCCCCTACTGCGGCGAGTCGATTGATATTGACATAGACTGCTCGATCCCGGAGCAACACTATGTTGAAGACTGCCAGGTGTGCTGCCGACCCATTCTGTTGTCGGTGTCTGTCGATAACGACGGCGATTTTACGGTAAATGCCCGACAGGAAAACGAATAATCGACATTTCCCCCCGGTGAAACTAAACTGCATCCCTTCTTATGAACCCCGGGGAATGCAGTGGAAAGTCTACTCTCTATCGAAAACTGGCTAACGCTGGGAGCATTGGTGATGCTCCAGGCCGTGCTGGGCTTTGACAACCTGTTGTACATATCACTGGAAGCCAAGCGCGCACCGGAAGCCAAACGTGCCGGTATTCGGCGCATGGGTATCATCATCGCTATTGCATTACGGATCATACTGCTTTACGTGTTGGTTCGTGTCATAGACAGTTTTCAGGATCCGTTGTTTGGCATTAACATCGGGAGTGTCATCAACAGCGAATTTAACTTACACGCTGTCATTGTGTTGCTCGGTGGTGTCTTTATTATTTACACCGCCACCAAAGAAGTGTTGCATATGATGACGCTTGAAGAGGTACACGAGGCAGACAAAAAGCCCCGTTCGGTAGCGAGCATTGTATTTTGGATAGTAGCAATGAATCTTGTGTTCTCCTTCGACTCCATATTAAGTGCTATGGCACTCACCGAGGTTTTTTGGGTGATGGCTGTCGCCATTGTGATCAGCGGCATCATGATGGTGTGGTTGTCGGATCGGGTCTCAGACTTTCTGGAAAAGAACCGCATGTACGAGGTGCTGGGGCTCTTTATTCTGTTTATCGTTGGCATCATGCTGTTGTCAGAGGGCGGTCATCTTGCTCACCTGACGCTCTTCGGTAGCCCGGTTGAACCCATGAGCAAAACGACCTTCTATTTCGTGATTGGTGTATTGGTCATCGTCGACTTTGTGCAGTCGCGTTATCAGAAGAAATTACTGCTTGCCGGCAAACGATCCAACAAGCTGAACCTCGGGTGATCAGGCTTTTGGCGTGACGGTGGTGGGTGTTACGGTTAAGCGCTTACAGACGACGCAGCGCCTTTGTTGACTCGTCTGTGACCATTCGGCATCCCTTTGTAGTTGCCACTGGGTAGTTGCCATCGGGTGGTCGTCATCCGGTTGCTGTCACCTTACACGGTGACGGCAACCGGCTATCAATGGGGCGATGCTGATCGCCCGGTTTTATCCGGGTTTCTCTAGTTTCCCATCAGGCGCTGTTGCAGCGCATACCACGCGGGCTTGGGCTGGTAGTCTTTGTCCATTATCAGTGGCAGTAAAGACTTGCGCCACGAGTACCGATCGGTGAACCCCCAAATCTGCAGAGCCTTGCAGGCAGGTTGTTCGAGGCACAGCGACAACACTTGCTCATAGACAGCGGCCTGCTGCGCTTCAGTTTGCCCGTCCAGTATCCCGACATCGAGTTCAGTGACGTAGACGTCCAGCCCCAAATCGGCGAAGCGTTGGAAATTGTTGCGCACTTCATCAAAACGATCGAAGCCTGCATCGATGTGCATCTGAAAACCCACGCCATCGACGGGCACATTCTGCGCGAGTAACGATTGCATCAACGAGTACATACCATCGGACTTGGGTCCGTCCCATGAAACATCATATTCGTTGTACAGAAGCTCGGCATCACGTGCATAAAGGCGCGCCTGTCGAAAGGCATCGGCAATGTAGCTCTCTCCGAGTGCATTAAACCATTGCGACTGGCGGAATGTGCCATCCTCTTCCAACGCTTCGTTGACCACATCCCATATCGCTACGTCGTTGTTGTAACGGTTCACGACCTCTCGAATGTATCGCAACATGACCGGGCGTAACTTAGACGCTTCGGTTTTTTGTACCCAGCGTGGCAACTGTCGATGCCAGATCAGCGGATGGCCATGAATTTTGATGTCGTTGGCTTTCGCAAATGACACCAATCGATCTGAGGCTTCCCAGTCAAACTCGTTTTCAAACGGGTTGATCTGACCCCATTTCATCGAATTTTCAGGCGAGACGATATTAAAATCGAGTCGCGCGGTATCGGCGTACAGATCGGCGTCAGGACGTTGGTACCATTCGAGTAGGGATGCGTAACCAAAATCGAAATCGCGGGCATCCGCCAACGCACGCAGTCGCTGACCGTCGGGTGCAAAATCAGCCGGGTCTTTAATGATGATGTTAATCGTGCGGTTGTTACCCATTTGCGGGTCGACAGCATCGACAGCCCGGAACTCCAACGCAACAATGCCGGTGTCAAGACCGGTGGTGTCCCACTCAAGGCGATGTATGTCTTCTTCATCTTCGAACGGCAAAAACGTCGCATTAACCGGCAGGTTCAGCGCATTGATGGGGCCGAAGGTCCCGTTAGGATCGACTGCTTTAACCAACATGACCACCGTATCGCCTTGACGGACGGTGTGATCATCAACCCTGTCGAGTGTGGGTGGCAGGTTGATGATGGTGGATGGGTCATCAGGCAGAACCACCTGGATACGGATTGTCTGGCTGGTTCGGTATAGCGGTGCTGCGGGGTCTACAGCGGTAATGGTGACCGGGAAGATACCGACATCGGGTTGTAACGGACGCCATCGCAGTGTGCGCGTACCGTTAAAATTATCAATATACTCTGCGGATACCGGCAGGGCGCTAGTGAACAATCCGGGCACATCCCCATCGGGATCTCTTGGCGCGAGGACCAGCTCCATGGTGTCACCGGCAAACACGATCTGGTCGGTGAGGTCGTCAAAGAACGGGGCTTGATTGGAGGCTGTGGTGGTCTCAAGCCCGGTGGTTTGTGACGGTAACGGGGTAAGTGTTAACGGCAGTGTTGCAGGATCAACGTCTTCGAAATCAAGCTGCGTAAGTTGTGTTGTGTTGTTGTCTTCCGTGGTTGTGTCCGGTGTGTTGGCCGCTGCAGCGTTGTCCGTTGTAGTGTTTGTTGTTGCCCCGTTATCAGATGCATCCGTATTGGTGCTGTTATCGCTGATGTCCGAAGGGTCACTGTTGCTGTCACCGTTGGTTGCAGCCGTGTCACTGACTATCGGCTGTTCCGTGTCCGTTGAATCAACGACATCGATGACTGCCTCGGATTGGGTACCGGATGTCGTATCAGTCGCTGTAGCAGGCACGGCGGTTGTTCCACCGCCGCAGGAAGCGGTGAGAGCTGTGATCAAAACGGTAGCCAGTGTGGCTGCACGGCGATTGCCCACAAACCCGGCAGAAAAGGTTGGCCGTGCCAGAGCAAAGTGCGTTGTCGAGCACTTGAGTGCGTTTTGGGTCAGTATCAGTCGTCGCGTTATGGGCGTGACATTGATGGCCGTTACTGCAGAGAGTGTTTTGCTGATTATCATGCTGTTGTGTTGTTCTTTTAATCAGTCCTGTGTCTATGGTGTCGTGCCGCATCAACCGGACTGTGTTGGCTGATGCGGGCCGGGACGTTCGATAGGCCTCAAAGTATAGAAGCTGCCCGGTAATTCATACTGCTTGCTCATACGACGTTCGTGTGAACCCGGTGTTCCGCCTTGTCGCAGTACCGAGGCGCTGTAACAAAACCCGGTTCTCATAAAATGTTTCTATAAGACCATTGTTCTGCACAACTGCTATAAAAATGTGGCCCCGGTGCATAGGTCAGGGCGCACTGGTCAGGGTGCACGGGTCAGGGTGCACTGGTCAGGTCGCACGGGTCACGGGTTATGTTGCAGCGGCAGGCAGTGCCAATGAATGGTTTAATGCCCGGCTTTATGCCCGTTTTAATGACAGGTACACCGCTGGTTTCAGCACCAGTTTCAATACCGGTTACAGTAACGGGGCCGATGCCTTCTTCGGTGACTCATTCGATGCCCCCGGTACCCTCTTCGGTAACTCGTTCGGTAACTCGTTCGGTGACTCGTTCGGTGACTCGTTCGTTAATCCGGTACGTGGGCCATTCACCTAAAAAAAGACCTGCGAACGGCTGCGTTTGACGAATACCGTGTTTAATAACCTATTATCCCGTAAAATCGGGACATCTTTGCGGAATCAATAGACAGATGAACAGCACAACAACATTAATCAAGTCACATCGTTCCATACGAAAGTTCACCGATGAGGCCGTTAGCGACGAGATAATCGGTGAACTGATCGCCTGCGGTCAGGCCGCCGCGACATCCAGCAACGTGCAAGCGGTTACCGTTATACAGGTTACCGACCCCGATATACGTGAACAAATGGCCACACTGGCCGGTGGACAGCCGTACGTTGCCAGTGCCGGTGCGTTTCTGGTCTACTGCGCTGACCTGAATCGCCCCAGTCTGGCGTGCCAGTCGAAAGGCGGAGAATTTTCCCCGGGCATGACCGAGCATTTTATCATTGCCACGGTAGATGTTGCGTTGGCCGCACAAACCACGGTCATTGCAGCTGAATCCATGGGCCTCGGCATCTGCTACATTGGCGGGCTGAGGAACAAGCCGGCAGAGGTCGCAGAACTACTGTCACTGCCCGACCAGGTCTATCCGGTATTTGGTCTTTGCCTTGGGTATCCGGCTCAGGATCCGGAAGTAAAACCAAGGTTGCCTGTCGAGGCTGTGTGGATGAAGGACCGCTACGATAGCGCTATATTCGACACTGCCGTGCCAGCCTATGACGCACACGTACGTGAGTACTACCTGACCCGCACCGGTGGCAATAAAGACAGCACCTGGAGTGATGAAATGAAAGCCCTCGTGGGTAAGGAGTCAAGGCCACACATGCAGGGGTTTCTGCATGACCGGGGCTTTATGCTGAAATAGCCCTTGCCGCCATTCGCACCAACACCTGCCACGCCAAGAGTCTGCCACGCCAAGAGCCTGCCACGCTAAAACTGAATATAGGGTTATAGCCGTCACCGAGGTATGCCAGTGTGAGGTCGGCCGTGGTTGTGGATTGCCGCGTATCTGATTTACCGGGGTCCTGATTGGCCGGGGTCCTGGGTTTCAGGGGTCCTGAGTTTCCTGGGTGGTGGTACCTGCGGGGCATACATTATTAGCGTGAGGCACGATGACGGAGAGACAGCTTGGCTAACTACGAACTTGCACAACTGAACATCGCGCATTTGCTCGCACCCCTGGATTCCGGGCAATTGTCTGATTTTGTCAACAATCTCGACCGCATCAACACGCTGGCTGAGGCCAGTGACGGGTTCGTGTGGCGCTTAAAAGACGAGACCGGCAATGCCACCGATCTTAATCATCCATTCCCCAATGACATTATTGTGAACCTTTCGGTTTGGCAGTCTGTCGAGTTGCTGCAAGACTATGTTTTTCGCAGTGCGCACAGCGACATCATGAAACGAAAAAAGGAATGGTTTTATCCGGCTCAGGAAGCAAACATGGTGCTGTGGTGGGTAAAGGCAGGCCACCGACCGACAGCCCTTGAGGCCCACACCCGACTCATGCAGCTTCGTGCTGGCGAACAAACCGCTGACCAACCTGCCGTGTTTACTTTTAGCCGCGCCCAGCCGGCACCGGACAGTGAAGGTCACACTGGCTAATCACATCAAATTTGAATTCGCTGCTCGCGTCTCTGGTCGCCCCTATGGTCGCGTCTCCGAACCCGTCACTGGCCCCGTCACTATTACCTCAATGACCACGTTGCTGGTCATGTCGCTGGTCATGTCGTAAAGCCAGTGGGCGAACCAAGCGTCGACCACGCAGGCGTCCGGACAAGCGTTTAAATTAGCGACAAGGTCTCCAGGATGTCGGCAAAATCCAGAGCCCTGTCACCTCCAAAGGCAGGCTGCGTTGCTTTCTCGCAATCAACCGGGCTGATATCGTTGGTAATGCGGCAGTGTTTGATTTTGTGAACCACCAGGCACTGACGCTATCGCCGAAATATTGACCTATGCGGCATAATAGCGAGCCTCTCTCTGCCGGATATCACCCATGCTCAATCGTGCACCTCTCCCCATCCTGTCATGCCTTCGGGCACTTGTTGGGGCATGGCTGCTGCTGGCAGGAAGTGCGACCATTGCATTTGCCGCAACCGTCACATCCTCTGAGGGTACTCTGGCGGTTTGGTATCCGCTGACGATAGATTTCGACGGGCCTGGCGCGTCGGAGCGTGACAACAGCCCCAACCCGTTTCTCGACTACCGCCTGACAGTGATACTGACCAGTCCGTCGGGCGACACCGTGCGCGTACCCGGTTTCTTTGCCGGTAATGGAGAAGGCGGCAGTAGCGGACGTGTTTGGCGTGCCCGATTCTCAGCAGATGAGGCCGGGCAGTGGTCGTACCGTGCTGATTTTCGCTCAGGTAACGATGTCGCGATATCGCTTAACAACAATGCAGGCAGCACCACCGCGTTTCACGGTGAAAGTGGCACGTTCCAGGTGCAACCACGGGTTGCCGATGCACCCGGCTTTTTGTCAAAAGGACGTCTTGAATACACCGGCGAGCATTATCTGAAATTCAGAGACGGTGGTTACTGGATCAAGTCAGGCACCGACAGTCCCGAGAATTTTCTGGGTTACAAAGGCTTCGATGACACGGTCGACGCTGGCGGCCGGGGCAGAAATTTTTTGCACGAATACGGGCCGCACCGTCAGCACGCACGTGACGACGACCCTTATTTTGTAAACCGTTCATCCGGTGAAGACAGTTTGGGTATCACTGGCGCTCTGAATTATCTGTCCGAGCAAGGTGTCAATTCCATTTACTTTCTGCCCATGAACCTGGGCGGTGACGGTCAAGAGACGTTTCCGTTTGTCGGCAATTCGAAAACCGGCTTTAACAAAACCCACTACGACGTCAGCAAACTGTATCAATGGAACCTGGTGCTAAACCATGCGCAAAGGCGCGGCATTGCCCTCAACATTGTATTGAGCGAGACCGAAGAGGGTAACGAGAAGTGGTTTGACAACGGTAATGTAGGCGACGAACGCAAACTGTATTTACGGGAGCTTGTGGCGCGTTTTGGTTATTTGTTAGGCGCAAAATGGAACATTGGTGAAGAAGCCGACTTCATTAACACCAACAAACAAAAGGCAATGGCGCAGTACATTGCCGCGCTCGATTGGTCCGAAAAACCGATCACGGTACACACTCGACTCAACAATCTTGGCACGTACCCACCGCTGTATGGTGATAACCGATTTTCAGCATCGTCAATACAGTATTCACCGTCGAATGCCGGTAAGTTTGTAGAAGAAGTCAGATCACGTTCGGCCAAAGCGGGTCGGCGTTGGGTGATCGACATGGATGAAAATGCACCCGCACAGGTCGGATTAACCGACGACAATGCCGAAGAGCTTCGACGCGAAGTGTTGTATGACGTGTATTTTAGCGGTGGCAATATTGAATGGTACCTCGGATACCATCCGAATGGTCTTGGGGGTGATCTGACACTTGAGAATTTTGCAACCCGTAAAGACATGTGGAACTACATGCGCATCGCGCGCGAGTGGATGGAAGCACACCTGCCATTTTGGGACATGCAGCCGAATGACGGTTTGTTGTCTGGCGAAACATCCCGGTTTGGTGGTGGCGAAGTATTTGCGTTACCGGGAAAAGTGTATGCAGTGTATCTGCCGGACACGCCATCCGGACAGCTGAACCTCTCGGGCCACAGTGGCAGGTTTGATATCACTTGGTATAACCCGAAAAACGGTAAAAAAACGGGTAATACCCGCAGTGTTCAGGGTGGTAGTCGCGTATCACTGGGTTCCGCGCCATCGGGAGCCAGCGATGATTGGATTGTGTTGGTGGCAGCTGAAGGTTTTCGGGTAGATCGACCGCAGATCACGCAAGCTGACGATCCGGTGCCTGCAGCGATCGAACCAGAACAACAACCAGAACAACAACCAGAGCCGCAACCAGAGCCGCAACCAGAACAACAGCAACAACCAGAGTCGCAACCGACCGAAGAGACAGTTGTGCCGCCGGTATCCGCCAACACGGCACCTGACGATGCCGAGCAAGTTATTGCGACACTCGATATTACGCCTGCGCCAAACCAACCACCGTCGATTGTTGGCCTGTCAGATCAGGAGGTCATGGTCGGTGAGACAATTCGGTTAACGGTGTCGGCATCTGACCCGGATGGTGTGGTGCCATCTTTGTTTGCTCAGCAATCACCGAGCGCCAGTCGATTGCTCGACAACGGTGACGGTACCCGCCGTTTTGAATGGACACCCACCGCCAGCGACACTGGCGAGCACGTCGTCACGGTGGTGGCTCAGGATGGGCGTGATACTGCACTTACTGACACAGAGAGTTTCACGGTAACGGTGAGCTCGCCTCCGCCATCTGCGGTGCCCGATAGCCCGACACCTGTTAACCCAACTCCTGCGACTGAAGCACCCGTCAACACAGCACAACCGGTTGTTGATCCGGCACCAACAGCACCCCAGTCAATACTCTCGGATGATCTGATCGTCCCGCTCAATCTGCCACCGATCATAGTGCCGATTGAGAATCAGACTGTCCCGGTAGGACAGGCTATACAACTGCAGCTTTTGCCGGTCGATCCCGAAGGTATTGCTCCCGGGTTAGTGGCACTGGCAATTCCGGGTGGTGCCGTTCTGATTGACAACCTCAATGGCACCCGAACCATGTTGTGGACACCGGATCAAACGCAGTTGGGTGTGCATACGTTAACGTTCCAAGCAACCGATGCACTTGATCAGATACTGACCTCTACATTGTCGGTTGAATTGGATGTGGTGGTCGGCGGTGGCGCCGATGATACTGCTAACGCCTCCAGGCTCGTGGTCTCGGATAATCAGAAACCGTTCTTTGTTCCCGTCAGCGATGCGTCAGTGCAAGTCGGACAGCGCGTGTCTTTTCGTGTCAAGCCTGTGGATCCGGAGGGGATCGCGCCGTCCCTGCAGATTATGAATGCGCCCCGTGGTGCCATGTTTGGTGATAACGGTGATGGCAGCCGGCAGTTTGTCTGGACGCCAACCGAGTCGCAGTCAGGCACGCATTTTGTCACTTTCGTTGCTACCGATCATACCGACACAACACTGACGACTAGCCTAAGAGTGACTATTGCGGTTAATCCCCAATAACATAACGGATAGACCAGCACGCGCCGTGAATTGATACTGTCGTCAGACAGACGACAGCCGTGTTCGCGTTGAACCCGGCCGTGGGTTTAGGCTCTGCGTTTGGTTGTGCCAGAACTGCGGTAAAACTGCTGCAGTAATGCCCGCACTGTGGTGATAGCCGCACTGCAGTGATAGCCACGCTGCAGTAACAACCGCACTACAGTAACAACAAGCGCAAGGTTACAAAAAATACTCAAGGTTTACTGCCCTGCATAACAGTGCGGCACAGGGTAAGGTGTCTCGTAGACCGTGCGACAACGGGTATCTTGTCAGCAAAGTGCATCATGTACGGTCAATCAGAAGAAATAAGACAGCTCGATCTGCGCAAAGTCTTCTTTACCAAAAGCGGTGGCGATACCGTCGTTATCGGTGTCTTCCTGAATAAAAAGCTCAGCAGAAAAAGTGACCCTGTCGTTAATACGCCGTGACGCTTCGGCGGTGAACGTATTACCTTGCCCATCGAGGTCAACGACTGCCCCAATCAGTGCTTCGGTTGACTGTTCATCGTTTAGTGCAAAGCGTAAGCCGATCAGCATATCGTTCTGAAACGTCTGTGTTGCATCACGCTTGCGTTCATCCCAAAGATATTCGGCGACAACACCGATATCGAGATTAGACTCGTTAACGCCGTAAAAACTATATTCAAAGCCTGTTACCAGCTCTGCGTGATCGGTGATCAAATTGCCAGAGCGGTGTACGCTCTCAAGTTTTAGTAACCAGCTCTCAAGGGTTGCCTGTATATCGATACCTACCTGTGTCACTTGATAATACAGGGGTTGTAAACCGGCAGGGCCGGGTACAAAGAGTGGTTCGCGACTGGTGCCGTCAAATACAGACACCCCGATATCCAACACGTCCACCACGGTGGAGTAACGCAGCGCAAAATCGACATGCTGATCCTCATCGCTTGATTCGTACAGCGCATTGTCGGTATCGATGGTAAACGGTAGCCTGGGTCTGCCTTCATCGCCAGCAAACGTGCGTTCGCGAAAACCCGGCAATATAAACACATCGACATTACCCCAGTCGCGTACGCTGGTGACGTTAATCATGGGTTGCCCCAGTTTAGCGTCCGAGAGCACCCCCTCTATCTGATCGGTCTGATTGATAATATCCACCACATTACGCGATTCTGCGACACCCCAGAATATGCGACTGATACCGGCCCGCACCTCCCAGGTATCACCTGCCATCAGATAATAGAGTTCGCGGATATCAGCGTGTGTGCGTTCATCATCATTTTGATCCACACGCAGGAACGGCGTAAAAATCAGGCCGCTGTTGTAGCCGGTGTCAAAGCCTCGATACAGCTCTATTTCAGATGACAGCGAGGTATTGATTGTGTGATCGGCAGTATGCTGTGGGGATTGCATAAAGCCCTGGGCTTGCAGACTGATGTTGCCGCGGTACTCGATGCCACTGGCATGGAGTCCGGCCATTGGCATCAATGTCCACGCGACAACCAGAGTGATCAGCGAGAAGAGGCGTGGTGCTGTTTGCACCATGATGTGACGGTTACCGACAGTCATTGTCATCGCTCTCAGCGTAATCGCTGCAACGCCTTGCTGTTGAAGTCAGACGCTGACAAACCCGTCTGAAACGCATAGTCTTCCCACGTCAGGGTGGTGCTTTTGCCATTCTGGTGATTCACCATGTCCATTTGGTGAGCTCGCCAGAATTGATCAAGGTACTGCTCGTAGTTGCTGTAGGTCAGCGTTTTCAATAGTGAGTCTTTTCTGTCAAAAAATTCGGTTTTTAACGGATAGTATTCGTCTTGATGGATCCAGTTAATCAGGCGCGTGTAACCCGAATTTTTATACTGCGGGTAGGCTTCAACGACATACACCGGCACGCCGTCTACGGTGTCATCACGCAGGTAGCTGTAGGTGTATTTGGCGAGTTCTTGCGAGCTGATATCTTCAAACGCAAATTCACTGCCCATAAAGGGACCAGACTTGTTTTTCGATGAAATACGTTTGACCCGTTTTAACGCTGGCAAGTACAGCCACTGTTCATCTGCTTCCGTTGCATGAGAGTAGGTGAGTGATGCGGTACCTTTTACGTCGCGTGGTTCGTCAAAGATGGTCATGCTTTTGTCACCGTCACCCGGCACCTCCAGCGTTTTGGCACGCATGTTACGCCGGGTCTCATCGCCAGCCTTGTTACGCAGCACCATGGTCATCGTGGAGGTTGTATCTCCAAACCCATTGCCGCGACTGTCGGCCTCGGTCGCGATTTCAAGGCCTCGCGCCTCGTCGGCTATCACAGAGGACAGCGGCAGCGCGCTGAACAACACCAGGCTGGCAGCGGCGGCGACTGTGTTCATTGTAAAGTTCGTCATAATCATTCTCCCAAAGTTTAAACAGGTTGTGCGACAGGGTTGGTGCGGCTGTCGCTGTTCTGGTTGCCAGTCTGGTTGCCAGTCTGGTCGCTGGTTTGCGAATGCGGTTCGTCGTCACCATCGATTTTCATCAGTAGCGGTGGCAAAAACAGAAAGTCGACAATCAGCGCGATGGCAATGGTGATGGCGGTCAATAATCCCATTTGGCTGTTGACCAAAAAGTTAGACTGGGCAATGACAAGGAAACCACCGACGAGCACGATGGTGGTGACGAGCAAGGCAACACCCACTGTATTAAAGGCATAACGCACAGCCTCTTGACTGTTCATACCACGCTCTCGCCGCGCTCTTAAGTACTTGCTCAAAAAATGGATCGTGTCGTCGACAACAATGCCAAGCGTCATTGCCACCACTATAGAGACCGCAAGGCCAACTTCGCCGACCATCAGGCCCCAGACACCAAACGCCATCAACGCCGGTGCAATATTGGGTATCAGGCTGATCAGGCCAAACTTAAACGACTTTAACGCAACGATAAGAATCAACGAGATCAACACCAGTGCGATTGAGGTGCCCGATAACATACTGATGATATTACGCATACCAATATGCGAGAACATCATGGTTGGACCGGAGCCGAGTGTGGCAATCGCAGGTGTGTTGGACTGCATCCACGCCATAACCTCTTTCTCGAAGCTCAGCAGTTCCTGCGTGGAAAGCGTCTCCAAGGTGGCGGATACCCGCGTTGCAGACTTATCAAAATTGATCTGGTTGTTCAGATCGAGGCCATATGGCAGCGACATCTCATACATCAGCTGAAGCTGTGCGGTCAGCTCACGATCATCCGGTATGCGGTAATAGGCATTATCCTCAGAATGCATACTGCGATTGAGGCGACGAACCGTTTCGGTAAACGACGACACATGTTGCACCTCGGGGCGTGATTCCAGGAAACGTTCAAATTTTTCTACCTGGGTCAGGAATGCCGGGTCGCTGATACCGCCTTCTTCATTTGACTCAATAGAGTAGTCCACGAGATACATACCACTGAGATTGTCGGTGATGTAATCAGTTTCTGCACGAAACGGTACGCTCTCGTCGAAGTAGTCAACAAACACGTCGTTAAGTTCGTTTCTCGGCGTCAGCGCTGCCAGACCGACCATGACTACCGCCATGCCCCACAACAGAAACCGGCGTTGAGCAATAACGAAGTTTGCCAGCCCATCCATCAGTGTGGCTTTTCCTGCGGCTTTGTTGGACGATTTGATCGGCATTAAAGCGGCAAACGCAGGCAGGAAAGTCACGGCAAGGAAAAACGCAAACAGCACACCGATCGCGGTGATATTACCAAGGTCATGGAACGGTGGTGCGTCGCTGAAGTTCATGCTCAGAAAACCAATCGCGGTTGTCACCGAGGTCAGGAATATCGGCATGAAATTGATACGCAGGCTCTCGACAATCGCTTCGTGTTTGGAACTGCCGCGACGGACATTGTGATACAGCGTGACCAGAAAATGCACGCAGTCCGCGACCGCCAGCGTCAGAATCAGTGTGGGGGCAGAGGCTGAGGGTGGTGTGAGTTTGATCCCCATCCAACCTGCCATACCCATGGCGCCCATGATCGACAAAAACACCACCAGCACGGTGCCCACCATGGCGACAGGACTTGCAATGAGTACCAGAATGCCCACGATAATTACTGCGAACGCCAGCGGAATAATGGTCGACATGTCGGTGATTGTGGCTTCCGGAAATGCCTGGTTCATCATCACAACGCCGGTTTTATAAAACTTGATATCGGGGTATTTTGTTTCCATGGTGGCGATCAGGTCGCGTGCATAGACAACGGCTGCCGGCATTGCAATCGCCGGATCAATCAGATCACGTTCTGCTTTTGGTAGCAGTCGGTCCTCGTCCGATAACTCGTCAGGCAAATTAATGGTCACATTAATAGCGGTCGCAGACGTATCCGGAGACAATACTTTTTTAACCAGTGCCGGTTGTTCCAGTGCGATGGCTTTGATCTCTGCCAGCGCAGTGGTATCGAGTGACTCGGGTTCCGAAATTAAATCTTCAACGATCAGGTCATCGCCTTCGCTGTAGGTGTACTGATAATTGGTGATGGAATCAACACGACTGGAGTAGGGTATTTGCCAGGCTTCGTCGGTCAGGTCGGCGACCGCAGCCAACGTCTGCGGTGAAAAAACATCGCCGTCGGCTGGCTCCAACATAATGAGTATGTTGTCGTTTTTGGTATAGGTTTGTTGGAGTTTCTCGAACGCGATCAGTTGCGGATTCTCGGCACTGAAAAAGACGCGGTAATCATTGGTAAACGCTAAAAACCTGCCACCGGAGGCTGCTGCGAAAACAATAAGGAGACTCAGGACCAGTGTGATGATTGGGTGGGTCACCACCCATTGTCCGTAACGTTTAATCATTGTTGCATACCTCTAGGTTAAAAAACGGTGGTACCGTGATTGCAGCCGACGGGCGAGGGTGGTGCCTTGCGTCAGCGTGATCAACAATCAGCTGCCTGACGTTACGTCTTTTGGCTGTTTGATTGGTAGCTGTCTGATTGGGCCAGTTTACGTTCTGTGAGTAATGCCATTTCATCTGCAAAGACTTCGTCGGCAATGCGTTTCAGCGTTTCGTCGTAATCGAACTCGTGACCCAGCGGTTGCCAACCCAGTCCGTCGAGCATTGCACCGGACAAACGGGTGATAGCGTTTACTGCATCTCTGACACCCAGTTGTTGCAGTGGAATGTTGTACGACTGGATAAGCTGGCTACCGTAGGACAGCGACCACAGGCCGAACACCAACTCAACCGGGTTCAGTGAATCGTCAAGCTGAAGCTCACTGGCGTATATCGCGTCATTGACAATATTGGCCACAATACCAATCAAGGCCGCCTCCAGACGATTGTGTTCGTCGAGGCTTTCTGGCGGCACCTTGTCACGAATGCCATCGGCACTGACTGTCTGCAACAGCTCCGGACACTTCGGTTCAAGCGCTGCCCACAAATCATGCGCCACAAAAATAGCCAGCAAACGTTCGCGATGCCTGCCGTCGAATTGGCTGGCGCGCTCAAAAAAAGTCGACAACCTTTGAATGTGCGCATTGCAGCATTGAATCAGAATTTCTTCTTTGCACGCGAAATGTTGGTAGACCGTACCTTTGGAGTACTCGGAGAGCTCGGCGATGCGCTCCATGCTCAGCGCGGCAAACCCCTCGTTTTTCAAAATGGTTTCGGCGATCTCCAGCATCAGGCTGTGCCGATGATGGATTTCCCGTTGCTTGCGGCTGAGCGTTTTCATGTCGTCGAATATAATCGAAATGTCAAAAATTGACAAGATGTCAAAATGTGCACAGTTCGCACCCAACTGGTGGTTGCTGGTGGACAGAGGCCCGGTGGTCCGACACAGCCTTGTTGTTAGGCTTGGGTATCAGCGGGTTTAGCGAAGGCGTCGGGAGGCAGTTGGCGTGTTATCAGGAACGGGGTGCCCCGGATGGTTCTGATTTCAGGTGGGGCGCAGTCAGTTTTTTACGATCTTCAAACCCAATGCGACCGACAGCGGGGAGTTTGATTGCCGGTGGCCACAGATCGACACCCGCACTGAGTCCGGCAACGTTCACTTCAAGGCCTTCGTCGAGGGCGAGCAGCACGCCGAACAAACCGTTAACGGAGAACTGCACACCGGTGCCACTCGGTGCGCTGGCAACCCAGCGGTTGTTCGACAAGTAGTCTTTGCCAATGGCAGTGACCGGTAATTCCAACTGCAGTTCGGGCGCCAGCCTGCCAAGCTCTGCAATAAAGGTATTACTGTTGGGTCCAGGCCAGACGTTGTACCGATCATTTTGAGGGTAGGTCGTTGCTGCTGCCAGCAGTCGTTCGATGATCGCATCGATTTCCTCGCCACCACGCAAATCGCGCAACAACCACGGTTTGTTACCGAACCACCAGCCGTCGGGTCTGCCCTGCGAGATCCTGACGGTTGTGTCTGACCAGCGTAGCGCATAACCGATCACCTCAAGGCGGGTGTAGCGCTCGGCGTTACTGGGTTTGACCACAATCCACGAATGCACACCGAAAGCGCCTCGCCAACGGGCCGCACGCGCCGCGTACACCTGTATGACCGCTTGTGTTTCAACAGCGGGGTCCGGTGCCTGACCGCTGCTGTCACGGCGTAGCTGCCACCAAGCCTCGTTATCGTTGCCGCTGAAGTGATGCGCGACCTTGCATCCGACCGGAAAAATAAAGACACATAATATGAACAGAACTGTTTTCAGAAACCAGCGCATCGCAGTCACAAGAAGTATGTTATCGACTCATTCTCTCACGATAGACAACTGGATCAGTGTATTTCGACACAATACTGGCCTTTTCAAAGGTAGCGGTGGTTGTACCGCTGTCATCGAGTCGCTATCCTTACCGGTTACAGAAACGATAGGTGAGATATTTTGTCTGATAGGGTCAAGGGTAAGTTGGCACTGGTGACGGCGGCAGGTCAAGGCATCGGGCGTGCCTCGTCGCTGGCGCTTGCACGCGAGGGGGCAACCGTTATCGCCACCGATATCAACGGTGACACACTGGCCGACCTTGAACGCGAGGCGGCGACAGATCCATCGGTGACAGGCAGCGTCAATACCCGCATTATGAACGCGCTGGAGCGTTCGGATATCGAAGCAACTATTGCGGCACTCGATCCCATTGATGTGCTGGTCAATTGTGCCGGGTTTGTACATCACGGCAATATCCTCGAGTGCACCGAAGAAGAATGGGATTTTGCCTTCGATCTGAACGTAAAGTCGATGTATCGCCTGTCCAAGGCGGTGTTGCCCGGCATGCTCGGCAAAAAAAGCGGCTCTATCGTTAACATCGCCTCTATTGGAGCGCATCAGGGGCTCTTGAACCGGTTTGCGTATGGCGCCAGCAAAGCCGCTGTGTTAGGCCTGACACTCGGCATTGCCAAAGACTTTGTCGGTGACGGTATTCGCTGTAATGCAATCTCTCCAGGCACTGTCCAGACACCCTCACTGGATGGTCGAATCGCCGCCTTTGACGACCCCGTCGCTGCGCGCCAACAATTTATAAACCGTCAGCCAATGGGCCGACTGGGTGAACCCGAAGAAATAGCGGCGGCGGTGGTCTACCTCGCGAGCGAAGAGACGGTGTTTATGTCCGGTCAAAACATTTGTGTCGACGGTGGTATGTCTATCTAACGGAGTCCTCCATGAAACTTGTACGCTTTGGCGAACCCGGGCAGGAACGCCCTGGTTTATTGCACGACGGTGTTATCCGAGACCTGTCCGCCCACGTCGACACCATTAATGGTGCTGTGCTGGATAAGGCCTCGCTCGACAAGCTGCGCGCGCTTGATCCGTCTGCGTTGCCTGCCGTTGACGGCAACCCGAGACTCGGCCCACCGCTGAGCGATGTCGGCAAGGTCATCTGTGTTGGACTCAACTATACCGACCACGCTGAAGAGTCCGGTATGGCGATTCCGGAAGAGCCGGTGCTGTTCATGAAAGCAACAACCTCTATTTGCGGACCCAATGATGACGTCATTATTCCAAAGCACAGCACCAAGCTGGACTGGGAAGTAGAGCTCGGTATTGTGATTGGCCAACGGGCCAGCTATGTGTCGCGGGACGATGCATTAAATTATGTTGCTGGCTATTGTGTGGTTAATGATGTCTCGGAACGGGCATTCCAGTTAGAGGGCACCGGTCAGTGGGTCAAGGGTAAAAGTAATGACACGTTTTGTCCTTTCGGCCCGTGCGTGACTACCAGCGACGAAGTGCCGGATCCGCAAAACCTCAACCTGTGGTTAGACGTGAACGGTGAGCGGCTGCAGTCGGGCAACACACGCACCATGATTTTTGATGTTGCAACGATTGTCAGTTACATCAGTCAGCATATGACACTGGAGCCAGGTGATTTAATTCCCACCGGCACACCACCGGGCGTGGGTCTCGGATTCAAACCACCACGGTTTCTGTCGGCCGGTGACACCATGGCCGTCGGTATTGAACGTCTTGGCGACATCCACCAAACAGTCGTCCCCTTTAGCGGAGCAGCAAATTAATGAGTAATTTACCCAGAGTGGGTTTTATCGGACTTGGATCCATGGGCGTTGGTATGGCAAAAAACGTCGTCTCCAACGGCTACCCGCTCACTGTCATGGGCAACACGCGCCGCGAACCGGTTGAACGCCTGGTCGGTCTTGGCGCCACAGAAGTCTCGACCCCCGCCGACGTGGTTCGCAACAGCGACGTCGTGATTCTCTGCGTCACCACTTCAGCGGTAGTAGAAGATCTGGTGTACGGAGAAAACGGCATTCTTGACGCAATTACACAGCCCATCACCCTGATCGACTGCGGCACATCAGATCCGAATTCTACGCTGAAAATCGGGCGTGACCTGGCTGCCAAACAAAGCGATATGATGGACATACCGCTGGGGCGCTCCGCCCGCGAAGCTGAAGCTGGCACACTGAACATGATGGCAGCTGGTGACGAGGCCGTGTTTAACACCATGAAGCCACTGCTTGAAACCATGTCCGAGAACCTCTTTTACCTCGGTGTACTCGGTACCGGGCACAAGCTAAAACTTATCAACAACTTTTTCTCGATGTCGTTTGCCTGCGTCATTGCAGAGGCGGTGACAGTCTCGCGTGAAATAGACCTTGATCTTAACTTGCTGCAAAAAGTGGTCGGTGCCGGTCCCATTCGCAGTGACTTCTTTGACTGGAACATGGCAGGCCCGGTCGAGGGTGACACCAGCAAACTGCAGTTTGCGATCAAAAACGGTTTTAAGGATGTCGGTTATTTTGCTGACATGGCCAAAGCTGCTGGCGTCGAGGGATTTGTCGCACCCGGTGCACTCAAACTGTTAGGGCAGGCAGTGGAAGACGGTCAGGGTGAAAACCCCATACCGGCACTGTCAGATTGGCTGTCGTCAAAACAATAACGTCGCCTGTCTGCGTACGACAGGCCTAGTTAACAACCGGAGCAGGTTATGGCTGATTCGTCAGAAGACTCACCCGTGGTGTCGCCCATAGTTTGGGCGAAAGAGGATCAACCTGCGATGGCGTGTGTAGTGCTCAGTGACGTTGACAGCGTTGGTGTAGCATTGCGTCCGTTGAATGTCGGCGAAACAGTGGAGTATCTGCCAGGACGTAGCGTGGCAGTGACCGACACCGTACCCAAAGGGCACAAACTGGCGTTAACTGCATTGCCACTGGGTGAGCGGGTAGTTAAATATGCACAGACCATTGGGTACGCCAGTGTTGACATAGCCGCAGGCAGTCATGTCCATACGCACAATTTGGCGTTTCGAAACACCGGACACGACTACGAGTTTTGTGTCGATAATGTTGCCACTCCACCTGACGCCAATGTCGATACCTTTATGGGCTACCGGCGTGACACCGGTAGGGTCGGCACACGCAACTACATAGCGGTGCTGACATCCGTCAATTGCTCTGCCACAGTTGCCCGCCAAATCGCAGCCGCGTTTGATGATCAGGCACTGGCTGATTACGCGCATGTCGATGGTGTGGTGGCTTTTACACATGCCACCGGCTGCGGTATGGCAGACAACGGAGAAGGACACAAAAATCTGCAGCGGGTGCTCAGCGGTTATGCCAGTCACCCGAATATCGGCGCGGCGCTCATCGTCGGGCTGGGGTGTGAGGTTAACCAGATCAGCGCGCTCGTACGCGAACATGGTTTGCACAAAAACCCGCTATTCAAAACCATGAATATTCAGTCAACCGGTGGCCATCGCAAGACCGTTGACGCGGGTATCGCTGCGATACGCGAGATGCTCAGTGACGTGAATCGCATCGAGCGTGTGTCGTGCCCGGCCTCCGAATTAATGGTCGCGTTGCAGTGCGGTGGCTCTGATGCATGGTCCGGTATCACCGCAAATCCGGCGCTGGGTGCAGCGGTCGATCGATTGGTTCGGCAAGGCGGTACTGCGGTGCTGGCCGAAACACCCGAGGTGTACGGTGCTGAACATCTGCTGACGCGACGCGCAGCCGATCCGGCTACGGCGCAAAAACTGGTTGACCGAATACTCTGGTGGGAAGACTACGTACAGCGTAACCATGGTTCGATGGACAACAACCCGTCACCGGGTAACAAACTCGGCGGACTGACAACAATACTCGAAAAATCCCTGGGTGCTGTGGCCAAAGGCGGCACCACGGCGCTTAACGGCGTATACGAGTACGGTGAAAAAGTTGACCGCAAGGGGTTTGTCTTTATGGACACACCGGGGTACGACCCCGCGTCGATCACAGGCGAAGTTGCAGGCGGGTGTAACCTGGTGGCGTTCACCACGGGACGCGGATCAACCTATGGCTGTAAGCCTGCACCCAGTATTAAAATTGCTACCAACACCGACATGTATCAGCGCATGGAAGATGACATGGACATCAACGCCGGTAAGATCGTCAGTGATGGTGCTTCAATTGAGGCTGTCGGCGAAGAAATCTACAGGCTGTTTTTGGCAGTGGCCTCAGGGCAGGCGTCATTGAGTGAACAAAGCGGTGTCGGTGACAACGAATTTATTCCATGGCAGATCGGAGCGACCATGTAAATGGCTTCCTCCGACGTGTCAACCTCTGCCATGTTATCCCCCGATACGTTAGCCCCCGATACGTTAGCCGCGGCAATGTTATCTCCAGAACAGATCGCTGCCTACCAGACCGATGGGTTTCTGCTGATCGACAACGCGATACCCAAACCGTTACTCGAAGAGCTGCAACTGGTCACACGACAGTACATTGCCGACTCGGCACACGTCAGCCAAGACAACGATCTTTATGATCTGGACGACGGACACTGCGCAGACAATCCCCGGCCCAACCGTATAAAAACGCCCTACACGCAGCACGTGGTTTTTCAGACGCTGTTGCAGTCGCCATTGGTTATCACACTACTCAAGCAGTTGTTGGGTCCCAACGTCCGGCTCCACAACAGTAAGCTCAATACCAAAGCAGGCGGCGGCGGTACCGCGGTGCAGTGGCATCAGGATTGGGGCTTTTATCCGCACACCAACGACGACCTGTTGGCATTGGGTTTTATGCTCAGCGATATCGGACCCGATGATGGCCCTTTACAGGTGGTGCCGGGATCTCACCGCGGGCCCGTGTTGTCACATCATAATGAGGGTGTTTTTTGTGGTGCGATTGACCCTGAGGATCCCGAGGCAAAACTGAGCGACGCGGTGTCATTGACCGGTGCTGCCGGGGCTATGAGTATTCATCATGTCAGAACCCTGCACGGATCTGCACCCAATATCTCGTCGTCACCGAGGCTGTTGCTGCTCTACGAATGTGGCGCTGCGGATGCGTGGCCGATTAACGGCAACCAAAGCATTTTTGCGGGTATGAATCAGGCTGAGCTGTGGGCGCGTATGCAGCAAAACATGGTGTGCGGTGAACAGGCGGCGACGCCACGGCTTGCATCGGTGCCGGTGCGAATGCCGTTGCCACCGCCCGCGGATACATCCAGTTTGTTTGCCGTTCAAAAAAGCGGTGCCGCCAAAAGCGCCTTTGCGTGATGCTGCCACTACCGGCTCACTTCAGCAGAACAGTCTTATGACCGACTCAATTACCCACGGGCCGTTTCCGGCGACACGCTTCAGGCGCATGCGAAAAGATGCGTTCAGTCGCCGACTGATGCGAGAGCATTCAGTCAGCACCGACATGTTGATCCAGCCGTATTTTGTGATCGAGGGTGACAACGTCACCGAGGACGTATCTGCAATGCCCGGCGTTAAACGCTGGAGCATCGATTTACTGGTTGAGCAATGCCATGCAAGCTTTGAGCGTGGTGTGCCAGCTGTTGTGTTATTTCCGGTCACACCGGACTCAGCCAAAACCGCCGCCTGTGAAAATGCCTATGACGATGACGGTCTGCCGCAACGGGCCATCCGCGCGATAAAGTCTGCAGTGCCCGAGCTAGGTGTTATTACCGATGTCGCGCTGGATCCGTATTCGATTCACGGCCAGGACGGACTCATGAATTCCAACGGCTACATTATCAACGACGAAACTGTAGCGGTGCTGGTCAAACAGGCACTGTCTCATGCTCGCGCCGGCGCCGACATGGTAGGGCCGTCAGATATGATGGACGGACGTGTGGGTGCTATTCGCACGGCACTTGAGGACGCCGGTTTTATCAACACACGCATCCTTGCGTACGCCGCCAAATATGCGTCCTGCCTGTATGGTCCGTTTCGGGAAGCAGTCGGGTCTGCGGCCAATTTGCAGGGTGCCGATAAATACAGCTACCAGATTGATCCCGGTAACACCGACGAAGCACTGCGTGAGGTTGCGCTCGACATCGAGGAGGGCGCCGACATGGTGATGATCAAACCTGGCCTGCCCTACCTTGACATTGTGTATCGCATAAAATCAACCTTTGGGGTACCTACCGCGGCCTACCATGTCAGTGGTGAATACAGCATGTTAAAAGCTGCGGCAGGCAATGGCTGGGTTGATGAGCGACAGGCGGTCATGGAATGTATGACTGCGTTCAAGCGTGCCGGCAGTGATGCGGTGCTCACGTATTACGCCAACGACATAGCCGAATGGCTCAGTCACCCGTAGATTCGTTTAACGTCCCGATGAACGTACTGTTATTGGGTGCCGGTTATTCGGCGCGCGAGATTGCGTCGGTGTTGTCCGGCGATGCTGACGTCACTGCGTTGTACGGCACGACGCGGCGCAAGGAAAACACGGCTGCGCTGCTGGCCGCTGGCATCACGCCTGTGGTGTTTGACGGTATGACAGTCTCAGAATCGCTCGACGCAGTGCTTGCCAGTGTGACGCACATTGTTGTGTCTGTCAGTCCGGTACGGTCGGGCGTGATCAGCGATTCGGCCGACGCACTCATCATTGAGCGATTGGCGCAGCGGCAAGCTGCCCGGTCAGAGCAAGACCGCGTGACTATCGTTTATCTGTCAACCATTGGCGTGTACGGGGATCATCACGGCGCGTGGGTTGACGAGACAACCCCGTGCAAACCTGTATCAGAGCGCTCGATCCAACGCCTGGACGCGGAAGCCCGGTGGTTATCATTGGCCGAACGCGCAGGTCACGTGGTGAGTGTTTTTCGTCTGTCCGGTATCTACGGGCCTGGCCGAAATGCCTTCGTTAATCTGGAGGCGGGGCGCGCACGAAGAATCAATTTACCCGGGCAGTACTTTAACCGTATACATGTCACTGACATCGCCACGGCTGTCACGTGCGGGCTACAACATTCGGTGCAGGGAGTTTTTAATATTACAGATGCCGAGCCAGCACCTGGCCATGAGGTTATTACCTATGCTGCTGAACTGGGCGGGTACGACAAACCACCGATGATCGATTTTGCAGACGCCGATTTATCGCCAATGGCTCAAAGCTTCTATGGTGAAAACAAACGCGTCAGACACCTGAAGTCACTGACGATTCCGGGAATGCAGTATCGTTATCCGAATTATCGAGACGGATTGACGGCGTTGTACCGTTCCGGTGATTGGCGCACTCAAGGTTAGTGTACCCGACTCTCACGGTGCAGATTGGCATTGCTCTGTCACTGCACCGCCGTAAGACAGCAGCCCAACGGGTAGGGCCATAATGGATACCACTGCGTTACTCCTGATTGCACTGGTGGTGTATCTGCTGGCCGGTACCGTAAAAGGTGTCGTGGGTATTGGGCTGCCAACAGCCGCCATTGGCATGATGAGTCAGTTGATTCAACCCGGCACTGCTATCGCGCTGGTTATCATTCCGATGATCGTCACCAATATCTGGCAGGTATATCGCTGTGGCCAAGTCCGTAGCAGTATTCGTCGCTATTGGCGATTTATGCTGTCGTTAGCGGTGGTTATTTCAGTGTCATCCCGCTTCGCCACCCAAGTCTCGCAAAGTGCCCTGATGTTAGTGATGGGTATCACCATCGTGATTTTCTCACTCGATACCCTGTGGCGAAAACCATGGGTGTTACCTGCGTCGTATGATCGTATAACACAATATCTTGCGGGTGTCGCGGGCGGTGTGATGGGTGGGTTTGCCGGTATCTGGTCGCCACCGATGGTCGGGTATTTATTGGCCATTGGTGTCGATCGGGATGAGTTTGTCAGAGCGCTTGGGTTGCTGATTTTGGTCGGCAGTGTCTTTTTGGGTATCGGTTACTGGCAAACCGGCCTGTTGAGCGTTGAGATCGCGAAGGCATCGGTGTTTGTTACAGTGGCGGCGCTGTTGGGCTTTGTGATCGGCGAGCG
>CALDUO010000156.1 GCA_937923745.1 uncultured Granulosicoccaceae bacterium
CTGGAGGTGTTTGATCCCGATGTGTCCCTGATCACTCCGGGCGGCGGCGGGGTGCACTGTATGTGTCAGTCGTTACGACGTGTAAAAAGCCTTTAAACTTACAAGATGAATTTACCTTGCGTTTGATTCACTCTTGCCACACAGAGCCTGTGAACTGTGCAAACGCTGGGTCTGACAGTGATGCGTTAACATCGGTTTTACAGGACACCTACAGCGTCGCACCAGTGGTTAGTGTGAGCTTATTATCGCAAGAGGCTGCTGTTCTCGCGCCGTTAGTGTGGCCCCAAAACCAGCGATGAGCCATCAGTGAAGCGCGACAATCGGAATCGGCTGATATCGTGACCCGGCGATTGTTGCTGCATGAGCTTTGCCATCACTCTGCCTGCACCCGGCGCTATCCCAAAACCGTGCCCACTAAACCCGGTGGCAATAAAAAGCCCGGCTAACGAATCAGCCTGATCCATGACGGGTACAAAATCGGGCATGGTATCGATCATGCCCGCCCAAGCGTGCGTGGCACGTGCAGACTCACACCCGTCAAACCGTGCCCTTAACAGATTTCGCATGCGCGCGATCAATTTTGGATTTGCCTGTGGGTCGAGTATGCGGTGACGCTCAAACGGGCTGGTAGATTCTGCATTCCAAGTGCGTCGCAAGTGCCAACTGTCCGGAAATCCATCGGGCGCGTTGAGTCGAAAATGGGTCTGACTCCACGAAGACAGCAACCCTTGCCGGTAGACACGCAGGTGACGAAAGGCGTCGGGCCCCGGATAGAATTCATGATAGGCCGACAACGCGAGGTTATAACCGCCATCGACGCGTTTGCACCACGCCAATTCTCGATCCGCTACGTTACCGGCACCAATGTCGGGTATTGAATCTACGCGCGCTACTGTCGCTTTTACAGAAAGTTGTGGCAAGTCGATGGCGGCTTTACGAGCCAACAGCGACGACCATGCCCCTCCGGCAAGGAGCACACGATTGGCACGGATGGGGCCGTGTTCGGTTGTTACCCCTGTTACGGCACCCTGTGTCTCATCAATACTTCGAACAGCACAGTTTTCCCGCACCGTCACGCCGATATCAACACAGGCTGCCGTCAGGGCTGGCACCGCAGTCCAGGGTTCTACCCGTCCATCGCTGGCTGTATGGATGCCGCCGTGCCAAGTGCGTTGTGTATTTGGTGTGTGTACCTTTAGTTGATCACTGGACAACAACGTCGTGTCCAGCCCATGTTGCGCGGCAAGCTCGGCGAATGCCACGTGCCTGTGCATCGCTTGCTGGTCTTGCGCAAGGTAAGTTACTCCCTGTTGGTTAAACAGCAATGCGTTTTGCCGGGATTTAGCCGTGAGCCTCTGCCACAGCCCAATTGACTCCATCATGATAGGCAGCTCGGCCGCATCGCGTCCGGTCTGCCTGACCCATCCCCAGTTACGACTCGACTGTTCACAGCCAACCCGGCCCTTCTCGCACACCACCACATCAACGCCCTGCTGCGCCAACTCATACGCGGTCGCCATGCCGATAATCCCCCCGCCAATCACAACCACGTCAGCCTCGGCAGGCAAACTACCGCCGTAACGAACCGGAGACTGAAGATTGATAGGGCTCTCGAGCTTCATGTGCTGCAATCGTGCCGTGGGTTGTCAAATAGCGGCGTCCTGCCAATCGGTACGCCAAAGCATAACACTCAGGCCTACCATCCGGGACACCCATGCATCAATCCTGGATGTTGGATCAATCCTGGACACCCACAAATCCGTGGGCGAATCCCGGACACCCACGAACCTCAAGATCAATCCAGGACACCCGCAAATTCGGGGGCGAGTCTTGGACACCCACGAGTCTCATGATCAATCCAGGACCCCATAGATCCAGCGACAAGCAAACTTTGGTGGATCAATCCTAAACGGATCAATCCTGAACACCCACAAAATTGAGGCTAAATCCCGGACACCCGCAAATCCTGGACACCCACGGATCTCAGGAGACAAATCCTGGACACCCACGAATCTCAGGCGCAATCCTGGACCCCATAGATCCGGCGACAAGCAAACCTTGGCGACCAACGCCAGACACCCAAAATCCCGCGCTGGTTCAAATATATCCACGCCCCTTCCGGTCATTCGAAACGTCACACAGCTCTTGGATTTTGGCCCAACACAGATCCTGCAGGCTCCAACATCGCTTCCGGCAACCTTTCCCGAAATCCGAACCAACACCCTTTCCGCATGCCTTTCCACCCCCGCTCGGATGCCGTTCAACTCTCCCCAGAAGCCCATCCAATACCCTTCTCCTTCCCAAACAGCTCCGAAAAGCCCTTCCAACACAGCTCTGAGAAACCGCTCTGCACTGCTTCCCTGAAATCCCTTCAGCACGGATCCCGGACGGCACGATCCCGGACACCCAAGAACCCTCCCAACAAACCGGCCACGAGTCCCGTCATGAGTCCTGCCTGAGAGCCCGTTGAACCAAATCGCTTGATTTCCGTAAAATCGGTTGATACAGTTATTTCAGTAATTACTGAAATATAAGAAATACAATGAAACTATCAGAAACCAAGCAAGATTTTGTACTGCATTTTGGCGAAATGGGCAGCCGATGGGGCATTAACCGCACGGTTGGCCAAATTTACGCGGTCCTGTACCTGAGTGATGAGCCACTGAATGCAGAGCAGCTGACGGAGGCGTTGGGCGTGTCGCGCTCTAATGTCAGCATGGGTTTGAAAGAGCTTCAGGCATGGCGATTGGTTAAATCCCAACATCTGCCCGGCGATCGTCGTGACTACTTCTCCACGCCAGACGACGTACTTGAGATAGCGCTCACCCTGGTCGAGGAGCGTCGCAAGCGAGAACTCGATCCGACACTGACCCTGCTGCGCGATACGCTGATGAAATCGCCCGGAGATGCCTCCGACGAACATGCGCACCAGCGCATGCAGGACATGTGCGATTTGATGGAACAGGTATCGCGCTGGTCGCACGACCTGCAGCGACTGAGCCCTGACAACCTCAGACGATTGCTGCAACTGGGAAGCGCGGTGCCAACACTGCTAGACCTGAAAGACAAACTCACTCCCGTAAAACGTCAACAAACCAAACGTTAGCAGCTTACTCGAGGCGGTTATTCCTATGGATGCGTTACTTTTATCCCGAATTCAATTTGCGGCAAACATCAGTTTTCACATTCTGTTTCCAACAATAACCATCGCACTTGCGTGGTTGCTGTTGTATTTCAAAATTCGCTATAACCGCAGCGGCGACACTTACTGGCAAGAGGCCTACCTTTTCTGGGTCAAGATATTTGCGCTCTCTTTTGCACTGGGCGTGGTCAGCGGCATCACCATGTCGTTTCAGTTTGGTACCAACTGGCCAGGTTTTATGGAAGCGGTTGGCAATATCGCAGGCCCGCTGCTCGCCTATGAAGTACTGACGGCCTTTTTCCTTGAGGCTACTTTTCTCGGCATCATGCTCTTTGGCGCTAATCGCGTATCGAACCGAATACACACACTCGCAACCGTGTTAGTCGCCGTTGGGACGAGCATGTCAGCGTTCTGGATTCTGGTGCTCAACTCCTGGATGCAAACACCGGCGGGCTTCGAAATGATTGATGGTGTTGCCCATGCCACCGACTGGATAGCCATTATTTTTAACCCGTCCATGCCATACCGACTCGTTCATATGATGATCGCCTCCGGTTTGACGGCCGCCTTTTTAATGGCAGGCATCTCCGCGTGGCAGTGGCGCATCGGACAAAAAACTCCTGCGGTCATGGCCGCCCTGAAAACCGGTGTCACGACGGCAGCCGTATTAATACCGGTACAAATTCTTGTCGGTGATTTTCATGGTCTGAATACGCTGGAACATCAGCCAGCGAAAATAGCGGCAATGGAGGGTGTCTGGGAGACAACCGAAGGCGCACCACTTGTACTCTTTGCATTGCCCGATGCCGCCACGCAAACCAATCAGTTCTCGCTTGAAATCCCGAAGCTTGCCAGCTTGATTCTGACACACTCGCTCGACGGCACTGTGCAGGGTATTGATGCCTTCCCCGACGCTCACCCACCAGTCGCTCCGGTGTTCTGGGCCTTTCGTATCATGGTCGGCACCGGGGTGCTAATGTTGTTGGTCGCGTGGTGGGCATGGTGGCATCTGCGTAAACACGAATCACCGAATCTGTGGGTCAGCGGCGCACTGGTGCTAATGACTTTCTCGGGCTGGGTCGCCACGCTCTCTGGTTGGTATGTGTCTGAGATCGGTCGCCAACCATTTTTGGTTACCGGGGTTTTGCGCACGGCAGACGCCGTATCGACAGTCTCGGCCGGTGCGGTGCGCGGATCGTTGACACTGTACCTTGGGCTCTATGTGTTTTTGCTGGCAGCGTATATCGCCACCATCTATTACTTGGCGCGACGAGGCGCAAAGGCGCCCGAGCCAGTGATACCCAATCCGTTACCACACCAACCTCTACGGGGTTAGCGCTATGACAACGCTACAAACACTGTTCGCAGATCCCGACTATTGGCTACCCATTGTTTTTATAGCACTGACCGGTATTTCCATTCTGATCTACACCGTGCTCGACGGTTATGATCTCGGCGTCGGCATTTTGTTACTTAACGTAGACGACGCCCAGCGCGATCAAATGATATCGTCTATCGGTCCATTCTGGGATGCCAACGAAACCTGGCTGGTCCTTGCGGTGGGTTTATTGCTCGTGGCATTTCCGACGGCACATGGCGTTGTTCTGACCTCACTGTATATACCGGTCGCCCTAATGCTGGTGGGTCTGATCTTGCGTGGTGTTTCTTTCGAATTCCGGGTTAAAGCTCAGCTTCGACAAAAAACCTTTTGGGATGCCATGTTCTTTGTAGGCTCAATGACAGCATCGTTGACTCAAGGGTACATGCTGGGCCGATACATCACAGGCTTCGACCCGTCGTTTGCAGCGTTTGTATTCGCCGGTATCAGTGCAGTCTGCGTCATGTCCGCCTATCTGCTTATTGGTGCTTGCTGGCTGATCATGAAAACCGATGGCGAACTACAAATACGGGCAGTCCGTTGGGCCAAAGCCGGGCTTGTATTAACCGCAACCGGGATGTTGCTCGTCTCTATTGTCAATCCGCTTGTCAGTGAGCGTATTTTCAGTAAGTGGTTTTCGTTTCCACAAATGCTTTATCTTGCGCCTTTACCACTACTGTCAGTGGCGATGCTTTTCGTTATTTACCGTCAACTGACCCAACTGCCTCACCCTCAAGACAAGGGTTGCCGCACCCCGTTCTTTGCAGCTGTGACCCTGTTTGTGGCGGCATTTTTCGGGCTTGGGTATAGCTTCTACCCCTACGTTGTTCCGGAACAACTCACCATTTGGGACTCGGCCAGTGCCAGTGGATCGTTAATGATCATTTTATGGGGTGTCGTGTTTGTATTGCCCGCAATCATTGCGTACACCGCATTTTCGTACCGGGTCTTTCGCGGCAAGGCCAGACCATTGCAATACTACTGACACTGTCTCTTTGACCACCAATCGCATCAGCCACAAACGCGCGACTGGCCGATGGGCCCGTGAGTGGTTCAACACATTGAGTCAGCACGACGTGTTGGCGCGGCAAACGCGTACTCTGACCAGTTTCTGTCACTGAATACTGCACTCACTTATCAGGGGCCTATCGCAAGCCACTCGCAGGCCAACCAAAGGCCACTCGCGGGTGCTAAGGCGCGGCTCACAGTCCAGGCAGAGCTACTCGCAGTTCAGACAAGCGCCGCCAATCGGAGTTTATCTTGGGTTTATACAGGGTGTATGTAGGGATTGTTCAAGGATTACTGACGGGTTATTTTGGGGGTTATTTTGGGGGATTTTTGGGGAACTAATCTGGCACATGTCGCAGTTTTTAACGCGCATCGCTCGCCTGCGTCCCTTGGGATAATCGCGCGCTCTGCATGGACTGGAATTTGCAGCGGTTACACGTTGCGCAGCGCACCCCTGCGACAGCACATTCCCT
>CALDUO010000157.1 GCA_937923745.1 uncultured Granulosicoccaceae bacterium
TACGGCAGTCGCATTGCGCGCTCGCAGCTACCGCGAATCCGTTGTCCGGTCTTTACATCAATAGGATGATATTCGATATTTTGCGGAATGTCATAATTGAGCGGGGTCTTGCTCACGGTTGCCATTAACCGCGTCCACAACGCCAAGGCACCTGAGCTGCCGGTTATGGGTGTGCTCAGGTTATCGTCATTGCCCATCCAAACAACAGCCAGCGTATCGCCGGTAAACCCTGCAAACCAACTGTCTCGCTGATCATCGGTCGTACCGGTTTTACCGGCGGTAAAAAAACCGGTATCGAGTGTTTGGTAGGCACTTCGACCGGTACCGGTTAGCATGGCTTCGGTGAGCGCGTGTTTCATCAGATGTATGACATCAGGGCTGACCGCCTGACGCAAATTTAGCGGAAATTGAGTGAGTGTCTGACCGTCTTGCGTTATGACTTCACGAATAGCACGAAGCGGTGTCTGAAAACCATCGGCTGCAATAGTCTGATATAACGCTGCCATATCCATCACGCTAAATGGACTGGCCCCGAGAATCAATGACGGGTTTTCCTGAATGTCGCCGGTGACTCCCAGTTGCCGCAGCATCTGCACGATGGCGGGGATGCCCACATCCAAGCCTAAGCGGACACTGGCAACATTCAGCGACCGTGCTAATGACTCAACAAGCAACACGGGTCCTGCAAACTCCTCGTTGTAGTTCATGGGTGTCCACTGTTTTTCATCCTGGCCGTAATCGGGTAGCTCGACTGTGAGCGGGGAGTCGTCCAGCCATGTTGACAGCGTATAACGTTCGGGCTGTTGCAGTGCGGTGAGATAAACCGCCGGTTTTAATAAAGACCCGACCGGGCGTTTGGCATCCAGTGCACGATTAAACCCACCCACTCGCGACGTAGCGCCTCCGACCATCGCAAGAATATCGCCAGTGGTCGGATGCGTGACAACAGCTGCGGCTTGCAGGTAGTTGTCAGGCAGGGCGGTCTCGCCAAAGCGATTTGTCAGGTCTGCAATAGTCTCCTGTACGCTCTGTTCAGTGGTCGTTTGTATGTGGGGGTCGAGACTGGTAAAAATATGCAGACCACCTGTCTGTAACTGATCCAGCGGATACTGCGTCAGCAGTTGCCGTTTAACACTGTCAAGAAAGGCTGGCCCGATACCGTGGCTTTGTTGGGATACATCAACATCCAACGGCGCCGCTGTGGCCAGCTCAAATTGGGTGTCACTGATATGTCCGGCATTGTTGGCCAACAGCAGCACGAGGTTACGTCGCTCTATGGCACGTTCGGGATGACGAATAGGGTGGTAACTGGACGGTGCCTTGAGCATCCCGATTAGCAACGCTTGCGACGCAATATCCAGCTCACGCATCGGTTTACCAAAAAAATACTGGCTGGCCAAACCAAACCCATGAATAGCCCGATCACCATCTTGTGCAATGAACACTTCGTTCATAAAAGTCTCAAGGATGGTGCGCTTGTCGTAGCGCCAATCCATGATCATCGCCATAGCAGCTTCGTTGATCTTGCGTTTATAGGTTTTTTCGCGAGTCAGAAACAGATTTTTAACCAACTGTTGTGTCAGCGTGCTAGCTCCCTGGCGCCGACTCCCGCTGGTCAGGTTCACCAAAGCCGCCCGCACAATACCGGTGACAGAAATACCATGATGGTCGAAGAAGCGTTTGTCCTCGACAGCCACCAACATGGGTGCAAACTCCGGTGGCGTGTCTGCGAGCGTCACGAGCAAGCGATCTTCATGTTGCTCCGGATGAATCTGCCCGATAATGATGGGTTCGAGTCTGGCAATGCCGGTTGACGCTGCCTGTATGACCTCTGAACTGTTGTCAGCACTCACCGGTAACGGCTGGGTATCCAGTGACACAAGCAGATCATTGTCAGCATTCCATGTTGCATTGATAACAGCCGCCGGCTCCTGGAAGTCGCCAAACGCAAAACCGCGTGACACGATAGTGAGCGAGTTATCGGTTAACGCATAATGGCCGGGCGATCTCTCGGGTGATGCGGTAAACCCTGCCAGCCCCAATTCATAGATAACCTGTGTGCGGGTGATATTTAGCCCGGCATAGAGCTCTAGCGGGCGCGCATACACGCGTGCGGGGAGTTTCCACTGAGGGCGGGCAACGACGGCGTTTTGTGTATCTTGTCCGTCTTTGACAGGCTGTGATTCCGGTGTGTTCTGTTGAGGTGTGACGGTACCACTAACGCTTGTGTCGCCGGCGGTCATAGCTTCATCGGATTTATCGTTACTACTTTCCGCGATAACAGCCTGCCCGGTATCAGGTGAATCGGTGTTGCTACTGCCAACCGCATCGTCGTGTACTGTAGTGGCGGTGTCTTTGGCGGTGTCACTGGCGGCGTCTTTGGCGATGTCACTGGCGGCGTCTTTGGCGATGTCACTGGCGGTGGCACCGATAAACGACATCGTCATGCGTTGTTGTATGCGGTCGTCAAGGCGGCTGAGCCACGGCACCACGAACCACGCCGTCAGCAGAAGGGTGATGGCCACAGACAACAGCAGTAACCGAAACACAGAGCGCCAGCCCGATGGCCTGATAGCGTTAAGCCCTCTCGCCACCAGTGGTGCCGGCCGCATCGCAGCGACGCGGTTGCCAAACCGACGCAGTGTTTGTATCACGGGATGATCAGGTGAAGACACAGTGTGGGAGCCGGTGACCCGGTTATCCTTGCGTACTCAGTACAGAGGTGTCTATTGTAACGGTATCAACACACCCGTGGGTGACAGTCGGGCGTGTTGATACCGTGTCAGAATTACACGTTAAAAATGTCGAGGCCGAGTGATGCGACTGATTCGGCCGTGGTGGGGTTGGTAATAGCCGCAATACTGGCGTTGTCTTTTTTCAGGTAAGTGTCGCCAACCCGTTTCAGGTCGTCTGCTGTCACCGACAATATGTTGCGTCGGAACGTTTGCCGAAACTCAGGCGTTCGTCCAAACAGCTGACTCTGAAAAGCAGAGCGCGCACGACCGGCGGGTGAGCCGGGCTTATCAATGCTGCTAATCACATTCAGAATGGCTTCCTCGACCGCCAGCGGTTCATGCTGTGTTGATAACAGCCAGTCAATCGAGTCGTCGAAGTCCTGTAGTGTTTCGGCCAGTCTGGGATCACGATACGAGTAGAACCGGAACGAGGCAGAGTCGGCATCTTGTGTCGCACCGCCACCATAAGCACCACCGGTCTCGCGAATGGCACGGTGTAGAAAGCCATTGCGTAAAAACGGACCAAGCACTGCAAGCGCTGGCGCATCCGGGTGTGCTTGCGGCACAGTCTCATAGGCTTTCGCAGCAAAGTTCACTTCGGTGCTCGTGGTCCATAACTGCCGCACTGTTTCACGCACCGGTGGTAATGACCACGAGGCTTGTTGTCCGGCTTCTGGCGTGTCACCGAACACTGCGCTCAGGTCATTTAATAAAGACTCGCGTGCCGATTCTTCGGCGACCACCATAAACTGTCTCGGCGCGTTGCGGATCAGGTCATGTATTTGCGCGAGTTTTGCGCAGGCCTCTGCCAATGCAGTTTCATCATCGAAGGTATCATCCATAGCCTTTAGTGATTTGATACCAGCCAATCCGCCGAGTCGGTGTGACAGTGACGCAACCGGGCTCATTCCGCTGGCCGCTGCCATCATGGCCAATGAGTGTCCGCTACCGGTGATGCTCTGCTCGCGTCCGGCTCGCGACTGTGCAAACAACTCACGCAGTCGCCCGTGTTCTTCGAAGGTGGCAGCGTTCAGTGTTTCGTTCATCAGTGAGGCGAGTGCTTTCTGGTTACGTTGCAGCGCCTTACCGCTCATCACCATATAACCACTGACCGATTGCGGATCTTCCGATGTGCCACGCTGTAACGTGTAGGATCTTAAGCCGCCGGTAATTTCACTTTGCAGTGTTTGGGTTTGCAGGTAATCACGACCACCCGAACCAACCTCAGTGAGATAACCGGTGTAGTAGGGCAGCATGGGCAGTAGGTCTTCGCTGAGTTTTGGCAGTGTGATGACAACGTCTTGATACACAATGCCGTTGGTGCCTTGCGAATACCAGTGCGCCGGTGCGTTACCGACTTTTGCCGTGTCGCCGGTTGCAATAGGCATAGACTCGGGTACATCCTCAAGCCCGACCTTGGGCAGTATTGAGGGGTCGTCCTGCATCGCCTGACGTTCGGCTAATGCGGCTGTTTGTTCAACAATACGTTGCTTCTCTTCATCGGCCAGTGCTGCTTTCATGTCGGCCAACCGCGCTGCCTCTGCCACGATGCGTCGCTGACTGATCTGGTCATCGGGTTTCATGGTCAATCGCACACGGTGCGGATTATCCAGCAGCATGTCACGAATGGCGTTGGTGACAAACGCCGGGTCACTGGCGGCTTCGCGAAGCTTGCCCAGAGCCGGGTCAAGATCGAGTGCTGCCACCGTATCGCCGCGTAACATCGCGCTGGATAAGCCACTTAACACCAGTTGCAAACCAAACGGCATGCCGTCACCGCGTATCTCACGCTGGCCCAGCTCGAGTTGATGCAGGACGGCATCGACCTGTGCCTGCGGTACGCCATGAGTGGCAACGTCTTCGAGTACCTGCATGATCATCGCTTCAACAGCATCGGCGTTTTCGGGGGTGGACCCTTCAAGTCCGCAGACAAACACCATTTCTCGATTGCTGTCTTCCAGACCACATAACGGTGACGGTGAACTGCCAAGGTCGGAGGTTTCCAATGCCTTGGCCAGTGGTGATGCACTGTTGTCGAGTAACACATTGGAGACAAGGTGCGCTTTGAGTCGCTCTTCAAGGTTGATACTTTCACCGAGTAGCCAACCACAGACAACATGGGTTCGATCAGCGTCAGACTCATCGTTCACCGCATAGGCTTCCTCCACTTTTACCGGCGCATGCAGACGGCGAGTTTTGTTAACGCTAATGGTGCGGTCGAGTGGCTCAAACCGTTTGAGCGCTTGTTCATGAAAGCGTTGTTGGAGTTCAGCGGCCGGTATATCGCCGTAGGTCATGAAGACCGCATTCGACGGGTGATAGTGTGTGTCGTAGAAATCGCGCAATTGCCGGTAGCTGAGATCGGGTATGGCTTCCGGGTCACCACCGCTGTTGTAATGATATGTATTGTTTGGAAACAGGTAGCTCGACATCGACTGCCACAGTGTGCTGGCCGGAGAGCTCATTGCCCCTTTCATCTCATTAAAGACCACCCCTTTAAACACCAGGTCTGACTCGGGGTCATCCGGGGTTTCAAATTCAACGCGGTGACCTTCCTGTTTGAAGTCGAGCTCATGCAGCCGCGAGAAAAAGACCGCGTCGAGATAGACGTCGAGTAAGTTGAAGTAATCCTTACGGCTTTGTGATGCGAACGGGTAAGCCGTCCAGTCGGTCGACGTGAATGCGTTCATAAACGTATTCAGGGAGCGCCGTATCATCATGAAGAAGGGGTCGCGCACCGGATACTTTTCGCTGCCGCAGAGCACGGTGTGCTCCAAAATATGAGCGACACCGGTCGAGTCCTGAGGTACGGTTCTCAGACCCACCAGAAATACATTTTCAGGATTGTCGGCCGCCAGGTGATAATGTGGGGTGCCGGTATGCTTGTGACGAAACTGTTGGATCTGAATATCCAGAGAGTCGATTCGCTGGGTGCCCAACGTGTCAAACGCCTCATGGGCGGTTGCTGCTGTCATAAAGTGATGGCTCCAAAGTACATCATTAATATCGAATTAGTGTTTCGCAGATGAGCAAGGTTCACCCAGCTGCGCAGACCCTACAAGGCCTGCCGTTATCAGACCACCTCAAAGGCTCCGTGCTGAGATGAGTCTGAGGCTGTGGTACGCGTGTTTCAATAGTAGCGGGTTCCGAGACGCTGTGCGCGCTGGTCGAACACCGCTGTCGCAATACGCTGCTACGCCACGGCGGCCATGGTTGCCGACCTTTGCGACTACTGCTCTGGTCGCCGTTCTGGTCACGGCTCTGGTCGCCGTTCTGGTCGCCGTTCTGGCGACACGACCACTGCTGCTGTCCGGGTGGTGGCCACCCAATCGAGATATTGCGTGATAAAACGACTGGTTGTCAGCTGTATTGTCGTACTCCTTATCTTACTCCTGTCGGCGGCGACCGGATTGTGGATGTATCGCTCGACCCTCGATGATACGGCAGCACTGCGGACCAATAAGCTCGATTTATCGGTAGCTACGCTCCAGAGCGACCTGCAGCGTTTTAAGGTGGCGGCTAATCTGCTGGCCTCGTCGCGTTGGGTAGAGCGGTTGGTGACCGGCGATGCAATGTCGGGGCCCACTTCTGACGTGGATTCACAGACCGCCTATCTGATGATCGAGCGTGCGGCGGCGCTGTCGGGGGTAGAGAGCGTTGAGCTGTTCAGCAAGCATGGACAACTGGTGTTCGATTCGGGCGTCACGGCACAGCCAGCGCTGATTAACCCGGCGCTGGAGGGGCAGGCCTCGGGTGAGTTTAACAGCGTTATCGAGGCGACTCGGCAGGGGCGCCTTGGCTTGCTGGCAACAGGTGATCCGAGTCACATTGTGATCAATGTGGCGGTGCCGGTCAGACGCGGTGGCGTCTACCGGGGCGCGGTGAATCTGGTGGTATCGACCGATGAACTGGCACTGCATCTGAAACCATCGCAGGATCTAACCCTGTTTACGGACAGCACGGGTGTCGTGTTACTGACCAATCGTCTGCAAATGTCCGGGCTAAAATTGCCTCACCTGTCGCTGGATGCCCGGTCGATACAGCTGGCAGAAGAAGGGTCGAACACACGGCCACAGTCTGCTGGAAGCGCCGAATACGGGTTGGCGTTTGACGACGAGGGGGCAGCCCCGATCATTGGTCTGCGGACAACCGGGCGTCATGCCGTCGTCACTGACGCATTAATGGATGTGGCAACGTCGCCGTTTCCGCTGCCGGGCGAGACGGGCACCGTCTTTCCTTTATCACCCGCCATGTTGTCGCAATTGAACGTGGTGCCTGAGAACTATCAGCTTATTGCAACTCCGGCCCCTGAGCTTCGAATGATGGCGTGGTCTTTCGGCAGCACCGAGAGCGCGGAGCAGGCGGGTTGGTTAACCGGTATCCTGACCCTGTCTACCTTGCTGGGTATCGGTGCCGTGATTCGTTTGCTGATCGCACGGCGCACCGATGCACTCAACAAGTTGGCAGATAAAGAAGGATTGAATGCCGAGCTTGAAAAACGCGTGTCAGCACGGACCGCCGAATTATCGATTGTGAACCGACAGCTGGTATCTGAAATCGAAGAGCGTAAACGGGCTGAGGTATCTTTGACCACTACCCGGCACATTCTCGTGCAGGCAGAGAAGTTGTCGGTGTTGGGTCAACTGTCTGCGAGTATCAGTCACGAGCTCAATCAGCCGCTCGGTGCTATCCGATCGTATGCGGATAATGCACGAACCCTGATTGAACGCGAGGATCATGAGTCAGCCAATGAAAACCTTGGGCGTATCACCGATATTACGCAGCGCGCCTCCCGTATTTTGAAAACACTGCGTGCGTTCGCGCGTAACGAAGTCGAGCCCGCTACACCGGTATCACTGACTGACGCCGTTACCGACGCCTTACACATGTTGGATACGCGTCTGCATGACAGTCACGTAGAGGTGGCGCTCGATTTTCCGGCCCATGCGGTTATGGTGATGGGTGGTCGGGTCAGGCTACAGCAGGTGGTCACCAATTTAGTGAGCAATGCGATTGATGCGATGAGCGAATCGGCACAACGACGTATTGATATCAGTATTACAACCGATGATCGGATGGCACAAATGACGGTCGCGGACACGGGTGACGGTATCGATCCTGACCATATCAATAAAGTGTTCGACCCGTTCCACTCGACCAAAAGCACTCCCGAAAAACAGGGTTTGGGGTTGGGTCTGTCGGTGGTACAGGGCATTATTCGCGGCTTTGACGGTAAGATATCGGTACGCAACCGAGCCAGTGGAGGTGTCGCGTTTGTGATTGTATTAAACCTTGGTCCCGAGCCACTACAGCAGGAGCATAGCGCGAATGAATAATGCCATTCTGCTGGTCGATGATGATGCTGATATACGACATGCATTACGTCAGACACTGGAGCTGGCTGGTTATGACGTGACGGTGGCTGCGTCGGCAGATGAGGCGTTGCACGTGATCACGCATCCGTGGCTGGGTGCGGTAATCAGTGATGTCCGAATGCCAGGCGACTCCGGGCTCGATTTACTGGACACGCTGGTATCGGTAGATGCCACTTTGCCTATCGTCATGTTATCGGGTCACGGTGATATCGCAATGGCACTGAGTGCTATTCGACGCGGCGCTTACGATTTTCTGGAAAAACCCTGCGCGTCAGAGACACTGCTCGATGTCATGCGTCGTGCGATGGAAAAGCGTACTCTGGTGCTCGAAAATCAGCGGTTACGCATGGCATTGGATCAGCAGCCGTCCAGCATTGACGATCTCATTGAGGGACAGTCTCCCACCGTACAACACTACCGCGAACAACTGATACAAGTTGCCAGCCTCGATTCCGATGTACTGATCAGTGGTGAAACCGGTAGTGGTAAAGACCTTGCCGCTCAGGTTATTCACCGATTTTCGTCACGTAATGACAAGCCGTTTGTAGCGGTAAACAGTGGCGCTATTACCGGCGATATTGCAGACTGGTTGTTATCGGCCAACACCGGTGTGCTGTTTCTTGATGAAATTGAAAGTATGCCGGAAGCGGTTCAGATTCAGTTGTTGCGGGTGTTGGAAGAACGCGTCATCAGCGTGCCCGTGACGGCAGGGCAGGTGTCGGTCACCCCTTTGGATATTCGGGTATTGGCGGCGACCAAAACGTATTTGCCTGATCTGGTCGGGCAGGGAAGGTTTCGAGCTGATCTGTATTACCGCCTCGATATCGTGCGTGTCGCGGTGCCTGCACTTCGCGAACGGCGACAGGACATCGGCGTATTGTTTCATGAGTTTGTCAGCAACGCGGCACAACGTCTCTCTCTTGCTTCGCCGGATGTTCCGGGCGAGGTCACCAATGGGCTGCACATGCACACGTGGCCCGGTAATGTCCGTGAATTAAAAGCCACCGCAGAACGGTATGCGCTCAATCCTGCTTTGGGCGTGACCCCGTCAGTCATCCACACCGATAGCGCAGCGCAAAAGCCTGACCACCAGCTATCACTGCGTGAACAGGTGGATTCGTTTGAAAATGCGGTAATCAGTGCTGCACTGCGTGAGTATCAAGGACACATAGGGGATGTCTGCGAAGCACTTGGCATACCTCGCCGCACCTTGCACGACAAGTTAAAGCGATACGCACTGGTACCGGATGATTTCCGGTAGCAGCGTGCCAGTGCCGGGTTGAGCACGCGACAGTACCACAAGAGCCAACAGACACCAGTGTTACCCGTGCAACATGCAGGTTGTCGGGAGCGTGTTAATGAAACTGATTGATAGCGACAAAAGGACATGGCCACCGTGCGCAACACTAACCACCGTCATTTTCAGATTAATGTGCTGGTATTCGCTGTTATCGGCCTTGCGTTCTACGCGCTGACTACCCTACAAAACCCCACAGTGATTCGAGCGAACCCACTGTACAGCTACGGGGCACAGGGACTCTACATTTCCGTCATTGGATTTTCGTTTACGTATTATTACTTCCGGTTTTCGCAAATACGCGTTCTCAGAAGCATCTTGCTGGCTGTTGGATTGTATGTGCTTTGGTTTGCTTGCGTTATTTATATTGGGTCGTTTCTGAAAGGCCACAGTAATGTGGTAGCGGCTGTCGTGCTGACTGGGGTCGTGACGTTTATGTTCTTTGCGTTTCTGGGCGCGATTAACGGTATTTTTGGATTTTGGATTGCGCTTGCCAATTTAGTCATACTGGGATTGGCAGTCACCAGCGGCCAGCTTACTGGACCGCTAATGTGGGCAAGCCTGTTAACACTGGTTGGAATAGACAAACCTGTCTTTCAATGGTTTGTCGTAGTCGTGTCTGTGATTCTCGGATTATCAGACAAAGGGTATAGTTTTTTTGTGGATCCAACGTAACGGTTTGTCAGATCAGATTTACGCGCAATAAGCTGTTCGCGCACTCAATCACGTTGGGTTAGGGGCTTTAAATGGCCTGCCCAGTCTGAGTGCGGTGCCGACGCTCTGCTGAATTCAGGTGTTCAATCATGAAGTCGTAGGCGTGGCGGGCGAGTGGTTCGCTGTCGCTCCAGGTGTTTCGCCATATCGCGATATCGTTAGACAAACCCTCGTCGAGTACTTCAGAGGAGAAGCTTTCGAATGTGATCATGCCTTGATAATCAATA
>CALDUO010000158.1 GCA_937923745.1 uncultured Granulosicoccaceae bacterium
TCGTGCATATCGCCGCCAGTGTTCAGTACTGGTCCAAACCGGCGGCTTGCCGTTAAGCTAACCGTTTCGGTGTATGTTTGGGGTATACTCAAAAATCATCGGGTCAGTTGTTTCGTCCAGCCACTGAGGAAAATTGAATGCAATTTATCGCAAGAGTTGTACAGCTAGCATTGTTCAGTGCAGCAATACTATTAGGTTCTGTCGTCACGGTACAGGCGCAGGAACTTAAATTTTTTACGATCGGTACCGGCGGCACAGCGTTTACGTACTATCCCATCGGTGGCGTAATAGCCAATGCAATCTCCAAACCGCCGGGTTCCAGAGAATGCGATCAGGGCGGTAGCTGTGGCGTTGACGGGTTAATTGCATCGGCAGTGTCATCACGTGGTTCGGTTGATAACGTCAACGCTATCATTTCAGGATTGCGTAATTCCGGTTTCGCTCAATCTGATGTGGCGTACTGGGCCTACACGGGCACCGGCACCATGGAAGGAAAAGAGCCTGCCACCGATCTCAGAACCATCGCCGCGCTGTTTGAAGAACACATGCACCTTGTTACATTGGCCGACAGCGATATTGCATCGGTGAGTGATCTCAAGGGCAAACGGGTCTCACTTGACGAGCCTGGGTCTGGTGTTTACGTCGATGCCAAGTTAGTGATCGAGTCTTACGGATTAACGGTTGACGATCTAACGCCGGAGGCACTCAAGGGCAATGCCGCCGCTGAAGCTTTGCGCAACGGCAAGATCGATGCATTTTTTGTGGTCACCGGTTACCCCACAGGTGGTATTGTTGAACTGGCGGCAGCGGCTGATATCAAGCTCGTGCCAATCGTCGGAGAAGGTGCTGAATCGTTGATTGAACAGTACAACTTCTTTGCGGCGAGCTCTATCCCGGCCGGTACCTACGAGGGCGTCGACGAAACACCGACTATCTCGGTTGGTGCACAGTGGTTCACCAACGCGAACGAGGATGAAGAGCTGATATACAACATCACACAAGCGTTGTGGAATGAGAAGTCGCGAAAACTGCTCGACGATGGTCATGCCAAAGGTAAAAGCATCACGGCAGATACCGCGCTCACGGGAGTCGGTGTACCGCTACACCCCGGTGCTGAGCGTTTCTATCGGGAAGCGGGTATCCTCAAGTAATCGTCACCCATATCACCTGGCAATAATGCCACCCAAGGTCTTGGTCCCGGATTCTTAAGCTAAGGATTTGGGTCCGCGGTTTTGGTCTGTTTGTTTTGCCCGGTTGTTTCGCCCGAGTGTTTCGCCCGATTGTTTCCTTTGGGTTTCTGATGGTTTTTTGATCTACAAGAGTCTGCGCTTTGTCGAAACGCTGTGCCCGGAGGTGTGATCGACCAGGTGTGATCGATCAGGCGTGATGCATCAGCAACGCGCGGTAGCAGGCGTCGTATCAAACGTACCGGCCGAACCGCGCCAGGTTTTATGCTTCTTTTGCATCGCCAAAGACCTTCGGTGGCCAGAGAGTTTCGGTGGCCAGAGACCTTCGTTGGCCAGAGACCTTTGGTGACGGGTATTACCGTTCTCTTACCACCGCCTGCTGTACGGAGACCATGAGCACAGACGAGAAGATTGCAGCCACAATACGGGAATACGATCCCGATCTGGCTTTTCGCCAGACCGGACCCGTGCTGGCAGTGGTGATATCCGTTGCATTGGTGGCAATGTCTGTTTATCACTTCTATGCGTCTGGGTTCGGATTAATTCGGGAGGTCCTGCATCGGGGCATTCATCTGTCTTTTGTGCTGGGTTTGGTTTTTTTGCTGTTTGGCCGTCGCAAACAGGGGCAGCAATCAATACGCTCAGTACCTTCAAGACGATGGTATCAGTTGGATGGTGTACCCATCCTTGATCTGATGCTGAGCTTCCTTGTCGTTGCCGCGGCACTCTATTTACCGCTACTACCACCCGAGGCTCTCGCATCGCGAGTTGGCAACCCGTCAGAATTTGATGTACTGGCCGGCACCGTCTTGTTGGTGCTGACACTGGAGGCGACGAGGCGCAGCGTGGGTCCGACGTTACCAATTATCGGACTCATCTTTATCGCGTTCGCACTGTTTGGGCCTTTGGCGCCGGGTGCACTCAAGCATGGTGGCACGAGCTGGACTGGCCTGATCAATCATCTATACATGACGAACCAGGGTATCTACGGCATAGCCATTGGTGTCATGGCGCAATACGTTTTTCTGTTTATTCTGTTTGGTGTGCTGGCAACCCGCATAGGGCTCGGACAACTCTTTATAGATTTGGCCATGGTAGTTGCGGGTAGATTTTCGGGTGGTCCTGCCAAGGTCGCGATATTTTCATCAGCCTTTATGGGCACCATTTCGGGTTCATCGATCGCGAACACCGTGACAACCGGCGCGTTAACGATACCGGCCATGAAGCGGGTTGGGTATCCGCCGCACTTCTCGGCCGCTGTTGAAGCCACGTCCTCGACCGGCGGACAGATTACGCCACCGATATTGGGGGCGGCCGCATTTATTATGGTTGAGTATCTCGAAGTACCGCTACGCGATATTTTGGCAGCTGCGTTGTTCCCGGCACTGCTGCATTATTTTGGCATTTTTATCATGGTGCACCTTGAAGCCAAAAAGCTGGGGCTACGGGGGTTACGCGCTGAAGAGCTGCCACGTGTCGGTCTCGTGTTAAAACAGCACTGGTTGTCAATCATCCCGCTGATTATCCTGGTCTATTTGATATTAAGCGGTACAACGCCTGATTACGCAGCGGTCTACGGCATCATCGCGTGTGTTGTTGTCGGGTTTTTAAATCCGGTCAATCGATTGAGTCTGATTGACCTGTGGCATTCGCTTGCCATTGGTGCCAAAGGCACGTTAGCGGTGGGTGCCGCCGCCGCAACTGTTGGTGTGGTGGTGGGGGTCGTGACACTGACCGGCGTGGGTTTTCGTTTGGGTTATGTGGTGGTACAGACCGCATCGGATATCGGGTCGTTGTTCAGCGGGTTGTGGCCGTTATCCTATTTTGCACTGGAACAATGGACGTTGTTTATTTCGTTGGTGCTGATTGCAATGTCGTGCATCATTATGGGCGCCGGAATACCCACCACCGCCACCTACATTATTTTGGTTGCCGTTGCCGCCCCGGCATTGGCGCAATTACAGGTTGAGCCGTTGGTGGCACACTTTTTTGTGTTTTATTACGGTGTGTTGGCAGATATTACCCCACCGGTCGCTCTGGCTGCTTATGCAGCGGCTGGCATTGCAGGTTCCAACCCGTTCAGAACCGGAAACACGGCGTTTCGGTTGGGCATTGCCAAAGCGCTGGTGCCTTTCGTTTTTATCTACTCACCAGCTTTACTGTTGGTGACCGACGGATTTACATGGGGTGCGTTTACCGTAACACTGTTGGGTGCTATGTTAGGTATTGCCAGCCTTGGAGTCGCATTCTCGGGCTATTTGATTGCGCCGATGAGTCAGCTACAACGGTGGTGGACAGGACTCATTGCATTTTTGTTTATTGCCCCGGGTCTGCAGACAACCTTCGTCGGTATTATGGCGCTCACACCTGTTTTGGTACTGCAGGTGGTGGCACGTAAACGGAGCAACGCGCAGTCAACTGCCCAGCCTGACTAAACTGCCTATCTTGGCTGAGATTAATGTCTTGCTTGTCCTGCCTATCTTGCCTGAGGTTACTGTCTTACCTGAAGTTCCTGTCTTGCTTGCACTGCTTAGGACTGATGTGCAAATGCGTAGAACAATCCGCCTTCCTGAAACAGCTCGACATCCAATCCGTTCAGGTCCGAGCTGGCATTATTGACCGGTTTGAGTTCGTCAGTGAGTGATGTCACAAACAGGCTGGCTGATTTACCCGAATTTTTATCACGCATTTTTACATGTGCTGCAAGATTACCTGCCAGTGAGCAATATCTTGAGCCCAAGAGCTCATAGTTATCACCAAGGCGCTCTGGTAACACAAGTGAAAAAGGCAGCTTTGCCATTTGCTGATCGATGGAAGGGGCGGAGTCTTCCAGAAATTCAAGATCAAGCCGTGTTGCATGGTTCATAGCGACTTCTCTAAATGTGCGCTCGGTTCTTTCGCTGTGTGTCGCTGCCGAATACATCACTAATCCGGAGACCACCAGTAGACAAAGAGCCGCCGCCCACTGCATGCGCTGCCATTTGAACGAAACCAATGTAGCAAGAAGACTATTTTCCGGCTTTGAGCCCCTCACAAGCGTGGCGGCATTGCTGTGTGTATTTAGCAATTCGTCAATGGATGCATCGGGAAGTCTGATCTCGTTGTAGTGTTTTTTGAGTCGGTCATCAAGGTCAGTCATGTTAATTCTTCCCCTGTGGTGTGACGAGCCTGACCACATTAGTGTGCGCAGCGGTTAGTCGCTGGTTCAATTTTTGTCGAGCCCGGTGGATCAGGCTAAGTACGGTGCCGCGCGAGCTTAGTGTCAGCTCGGCGATTTCCTGTGCGGTATAACCTTCAATAACCGACAAAAACAATGCCTCGCGCTCGCGAATTCGCAGCGTTGCAAGCGCCGATTGGAGTTGCCTGTCTTCCGCATTGCTTATCATTGACCCCGAGTCTTCGTCTGACGGCAACGTGTGATCGTCGAGATTGTCGAGCGGAAATCGTTTCAGGCGTCTGAAGTGATCAATGTGCATATTGCGGATCACACGAAAGAGCAGGGCTTTGTCCGGTGTCGCTTTGTCCGCTGACTGATTGCCATAACTCTCTGTGATACGCACCCAACTCTCGTGCACGAGATCTTCTGCTTCGTGAGGGTTGGACGCAAGCGTGCTTGCGTATCGATAACCCGCGTGTAGCAGTGCAGTGAGGGAGGCGTCGTTCTGTACCATGTCAGATGGTTTTGTGTTCCTGTTCTGTGAGTGTGTTAATGACGTTAATAATACCCTGATGCCCACCTGCCAGCGTATTACCGGTGACATATTTACCGTTAATCAGAATACTCGGCACACCACTGATACCTGCCTGTGTTGCCAACTGTACCGATCGTTTCAATGATCCTTCGACCGTGAATGATGTCATTGCCGCGATAAACTTGTTTTCGGTGACACCAACATCGAGAGATGCGACGAGTTTGGCAATCGCTTTGGGACTACGCATGGGTTGTTTTTGCTGATGGATTGCGTTGAACATTTTATCGAAGAAATGGTCGGTAATACCAAGTGCTTCAGCAGCATAAAAAGCTCGCGAATGCGGTTCCCACGCCGGATTGAGCGGTGGTGCTTCTCGAACGAAAGACACATACTCAGGGCGGTTGTCTGCCCAACGATTAATAGCAGGCTCGAACGCATAACAGTGCGGGCAGCCGAACCAAAAAAACTCCAGCACCTCGACGGATGTTTTGTCGCGTGTCAACAGGGGTACGGGGAGTGTTTTATAGCCTTGCTGCTGACCTTGGGTGCGAATGAGCGCGTTTTGGGCAGTGGCCAGCGATGTCGATGAGACTGCTGTCGCAGCCAACCACGTGCCAGCGGTCTTTTTCAAAAATGTGCGTCTGGGGTGCCGAGAGTGTGGATGCATAACGTTCCTGAGTGAAATGGCGGCTTGTGGCGCCTGAATCCGGTTAACGAACGACACGCTCGTTTGATTGCAGTCTGGCGTTTGATGACAGCCCGACATTGACTCGGCTCAGCCAACTGCCGCGTGAGGGTGGTGTCTCGATGTTCTGTTTACAGCCCTCGAATCAAGGGTCAAACATCCAGACATTATGCAATCAAACGAGCGTTTGATTCGTCATCATGCTACGGGAGAGAGAACCCTCGAGCCGCTGGTTGAAACAATGACCTGAGACACGGCCAAATGAATACGGCCCGATTAATGCGGCCAGATGAACGCGGCCAGATGAATACGGCCAAATGAATACGGCCAAATGAACGCGTCCAGATGAGACAGGTGTAGAGTTCGCGGGCGCAATGACACACGGTGGTTGTGCACCCGACGTTTGCGCACACAATCACGGCACTGTCGATGAGCCAAAGACCAAGAGACACAGCGCCGGTTACGCCGCAATTTAACGTGAGCAAAGAGACATGACATCCAATGGCTAAAAAGAAAAAAGTGCAAAGAGCTGCGACAACGCATCATGAAAAGGCAACAAAGACAGTACCTGCGTCACAAAATCGCAGGCGGTGGTTGCTGTGGGGAATAGGTGGCACCGCTGCCGTGCTGGGTGCCGGAAGTATCCATGCGTATGATGTCAGCAAGCGTACTCTACATGACCTGAGCGTGATTGGGTCCGGTAAGCCTGTCGTCGTGCAGATACATGACCCCAGCTGCCCAGTCTGCCGAAAACTAAAAACGCAGGTAAAAGCGGCGACAAAAGACCGTGATGATCTTGCCTATCGGTTGGCTGACATCTCAACCGAAAAAGGCCGTAAATTTCAAACACAATACAACGCAGCCAAAATTACATTGCTCTATTTTGATGCAAAAGGGCAGCATCAAGCGACCACACAAGGACTACTGACAGCCGAAGAATTGTCGCAAAATTTGTCTGCCATTACAGACGGCTAAAAGCCCTTACGCCACCTTTTGACCTGTGGCCCGCGACGACACCAGACTGAATAACCGTGTCATTGTCACCCCCAACGGTGGCGAAGCTGATCATGTGCAAGAGATTGTCAATCTGAGTGTTTGCGAGGGTATTGTGCCTGCTCATTGCTAACAGGCCTGCGGCAAGCGGCATGTCTTCGACCTGAGGGGAGATAGCCTTGCTATGTATTAGCGGTATGGCTGACTTGAAATCATCGGGACAGCTGATCCGATATGCGTGGTCCGACATGCGTGCGAGCGGGTAAACTTGCGGATACCAATCTTAAACCAAAATGAAAGTTTGTCCGATGACGTCCTCTGAGCAGACCTCATTGCAGGTCAGCACGACTCTCTATATATACTTAAAAAAACACTGAACCTCGCGCAACCGGGGGTTAAGCTTCCACATACTACGACCCGGTGGCGAATGTCACGCCATGGCCTCCGTCGGGCTGGTGTCTATCTCGGTAAAACCCTTTTCTAATCCCACACCTGTCTCTGTACGTCCATTGTCACGCTAGATTTTACAAATTAGCCGTTAAACCACGCGTTTCGTTAACGTTTTGTTAACGGTGCAGGCTTAACGTGGACGTGACCCACAAGGGTGCAGCGTGCCGCTGTCGCCTGTCAGTGGTCAGCAACTGAAACGCTGCGCGTGCTTGATGATTCAGTGAGCGAATTCAATCTTACTGCCCGCCTTGGCGTTTTAGGTTGGCGATTTTTGAGACGAATAGGGAGACAAATATAATGAGTTCTGATTTGCGACCAACCGAGCCTGTCAGCAAGAGAAAAGCGGTAGCACAAATTCGACGCTCCCAAGCCAGTAGAGTAGCACTGGACAATATTCAACGACCGACGTTTCGGACCCCGTCCAACGGTGATAACGTCAAGTATCCATCTCGATTGATGGCATTCACCAAAGGCCTGCTTCATGACAAAAAAGGCTTTGTGGATGATGCCGATTATCAACGGTTTGCGGAAGCACTAACGCAGGTTGATAGCAGCGTAAAACCGGACGCTGACTTTGATGTGCCGACAGCGCATAGTAAGGGGTACAAAAGAAACTGTTCCAATAAGTCTGGCTGCACAGTTTTTCGTCGTTGGGAGAGCCCGTTAGCCGGACACTATTTCGCGCTGGAAGGGCCTGATCCGGATAATGTGGCTATGGCGCCTGCGCCCCGGTTGGGCGAGAGTGAGTTGATGGCAGAAATGGCGGAAGTCTATGCGATGTCGTTGGTGCGGGACATGACATTTGCCGAGCTCGAAAACCCTAAAGCCAAGATTTATTATGTTGAACCCGGGACACGCAACCAAGTGTGTTATCAAATTAACGGAGTTGACGCGAGGGTACAAGACCTTGTTGACGAACTGAATAAATTTGAATGGTTTGGTGGCGGTGCTGTCACGAGTAGCTTGTTAAAAGGTGTACCACATAAAACACTATCGAAACTGGAGGAGCGCAGGCGCAAAGCGCGGTATGCAGGCCGCAAGAAGGCACTCACGGCTAAAACGCTATTTCGTGGATCCCTGTCCGGTGCCGAGAAAGGGGACTATATCTCCCAATTTATGACGTTGGGTGCAGGCTCAGACGGTGCGCGAGCCAACAACCTGATTGCATTTGGTGCCCAGCGCATCGATCAAAAAATACAGCCCGCCGCCGAGGGCATTGATTACATGACCTCGTGGATGGAGTGGCTTGATATTCAAAACGGTGTTGCATTAACCGATGCACCGCCCACTGAACCGCAAAAGATTGGCGCCGCGGATAATGTGCATTACGATAATCCGCATCACCTTGAGCCGACACTGATCACCAAACCCCGGCATTTGGCAGAGTATGTCCATATCGATCAGCTGTATCAGGCGTATTTTAATGCGTGCTTGATCCTGTTGGCGAACAAAAAGGTGAATCTGCTGGAGCGAGGCTTTCCGAACAACAACAAAAAAAATTCGAAAGGGCAGGTGACCAGAGTCGGGTTTGCAACGTTTGGTGGCCCTCACATCTTGAGCCTGCTAACGGAGGTCGCAACCAGAGCGTTACGAGCGGTACGACGGCAAAAATTTCAGATACACCGACGCGCACGTCCCGAGCGCTTGGCGGCGATGCTCACGCTCGCGGCGAACGGTGTGAATGGCAAGATGGACAGCGACGAGCAATTAGTGATGAAAACCATGGCGGAAAAGATGGGCATGGCGATTGACGGTCAAACTCCCTCACCATTGATGCAATGGGTCGCGCACTACAACAAGGTGCAAAATTCAGAGGCTGTGGTGCAGCATCGCAGTCATACCTGTAGCGCTGACGATAGCGAATTACCCAACCTCGATCCTCACAAAAATTATCTACTCGCCATGGCGTTCCCCGAAGGCTCACCCATGCATGCGGCATACGGCGCCGGTCATGCGACCGTGGCAGGTGCTTGTGTCACTGTGCTCAAAGCTTTTTTCTCAATGACTGAAGAAAAAAAGCCTGAAGAAAAAAAGCCGAGAAAAATGAATGTTATTGAAGGTGGAGACAAGACTCTGACCCTGGAGGATGAATTAAACAAGCTTGCCTCCAACATCTCTATAGGCCGCGATTTTGCCGGTGTACATTATTACACTGATTATTACGACAGTTTGCGTATGGGTGAGCGTATAGCAGTGGGTATCCTACAAGAGCAGATGCTGAATTATTCAGAGCCGGTTTCAATGAGCCTGAATTCATTTGACGATGAGGCTTTGGTCATCAGCACCGACGGCGAA
>CALDUO010000159.1 GCA_937923745.1 uncultured Granulosicoccaceae bacterium
CGCCACTCATCAAACAGATTGACACCGAACCCTGATCGCTTGATCGACTTTAAAAACTGTTTTGGGATGATGGCATCGGTGTCAACGTTGGCACGATCCATCGGTGCTACCAGTCCATCGAGTCGGGTAAATTTTTTCATGATACGTTGCCTCTAGAATTCCCGCACATCCACAAAATGACCGGCCAGCGCAGCCGCCGCTGCCATTGCCGGACTCACCAAATGTGTTCGGCCACCTTGCCCTTGGCGTCCTTCGAAATTTCGGTTCGACGTTGAGGCGCATCGCTCGCCAGACTCCAGCCGGTCAGCGTTCATCGCCAAACACATTGAACATCCGGGCTCGCGCCACTCAAATCCGGCATCCAGAAATATCTGATCGAGACCTTCCTGTTCAGCCTGTTGTTTGACCAGACCTGAGCCCGGAACCACGAGCGCCTGCTTGATCGATGATGCGACTTTGCGGCCATTAATAACCTCAGCGGCGGCGCGCAAATCTTCGATGCGGGAATTGGTGCAAGAACCGATAAACACACGATCCAGCGGGATATCCTTGATAGGTGTGCCTGCCTTGAGGTCCATGTAGGCCAACGCCCGGCGCATGCCGTCGGCTTTGGTCGGAGACTCTGCGTCGTCGGGGTTTGGCACCACGTCGGTGACCGCTGCGACCATTTCGGGCGATGTGCCCCACGACACCTGTGGCTCTATGCTGGCGGCGTCGAGGTTAACTTCACGGTCAAACACGGCATCGTGATCACTGACCAGATCGCGCCATTGTTCAACAGCCGCGTCCCACACGTCGTCGTCAGGCGCGAATGGTCTGCCCTTGATGTAATCGATGGTGGTCTGATCAACAGCGATCATACCGGCACGAGCGCCTGCTTCTATTGCCATGTTACAGACTGTCATGCGGCCCTCCATCGACAGCGCCGCTATTGCGTCTCCGCCAAATTCGATCGCGCAGCCGTTGCCGCCAGCGGTGCCAATTTCGCCAATAATGGCCAACACAATGTCTTTAGCCGTGACGCCTGGCCGTGTAGGTCCGTTAACACTGACCCGCATGTTGCGCGATTTTTTCTGCAAGAGACACTGGGTTGCCATCACGTGCTCAACCTCTGATGTGCCGATACCAAATGCCAGCGCACCAAACGCTCCGTGCGTTGACGTATGGGAGTCACCACACACCACGGTCATGCCGGGCAATGTTGCCCCCTGCTCAGGACCAATGACATGCACAATTCCCTGCCGGTGATCGTTCATGCGGAACTCGGTAATACCGTGTGCCTCGCAGTTCTCGTCCAGCGTATCCACCTGCAACTTGGAGACGGGGTCGGCGATGCCCTCGCTGCGATCAGTCGTTGGCACGTTGTGATCGGCCACAGCCAGCATCGACGACGTGCGCCATGGCTTACGACCCGCTAACGCGAGCCCCTCAAACGCTTGCGGCGATGTGACCTCGTGCACCAAATGCCGGTCAATATAGAGCAGTACAGTGCCATCATCTGATTCCTGCACCACATGCGCATCCCACACCTTGTCATATAGGGTTTTACCGGCCACAAAGCACCTCCACGGTCAATAGTCGGACATGACCTATGGTAGCGGCGACCAGAGAATTACTCAAATTCATAATAATCATGTATCTTATTCTATTTTGGAATATCAATTTCAGGACACCCACAAATCAAATACTGGACACCCAAAAATCACCAAATGCTGGACACCCACCAATTACCCGACGATTTGGCGGGTACTGAATACTGGATGAATACTGGACACCCACAAATTGAATACTGGACACCCACAAATTACCGGACGATTTTGGAGGCACCCAATGCTGGACACCCATGAAATTCGACGCATCAAATCAATTCGGGACACCCATGCATCACTGCCCATGCATCATTGCCCATGCATCCGCAGCCGCTACCCACTATCCCCGAATCACAACCCACTAATCACAACCGACGAATCGTAACCCGCAAATCAAAACCTATGAGTCAGCATCAAGGAACCACAGCTCGCGAATCAGCATTGCCTGGCCCCCGTTTATCAATCACCGGGCGTCTAACAGAGGCCAGCTACCAGAGGCCAAGGGCTGAAGCCCCGACCTTGTTACTCTGGATTGCTGCAAGACTCCGGGAATATCACGATAATTAAACACTGTTTAATTTTAATTGCGAATTACGGCTTTCAATGCGCTTGTTGTTGTAGCAGTGGATACTGACCCTCATATTCTATTTTTATAAACATCGTTTAATTATTTTAAATGTCGGACACCCAGCACCGGTAACTATGGATATCGCGCAACTCACCGCTTTCATCGCCGTCGCCGAACACGGCTCTTTTTCAATTGCCGCCCGACAGCTCTTTCTGACGCAATCGGCGATCAGCAAACGGATCAGCTCGTTGGAGCAAACTATGGGTGTCCAGCTTTTTGATCGGATGGGAACCTCCACGGTGCCGACCGAGGCCGGGCAGCTGTTGTTGCTCAGTGCTCGGGCGATACTCGATGAGGCCAATCAGGCCAGGGAGCGCATTGCATCGCTTAACAGCACAGTCAGCGGTCGGCTGCGCATTGGCACGAGTCACCATGTGGGCATTCATCGACTGCCACCGGCGCTACGGGCGTTTACCGTTGCCTATCCCGACGTTGAACTCGACCTGCGGTTTCTCGACTCGGAACTGGCGTGCGAACAGGTGGAACAGGGCGAGCTGGAACTGGCCGTCGTCACACTGCCGCAGTCAGGCAACCCAAAGCTGTTAACGACGCCCGTGTGGCCAGATCCGTTGGTCATTGTCGTACCGGCCGGGCATCCACTGACCCAACACAATAAAGGACCGGCGCCCGTCGACCCAATCGCACTGGCAGATCATGCGGCGGTGCTTCCGGCACGCGAGACGATCACGCGGCAGATACTCGAAGCCGCGCTTGAGCCGTTTCAGATCCCCATTAATGTGTCGCTGGAGACCAACTATCTGGAGACGATACGCATGATGGTATCGGTGGGGTTGGGCTGGAGCGTGTTGCCGGTGGCCATGACTGCCGATGACGTGCAGGCACTGGATATCAGCGGCGTGGTCATGCACCGAACGCTCGGCATCGTACAACAGCAAACACGCACGTTGAGCCGTGCCGCGACCAGTTTTGTCAGCCTGCTACACCGGCAGGCGCACGCTTAAGGGGATTTCTTTTTCATGGATTCGGCCAGCGCCAGCGCCAGTGCCGAAGGTGCTGCGCCGGAAGATCCACCAGTGTGTGAGCGCCCTGCACTGTGGCCGGTTTTATGCCCCGCCTTATGGCTCGTTTTATGGCCGGAATGACGCCCATTTGCCTGCTGCCCCTTGCCGGTATGTTGGCTTTTGCCGGACTGCGAACGCCTGTCGCCACGTGCCTCCTGATTTTTTTGCCGATTTGCTGCCGGATCAGCACCCGCCTCATCGGTGAGTCGCATGCTCAGACTAATGCGTTTACGCTCAGGCTCGACGGACATCACTTTCACCTTCACGATGTCGCCGGCTTTAACGACCTGGTGCGGATCTTTGACAAACCGATCACTCATTGATGCGATGTGCACCAAACCATCCTGATGCACGCCAATGTCAACAAAAGCACCAAAGTTCGTCACGTTGGTCACCTGCCCCTCCAGTATTTGATTAGGCGTCAGATCACCAATGCTGTCGACTCCCTCCTTAAAACTGGCCGTTTTAAATTCGGGGCGTGGATCGCGGCCGGGCTTATCCAGTTCAGACAGAATATCCTGCACCGTCGGTAGACCAAACTGCTCATCCACAAACGCCTCGGCCGAGAACGCACTGAGCGTGACGGTATCGCCCATCAAAGACTTAAGCTCCAGCCCGGACTCTTTCACCATCCGTTTAACCACCGGATAGGCCTCCGGATGCACACCAGAGGCATCCAACGGATTGGTGCCATTACTGATGCGCAAAAACCCGGCGCACTGTTCGAATGCTTTGGGTCCGAGGCGTGGCACTTTATTTAACGTGCGACGTTCATCGAATGCACCGTGTTGATCACGGTAGTCAACAATGTTGCCAGCCAATACCGGTGTTATGCCTGCCACGCGTGTCAACAGCGGCACTGAGGCTGTATTCAGATCAACACCCACACTGTTTACGCAGTCTTCCACCGTTGCATCAAGACTCCGTGCCAAGGCAGTCTGTGAAACATCGTGTTGGTATTGCCCGACACCAATCGCTTTGGGGTCAATTTTTACAAGCTCCGCCAACGGGTCTTGCACCCGCCGCGCTATCGATATAGCACCCCGTATCGTGACATCGAGATCGGGAAATTCTTTTTCGGCGGCTACCGATGCCGAATACACCGATGCACCCGCCTCCGAGACCACCACTTTTTTCAGCGCCGGGTTTTTCACCACCTTAATCACCTCAGCGGCAAACTGATCGGTCTCGCGACTGGCGGTACCATTACCGATAGCGATTAACGACACGTTGTGTTTTTGGCACAGCGCACTGATGGTATCGATGGCTTGTCGCCACTGCTTTTGCGGCTGGTGCGGAAAGATTGCCGTGTGATCAAGCAGTTTACCGGTCTGATCAACCACCGCGACTTTGACACCACTGCGAAAGCCCGGATCGAGCCCCAGCGTAGTCACTGCTCCAGCTGGTGCTGCAAGCAATAACGCCTGCAGGTTATTCTGAAAAACACGAATAGCCTCTGCATCCGCCTGTTCGCGTAAGGCCACAAACAAATCAGTTTCAATGTGCCCGGACAACTTCACTTTCCATGTCCAGTTAATCACCTCGGCGCGCCAATCATCAGCCGCTCTTTGGCGATGCTCGAAATCGGTATGCCGCGCAATCACATTAATACAACCACTGTCACCGAAACTGCCGTCAGCTTCCTGAAGCTTTAGGCTAAGCGCAAGTATACTATCGCTTCGACCCCGAAACATCGCCAACGCCCGATGACTTGGCACTGTTGACAGCCGCTCCTGGTAGTCAAAATAGTTCTGAAATTTTTCGCCCTCTGCCTCTTTTCCGCGCATCACCGATGAACACAACCAGCCCTGCTCTTTCATTAACGTTCTGAGCGCTGCGAGTGTTTTTGCGTCTTCGGCAAAACGCTCCATCAAAATATAGCGGGCACCATCGAGAGCCGCCTTGGTATCTTCAACGTCCTTTTCCGGATTCACATAACCAGACGCTTCGCCGTCAGGCGATTTCTCGGGGTTGTTCCATAGCATGTCGGCCAACGGTTCAAGCCCGGCTTCAATCGCTTTGACGCCACGGGTTTTACGTTTGACTTTGTAAGGCAAATACAAATCTTCGAGTTCTGCTTTGGTCGTCACCGCTGTGAGACGCGCGCGCAAGGCATCGTCGAGTTTGCCCTGCTCATCGATAGCACCAATAATGGTGTTACGTCGAGCTTCAAGGTCACGTAGATACCCAAGGCGCTCTTCAAGATCACGTAATTGCGTATCACTTAAACCACCGGTTTGCTCTTTTCGATAACGCGCGACAAACGGCACGGTTGCACCGGAGTCCAGCAGCTCAATCGCAGATGCCACCTGAGTTTCTGACGCTGCAATGGTGGTTGCAATAGACGCATTGATGCGCTGTGCCAGCGCACGATCAATTTCAGTGGTCATGTAGAGTCAGCTATCTTGGCCAGCGGGAATAACAGGGGTGGTGCAGTTAACGTCGGCGTTCTGCGCGCGGTGACGCAACGCGTGATCCAGCAGGGTTATTGCAAGCATCGCCTCGGCAATGGGTGTCGCACGTATACCGACACAAGGGTCGTGTCGTCCGGTCGTGATGACATCAATAGCCTCACCGTTGATATCAACACTTTTGCCGGGCAAACGAATGCTGGATGTGGGCTTGAGTGCTATGGAGGCTCGAATGGTTTGGCCCGACGAAATACCGCCGAGCACACCGCCGGCCTGATTCGACAAAAATCCCTCTGGCGTGATTTCGTCACGATGCTCGGTACCCTTTTGTGCCACCGCCGCAAAGCCTGCACCAATCTCGACACCCTTGACGGCGTTAATGCTCATCAGGCTGTGTGCGATATCAGCGTCGAGTCGGTCAAACACCGGTTCGCCCCAGCCTGGCGGTACACCGGTTGCCTCAACCGTCACGCGAGCGCCAATGGAGTCGCCCTCTTTCGACAGTGCTTTCATGTAGTCTTCAAGCGCCGTCACCTGATGCGGGTTGGGCCAAAAAAACGGGTTGTCCTCTATAACACCGGCATCAAAGCCCGACCGATCCAGCACCACATCACCCAACTGCGATAAATACCCGCGAATACTGACACCAAAGGTTTCGAGCAACACTTTTCGGGCAATAGCACCGGCCGCGACCCGCATTGCCGTCTCCCTGGCTGACGAGCGCCCACCGCCTTTGTAATCACGAAGACCGTATTTTTGCTGGTAGGTGTAATCGGCATGAGCAGGCCGGAACTGCTTGGCTATTTTGTCGTAATCGCGAGAACGCTGGTCGGTGTTTTGAATAACGAGGCCGATCGGTGTGCCGGTGGTAACATCGTCGAAGGTGCCGGACAGAATCTGGACCTCGTCAGCCTCACGGCGCTGCGTCGTGTAACGCGATTGCCCGGGTTTACGGCGGTCGAGGTCTCGCTGTAAATCCGCGGTGGTCAGGTTAATTCCCGGAGGGCAGCCATCGATAATGCAGCCCAGCGCAGGGCCATGACTCTCACCAAATGAGGTCACCGTAAAAATCTTGCCAATGGTGTTTCCGGACATAGCCTGCGACAGGTTGTGGGCTCAGGGGGTGAAGCTTACAGAATTCGGCGCACGGTTTGTACGTTTCGAAGCTGCCGAATTTTATCCATAACGCCAGACAGCGCTTCCATGTCACTGATATACAGTGAGATTTTCATATCAGCCATCTGATTTTCAAGATCAGACTCGGTATTCACGCCAATGACATTCACCTTTTCATTGGCGAGCACCGTCGAGACATCCCGCAGCAGACCTTGCCGGTCATAGGCTGCAATCAGAATCTCTACCGGATACATGGTGGAAGACTCCTGTCCCCACTCCACTTCAATCAAACGCGCCTGATGTTCTTCAGTGAGGTTGAGCATGTTCAGGCAATCGGCCCGATGCACACTGACCCCTTTGCTCTTGGTGATGTAACCGACAATACGATCGTAGGGCACCGGTTTACAACAGCTGGCCAATTGAGTCAGCAAACTGCCAACGCCCTGCACACTGATACCGTCGGCCGGGTCACTGGATTTGACCGGCCCTTTGAAGCGCGGCATTTGCTCGGGCAACCGCGGTGACTCGAGATTACCGATGACAGTGGCAAGCTGTGACGCAGTGATATCGTTGCGTGCCAGTGCGACGTAAAGATCGGTGGTTTTCTCGTATCCGGCTGCACGTGTTAAACGTTCCAGTGGCAACCGGGAATGTGCACGCCGCAGCTCACGATCCAGAATGGCGCGACCATCGGCCAGGTGCTGCTCGTGATCGAGCACGTTAAACCACGCACGTACCTTGGCGCGTGCACGCGAACTGTTCAGGTAACCTAAGGATCGGTTTAACCAATCACGGCTGGGCGACGGTTCGCGTGTGGTCAGTATGTCTACCTGATCACCGTTGGTGAGCCGCGTGGTCAACGGTACGATGCTGCCGTTAATCTTTGCGCCACGGCAACGGTGTCCGATTTCGGAATGCACGTGGTAAGCAAAGTCGAGTGGCGTCGCACCATTGACGAGATCAACGACATCACCCTTGGGTGTAAACACATACACACGCTCAGACGTCGTTTGTTGAGTGAAGTCTTCAACCAATGAAGCATCGTCGTGAGCATCATCATCGAGCAACTGTCGCAGTGTGTTGATGCTTCGTTGCAGCTGCTCATCAACCTGCCTGCCTTCTTTGTAGCTCCAGTGTGCGGCAAACCCCAGCTCAGCCTCGCGATCCATTTGTCGTGTGCGAATCTGTACCTCAACTGCTTTGCCCCCCGGACCAATGACCGCTGTGTGCAGTGACTGATAACCGTTTTCTTTCGGGTTGGCGATGTAGTCATCGAACTCACGGGCGATAGGTTGCCACGTGTTGTGCACGACCCCGAGGACGGTGTAACACGCCTGTACACTGTCAACCAACACACGTACCGCGCGAACATCAAAGAGGTCCTGAAATTCAATGCGTTTATTGCGCATTTTTTTCCAGATACTGTAAATGTGTTTGGGTCTGCCAAAAACACTGGCGTTATCAAACCCGGCTTTCACCACGTGTGCCTCAAGCGTTGACACAAAGTCGCGCACATAGATTTCGCGAGCTGCGCGTGATTCTTCGAGGGCTTTCGCAACACGCTTGTAGGTTTGCGGCTCAAGCACGCGAAAGCTCAGGTCTTCCATTTCCCATTTGATCTGACCGATACCGAGTCGGTTGGCCAGTGGTGCAAATACATCCAGAGTTTCTTTGGCCACCTCATAGGCACGGTCTGGCGGAAGGCTGTCGAGGATGTGCAGTCGTTGCGCACGAAACACCAGCTTAACCAGCACAGCCCGGATATCACCGACCATCGAGAGCACCATGCGCCGCAACATCTCAGCACGATCATGGGTACCGATACGACTGGCGGCTCCCTCTTGCTGAGCCTCACTACCCGCAACCACTACCTCAAACTCATTCAAACGTCTGACGTTGTCGACCAGGGTTGCGGCCTCTACACCAAAGCGTGCCTTGACGTCCTCGGTGCTGTAGCGGGAACTGCTGACGTCGGACCCGAGTAACGCTGCCACAATGGTTGTGGCATCAACGTTCAGGCTTTTCAGCTGATTGGCAACAAGAATGGAGTTGGGGTACTGGGAAGGTGTGTCACGAATAGCCCAGTACCATTCAACCGCATACCGTATTTGCGTGGCACTGTCGGTATCGAAGCCAGCCGTTAACGATACAACGACAGAGTCAATCGATTCGAGCTGCTGTTCATCCGGAGACAGTGTATGGCGCATCTGTTCATATTCAGGTGTGACGTAACGCGATTAGCGGCGGGGTTTTCATGACCTTACGGGTCGCGAAATAACCTGCGATACTAATACCGAGCGTACCGACAACAACACCGGTCACCCACAACAGCGGATTAAATTCGAACGGAAGTTCCAATACAAACCGGCTAATCGCCCAAGCCACTATTGTAGCGAAAAGCGCCGCGAGAAATCCGCTTATTGCACCGAGAATGGCAAATTCTGCCAAGATAGATTCACGAATTTGTCGATGTGATGCACCCAAAGAGCGCAATAACGCCGACTCACGGATGCGTTCACCCTGACTGCTCTGAACGGCAGCCAGCAACACCACCACACCGGCAACTAACGTAAACAGAAAGACATACTCAACCGCCAGCGCCGCGCGTTCCATTAAACCCTTAACGCGCTGAATGATTGCACCAACATCGAGCGTTACAATGCCGGGAAATGCTCTGAGCCATTCACTCGATGCTGCGCCAAAATCGCGATCAATATGAAAGCTGGTCACAAACGTGTGCGGCATGTCTGCCAATAATGCAGCATTACCCATCGCAAAAAAATTAACTTTAAAACTCTCCCAATCTACTTCCCTGAAATTAGCCACGGTACCGGTTGTGTCCTGACCACCGACACGAAAAGTCAGTGTGTCACCGATATTAAATCCCTGGCGCTCTGCCCATTCCTGTTCCAGCGATAGCAACGGTCGCTCATCGTTTGGTTCCCACCATTCACCTTTTGTGACGACGCTGGCTTCAGGCAAGGTATCGGACCACGTCAGATTGTATTCATACCGGGCATGTCGGCGCTGATGTTCATCGGATGAGTCACTGCGTAATGTCACGTCACTGTTAATGGCAACCATACGCGCCCTGACCATGGGGAAGGCACCGGGTACATCAATACCCTCACCGCGCAAACGCTCTACCAACGGGTCGGCCTGAGGCGGTTGTATGTTGACAATAAAGGCATTCGGCGCATCGGCAGGCACATCGCGCTCCCATGCCTTCAAGACATCAACCCGAACAATGGATATTAACAAGAGCGCCATAATGCCCAGCGCAAATGCCGACAGCTGAACCACGGAACTGCCAGCGCGGCGTTGCAAACCGGCCACACTGAGTCGCCAGCGGCGACCGGCAAGCTGCCTGACACCGGCGATAATAGCCCGCCCGAAAATACCAAAAATACTGAGCATTGCAACAACACCACCGATCACTATCAGCGACAACTGCACGTTGCCAGACTGCAGATACACGACAAAGAAAGCCGCCACCAAACCAACCAGCCCCACCAGCCATGTGCTCGCAGACAAACCGGTATAGTCACGTTGCAGCACACTCATGACCGGCACTGTTCCGGCGCGCACCACGGGCAACAATCCGAAACCTGCGAGCGTTACAAACGCGGTTAGCAGACCTATCAGTGGCGGCTTGATACCGGGCAGTGGCAAAGCCAAACGAAACCATTCTTTGAGCAGATCAGCCAACACCATCTGCGCAAGGTAACCGACGACAATACCGATAATTGATGCGCCGAGCGCTATGACCACCAGTCGCCACGATAACCACGCCACGACTTCCCTGCGCGCAGCACCGAGTGTTCGCATCACTGCGCTCGCATCTGCCTGTTTTAACGCACACTGTCGCACCGCCAGTGCAATTGCGGCACCGGCCAACAGCACCGTTACCACTGACGCCAGACCCAGAAACACGCTGGCCCGGTCAAGGGCACGATTCACTTGTGGGCTGCCATCGCGCACACCTTCGATAGTGACATCCTCACGATGTGCGTCGTCGGCCCAGGCTCTCATGTCGTCTATTGCGCCGGTCTCACCTGCCATCAGTAACGCATAGCGTACACGGCTGCCCTCACCAATTAACGAGGAGCCCTCAAGATCAGTGGCATTCATCATCACTCGGGGGGCGAGCTCAAACACATTCTCACCACGATCCGGTTCGAACCGGATCAGGCGTTCAATGGTGTACTCGCGTGACCCAAGCTGGAGCACATCGCCCTGGGTGAAGCTCAGTGTGTTCATTAATTGAAGATCAACCCACACGCTGCCGGGTGTCGGCACTGCCAGGGGTGCACTTTCTGTGGTGTTGTCCAACCGCGCCAGTGACAACGTGCCACGTAACGGATAGCCGTCACTGACTGCTTTCACAGACACGAGTTGTGATTCGTCGTCGTTGGTCAACACTACGCTTGGAAACTGAGTGGTGGTGGCGGTATCCAGGCCACGGTCGAGCGCTTGTGTCTGAATGGATGGGTCAAGCGGTTGCCCGGCACGGATACGTAAGTCGGCTGCCAGTACGTCAGCTGCCTGGCGCTCCATTGCGCGACCGATGCGATCGGTAAAAAAGCCAACAGCTGTCACCGACGCCACGGCAATAATTAACGCCAGCGCCAGCACCCGGATTTCACCGGTACGCAAATCTCGCGTCAGTGAGCGAAGTGCAAAAGGTAGTGAACTGACCGAGCTTTGACTCATGCTGTGCCACCGGGGTGCGAGGCATCAGATTCCGGACTCAATACCCCCGACACCATTTTGTAGCGCCGGTCACACCGTTGTGCCAGCGCCGTGTCGTGCGTGACCAGCACCAATGCCGACTGTTGCTGCTCACGCAGCGAAAACATCAGGTCGATAATAACCGCACCGGTCTCGCCGTCGAGATTGCCAGTGGGTTCATCTGCGAACAGCAACGCGGGTGTCGAGACGAAAGCCCGCGCAACCGCAACACGTTGTTGCTCACCACCGGATAACTGCAGCGGATGATGTTTGGCCCGATCCGCGAGCCCCACCTGCCCGAGCATCTCCAGCGCAGGGCCACGTGCGTCGTCAAGACCTGCCAGCTCCAGCGGCAACATCACGTTTTCGAGCGCCGACAATCCGGGCAACAGCTGAAACGACTGAAAAACAAACCCGACCCGACCCGCCCGAAGCCGGGCTCGTGCATCTTCGTCGAGGCCTTTTAAGGATTGACCGAGCAGTTCAACGTCACCGCCGGTCGGGCTGTCGAGACCGGCCAGCAAGCCCAATAGCGTCGATTTGCCCGAACCGGACGGCCCGACAATAGCAATCGCCTCGGCAGTTTCTACCGTAACACTGGCATCGGACAAAATTGTCAGATCGCCATTAGGCCCGGACACTGTCTTTGATATATGGTTGGCAACAAGGGCCGAGGTGTCGGACGACAGCCCGGATCCGGTGATTGCTGCCGTGGTATTGCTTGACGCTGGCGTATTACTGGACAATGAGCTGGAGATAGAGTCGGGCATATTGATTTCGAAAAATTCGGGTCAGGTGGACCGGTGGTCGGCCCAATTACTGTGGTTTTACGCGAATAAAAAATGATGAGATTGATAACACTAGCGTTTCTGATAGTACTGATGGTACCTGGTTCCGTGTTTGCCAACGCAAACACCGGCGCGGTTGCCGCTACCGAAGGTGATACACCGCACACCGCCCGCATCGTGGTAATCGGCGACAGCATCAGTGCAGCCTACGGCCTCGCACTCGACGACGGCTGGGTGCAGTTGCTTGCAGACGAACTCGCAGCACAAGGTACGCCTGCGGATATTGTCAACGCCAGTATCAGCGGCGACACCACCGATGGCGGCCTGCAGCGCTTACCGGCACTACTGGAAAGACATCAGCCTCATCTGCTGATTCTTGAGCTGGGTGGCAACGACGGGCTTCGCGGCCAGTCATTGAAGCAGATGCGCAAGAACCTCACAGATATGGTCACGCTCGCCCAAAATCAAGGCAGCCGCGTGTTGATCCTCGGCATGCGCATACCCAGCAACTATGGCGAGACCTATACCAACCGATTTTTTAACAGTTTCCAGAGCGTCGCAGATGATACTGGCGCCGCAATCGTGCCGTTCCTGCTTGAACCCATTGCGACCTCACGTGACTATTTCCAGCCCGATGGGGTTCACCCGACATTAGCGGCGCAACCCTTGCTGATGCAGATTGTTCTGCCCGCAGTACAGGAACTTTTGGCCGACATGGCGAACTTAAAGACGGAGTAGCGCGCAACCACCGGACAGCATACGACAACACCCGACACTGCTGCCTGATAATAATAGCCAGATCACAGTTGCCCAATAACAATAGCCAGTTAACGGCTGACCGATAACAACTGACCAATGCCTGCTCTCCGATAACCGAAGCACCCCAACTGCGTCTCGCTCTGTATTATAGTGGGACGTCTCATCAGGAAAACAGCACATGCCAGCGACCAAACAGAAAGTAGAATTTACCGGAAGTCAGGGTAACGCACTGGCTGGGTTACTGGAAACACCGGCCGACAAGCCTCACGCTTATGTGCTGTTTGCGCACTGTTTTACCTGTGGTAAAGATATTGCGGCGGCCTCTCGTGTGGCACGTGAACTGGTCAGTCGCGGCTTTGCCGTGTTTCGTTTTGACTTCACCGGACTCGGCAGCAGCGACGGTGACTTTGCCAACACCAATTTTTCGTCCAACATCCAGGACCTGGTGCTGGCAGCCTCGTTTTTACGGGAGTCTTACGAGGCACCGTCACTGTTAATTGGTCATAGCCTCGGTGGCACTGCTGTGTTGAATGCGGCTCGGCTTATTCCCGAGACCCGCGGTCTTGTCACCATTGGCTCACCGGCCAGCGCCGAGCATGTTGCCAAGCAATTTGCCTGCGATATCGAGAGCATTGAGCGCGACGGCGAAGCAACGGTAAGTTTGGCAGGACGCGAATTCACCATTAAAAAACAGTTTGTCGATGACATTCGGGAACATCAGCATACCCGCCTCAACGACCTCAAACTCGCCACCCTTGTGATGCATTCACCCATCGATAACGTGGTCTCTATTACCGAGGCCGAAAAAATCTACGTGGCAGCGCGACACCCGAAAAGTTTTGTCAGCCTTGATAACGCCGACCATCTGCTGTCCAGAAAAACAGACGCAAACTATGTTGCCGAAACTATCGCTGCGTGGGCATCGCGCTACATCTCAACGAACAGTACCGCACAACCTTCCACAAAAGTGGCAGCCGGTGAAGTCACCGTAAAGGAACGTGACCGAAAATTTACGCAAGACGTCTTTACCGATTCCCATCATTGGGTCGCTGATGAACCCATTTCGATCGGTGGCAAAAATTTAGGGCCTGACCCGTACGAGCAACTGCTGGCAGCGCTTGGCACCTGTACCACAATGACGGTCAGAATGTATGCAGAACGCAAAAAATGGCCGGTAGATAAAGTATCGGTCACACTGAAACACAGCCGAAAACATGGCGACGACTGTGCACAATGTGATGAAGAACATCCCAGAATTGATCTGATCACCCGATCAGTGACTATTACTGGCGATCTCGACGATCAGCAACGACAACGCCTTCTCGAGATTGCCGACAAATGCCCGGTGCATCGAACACTACATAACAAGCTGGTGGTTGAAACTGCCTTGGTTGAACAGGCACCCTAACACTGTTGTGGCGTGTTCCTGTGCAACATGCCGCGCAGCCAAGCACAACCGATATCGGGTGACGCTTATTGACTGCAAGCGTGCATGTGATCAGGCATGCAACAAATTAATGACTCAAACCCATGTCTCTGCAACGCAAAAACCTCTTAATTAACAAGGTTGCCAGCGAAGACGACGTGCTCAATGTCTTTAGTGCGATTAATCAAACCTGATCTGCGTCTTCAACGCAATGTGTCGATCATTTGCCGCCACAAACGCATCCACCGCATTTTCCAGATCGACCGTGTGCGTCACGAAAGGTTTGAGATCAACCAACTCTGCCTGCATAAGAT
>CALDUO010000160.1 GCA_937923745.1 uncultured Granulosicoccaceae bacterium
GCAGCGAAATGGACCTGAGTCAAACACACTAGGAAAATCGGCTTCGGCTACCCAACGCTATCAACACCAGTAGGGTGCCAATCAAACTGACCAATCCCATGACGCTATATCCGTAAAATCCAGCCGCTGCATGAATCCAACCAGACATGGCGGTGGTTACCGCTATACTGGCTGTAGTCAGCATCGCTGCGAACGATTGAGCCGTAGCTGCAATTTCATGTGACGTCCAATTTGCAATAAAGTTAACGGTCGCCAGAAACAGAACACCAAAAGTCACACCATGCAGCGTCTGAGCCAGCAGCAATAGACCCGTGCCCGGTTCAAACAGAAAAACAATCCAACGAACTGTTGCAACCGCACCGGCAAACAGCATGAGTTTACGTGCCGAGTGTTGTTTGGCAATTCGTGTAAACCACCACATGATCAACACCTCTGTCACAACACCCCATGCCCAGAACAGGGAAATAACGGTTTCGCTATACCCGGCGCTCTGCCATAAAATCGTGCCAAACGAGTAGTAGTACCCGTGGGAGCCATTAATCAACGCTGCACCGAGTAACACCATAATAAAAAAGGGATCACGCAATACCTGACGATCGGTCTGAGCACTATCAGGCTGGTACTCATTGACCGCTGGTTGAGCGGTGGAGCGCTGGTCATCTTCTGTTTGTTGCCCGTTATTGTTTGCCCGAAGATTGGCCGTGGAATGACTGGACACTGGTGCAATCTGTGGTGCTATCGCTTCTGTCGTGTTGACAACAGGCGGAGCAGATACCGTTACATCGAGGCCTTCCCTGAACTTGGGTAGTGCCACGCTGGCTATGGCTCTTATCCACGCGATGACCGCAAGCACCGGTAAAAACCATTCAATACCGAATCGATCAAAGACGACACCACCGCCCAACACGCCTGCAATAAATCCGAGTGACCCAAAGGAGCGAATGCGGTGAAACGGAAAGCCGCGATGTCGTGACATACGTAACGAGGCGGCATCCAGCACGGGAGAGATTGCCAACAACAACGCACCGGAACATGCCCAGATCAGCCACACACTATAAAACTGTTGTGACAGGAACAGGCAGGTAATCAAAACAGCAACACACCAGTGTCCGAGAATAATGGTAGTGCGCCAGTCTTTGGCACGGTCTGCAAGGCTTCCTATCAACAGATTGATTGCAATGACCAGAAATGACGGTGTCGCGGCAACCATACCAACCTGCTGTCCGGACAGACCGATCGACACAAACCAGAGTGAAAAAAACGGCAGCACGACACCCATGCTGAGAAACACGAGAAAGTAGTACGCAGATACGATCGTAACGGCAGTCATGTATTGGGTGTCTTAAACATTGGTCTTGTGGCTGGCTTTGGGGGCTGGCTTGAGGGCTGGCTCGGGCTTCAGCTTAGCGGTTGTTCCTGTTCGTTGTTTTTGTTCGTCGGTCCGGGGCTCTGACCCGGAGCGCTGGCCCGGAGCGCCGGTCCGTGGATTTGTGTCAGTGCTGCATGGTCGCAGGAATGTAGTGCGTATGCACGTTTTCGCAGTAAAAATATCCTGCGACCGATATCGTTCAATATGCTACCGTCATGTTCGGCGATTTCGTTGCCCGCAGACACTAACGATAGATACCATCACGGTAACCTCTCATGACACAAGCCTACGCTTTCGAAGAACTCAAGCAACAGATTAACGACGGTAGTATTGATACCGTGTTGACCTGCATCGTCGATATGCAGGGCAGACTCATGGGTAAACGATTTCACGCCAAGGCTTTTCTCGACATTGCCCACAGCACCACGCACTGTTGTAACTATTTACTGGCGACCGATCTCGATATGGCAACACCAGACGGTTTCGAGGCAACCAGCTGGCAATCGGGTTATGGCGATTATCTGATGACCCCTGATCTGAGTACGCTGCGCCCCATGCCATGGCTGTCACGCACTGCGATGGTGTTGTGTGATGTACTGGACCATCATACCGGTGAGCCGGTGCCGCACGCACCACGACAAATATTAAAGACACAAATCAAAAAACTGGCAGCGTTGGGTTACACCGCCAACATGGCCACCGAGCTTGAATTTTTCCTGTTCACCGAATCACTCAAAGCTATAAACGACAGCCAGTTCACGCAGCTCACCCCTATTTCGGCGTACAACGAGGACTACCACATACTGCAAACCAGTAAAGAAGAGCCGGTGATGCAACCACTGCGTAATCATCTTTACACCATGGGCATACCTGTTGAGGGCAGCAAAGGAGAGGCCGAAGCCGGACAGGAAGAATTGAATATTCGTTACAGCGATGCATTGTCGTGTGCCGATCATCATACGATCGCCAAACACGCCACAAAAGAAATCGCACACCAGCAGGGACACAGCGCAACATTTTTGGCCAAGTGGCATCACGACCGCGTCGGCAGTGCCTCACACATCCATCAATCACTGACTCGCGACGGTGTCTCAGCGTTTGTAGACAAAGCCCGTCCGCTGGGGATGTCTCATGTGATGGAACACTACATGGCAGGGCTGCTGCACTACGCCAGTGATTACACCTATTTTTTGGCTCCGTATATCAATAGTTACAAGCGCTTTTCCAAAGGCAGCTTTGCACCTACCACGATTGCCTGGTCTGTCGATAATCGCACAGCAGCCTTTCGGGTTTGTGGCGAGCACACCCATGGCGTTCGTGTCGAATGCCGAATTCCGGGTGCAGATATGAACCCCTACCTCGGGCAGGCCGCTCTATTGGCAGCAGGTATTCGCGGCATAACAGACGCACTGACCTTACCGGCTGCCTTTAAAGGCGACGGTTATCACGATGAGACGCTGCCAAGCATCCCGGCATCCTTGCCTGCCGCGCTGGATCACCTGAGCCGCTCTGACATGATGGCGGATGCATTTGGCGAAGCAGTCGTCAGACATTACACCCGCTGTGGTCAATGGGAGGTCGAGTCTTTTGAACAGGTGGTCACCGACTGGGAAGTCAAACGTGGCTTTGAGCGGGCCTGACCAATCTGCGCAGCGCGTCACCTGATCAATCAATGATCCTGCCCTGCAGAGGGTAACGGTTGCGGCCCCTTTCACGTTTCCAAATAGTAAAACCTTACGTCACACCGGGCTGGCATCATGTCGTGTCAAGAACTACCGCACATTAGCTACCACACCGGTTTGACAGCGCTTTTCGTAGGCTTTCATAATCCCGGCATTCTTTTCAACACACCAGACTCTATCCATGTCAATGACCGACGACGCCCGCCGTATGAACAGGACTGTGACCCTCAGCGCCTCTGCTCCCACCGTGATGAGAGACACGCCATCAGCCTTTAACTCGACCCGCAAGCCCACCTACCTTGCAGTTATGGGTCTGCTATTGGCCGGTGCCGTGGCAGGTTGCTCCGATAGCAGCGGTACTGCAGTCGCAGTGACCGACACACTCACTGCGCCGGTGACCCAGACCGACGCTACCAGCAACACAGGCGATGCAGCAGCACCGGTTACGGCAACCCCAAACACCACCGAGGCCGATACCAGCGCATCGAATAACGCCTCCGACTCTGGCGACACCACCGCAATCAGTGACGTCGATTCGGGCGTGGATACAAACGCAAATTCTGGCACCGATACAGTCACAGATCTGGGCACGGATACCGCTCCGGTCAGCAATGAGCCGCCCGCGTCGACCAACACCACACCAGTCAACAATACACCGGCGGTCATTACCGCAACACCGCAAACAGACACCGACCTGTCGGGTGGTGACGATGACAGCCCGACGTTGGCTGAATCACTCTCGTTACAAGGGCCCTTTATTAAAGACACCACGCGCAGCGCCGGACCACCGTCGACGCCGGAAGGACTCACCCTGTTGCTGGCATCAGATAACTGGATGGAGTTCAGTTGGGTTCCGTCAAGTGATGATCAATCGGTTGAGGCCTACGAAATCTACCGTGACGACCTGCTGGTACACACCATCCGTGGCGACAGTGGTTATGAATTCGACTACCGAAGCTGGATAAGCACCTCGTTTATCGACTGCAATTACACCCGTTACGCGAGTTGCGAAGGACAACAACCCACACCCGGCAGCACACACCAGTACACCATTGTGGCCGTTGACAATGAAGGCGTCCGCTCTGCCCCGTCGGAGCCCGTGAGCTTCACGTTTGAAACGGTCACCGGCGGAACGGTGGACCTGACCGGTTACTCTCTGGTCTTCAATGAAGAATTCGATGGTACAGGGCTTGACCGAAGTCGTTGGAAAACGTCACTGCCGTGGGGACCGGACGAGGTTATCAATCGGGAGCTCCAATACTTCGTTAACACCTTTGGCGCTAACCCACCTGACTATGACCCGTTTGTGTTTAATGGCGAGACACTGACCATCACAGGCGACCGAACACCCGACAGTCTCGCAGACGTCGCCAATGGCCAGCCTTACGTCTCAGGCGTTATCACCACCTCTGATAACTTCGAAATGACCTACGGCTTCGTTGAGATGCGCGCCCGGGTTGCCGGTGGGACCGGTCTGCTTTCCACCTTTTATCTGTTTAACCAGGACTTTGACAAAAACCAGCCCGAGCTGGACATCCTCGAATACCTTGGTGACCGGCCCGATAAAACCTATCACACGTACCACTACTACGACAGCAACCGTGCTCGCTATGCCACCGGTGAAAAACACTCATCCCCGACAATGGAACACACCACCGGTACCGATATGAGTGCTGGCTTCCACAACTACGGTATGTTGTGGGAAAAAGACCTGGCAATCTGGTACATCGACGGTGTCGAAGTCAAACGCATTACCGGGCCTCGTGTTTCTGACGAACCCATGAATATCATTGCCCATCTTGTGTTGGGTAGTGAGTGGATTGGCGAACCGGACGCATCCGCCGTACCGGCAACCTTCGAGATCGACCACATTCGGGCTTGGCAGCGCTGAACCACACCGACCATCAAGGCCAGACTTCGATCTGAAGTCGGTCATCGATGGCCTGCAACGGCTGACAACCTGACCACGGTTAATAACACAAAACCTGACCCACGAACGCCATGAATCTGTCATGGCAATTACGGTACAAGTTGCTAGAATTCGCGTTCAGCAAATTCCAGTCACTTATCAGGACACACCGTCACCGTATGTGGTTTAAAAACATCCAGATCTACACGTTTAAACAAGCCTTCACCACTGACGCCGAGACACTGGCTAACCAACTGGAGCAGCACAGATTCACCCCGTGCGCTCCCACTCAGCCCCACACCACCGGATGGACCTCACCACTGGGCCGCAACAGCCAAGAGCTGGTGCATGCCGGTAACGGTTACCTGATGATGTGCCTGACACGACAGGATCGGCTCCTGCCCGCGGGGGTCATTAACGAGGAACTGGAAGACCGGGTTGCTGTTATCGAGGCGAAAGAGTCACGCAAAGTGACCCGAAAAGAGCGCACCGACCTTAAAGAAGAGATTACGTTCGAGTTTCTGCCGCGTGCGTTTCTGCGCTCCACAAAACAATATGCTTATCTGTCATTAAAAGACCAAATGTTGATCATCGATGCGGCATCCGAGAAAAAAGCCGATGATTTTGTCGCCGCCCTCAGACAATCTATTGGTTCTTTGCCGATTAAACCTGTCACCACCCACCTTGATCCGGTTGCAGTCATGACCGATTGGGTGCGGGACGCACAGCAAAGCACGGGTTCATCCACCGACATTTTTACCACTGGCGGCGAGTGCGAGTTGCGTTATAACGATGACATCTCACGCACCGTGCGCTGTAAAAATCAGGACCTCGGTAGCGATGAAATTCAGCAACACCTGAATGCGGGCATGCACGTCAGCAAACTAAGCGTTCATTGGCTGGATCGACTCGATTGTGTGCTTGACGAAAAGCTTCAGGTCAAACGCCTGCGGTTTACCGATGTAATACAAGACCAGGTTGACAGCGAAACCGCCGATGCCGATGATGCTGCCGCTCGCTTTGATGTCGATTTTTCGATCATGACATTGGAGCTGTCTTCGTTCATTGACGCACTGACATCGGCCATGGGCGGCGCAGCAACCGACAGTCCACAGCCAGAATCTGCTGACGCGGCTGACGCCAACGTCGCAACCCAACGCAAGCCTGCAGCAACACCCGTTGCAGAGCCTGCGTAATACGCGCCGGGTATGTTGCCAAGGTCAGAGCTTCCGGGTCATTGATCAGCGATTGCACCTTTGATCAATTGCCGATGGGGTGTCCATTGGACGGGACACCACTGGCATTGGCAGCAGGCAGCTTAATCTGCTCTGATGGCCATAGCTTCGATATTGCAAAACAGGGCTATGCGAACCTGTTGCCAGTGCAGTTCAAACCGTCGCGGGATCCAGGCGACAACAAAAGCATGGTCGACGCGCGGCGAGCGGTTTTTGCGGCCGGGTTGTTCGATGTCGTCGCCAGCGCGTTGGTATCTGTGGTCGCGCCGTTACTCGAACAACACACGTCACAACGTGCAGGCCGCAGACCGTGTCTGGTGGATGCCGGGTGTGGCGAGGGTTATTACACGCAGACACTGTGCACACAGCTCTCAACGAGCACGCTGGGTGTAGATATCTCAAAACCTGCGATACAACTTGCCGCACGACACTACCGTGCGCCGTGTTTCGTCATTGCCAACAACAAAACACTGCCCGTCACTTACGGATCGGCATCAGTGATCACCTCCTTGTTTGGTTTTGAGACCTGGGAGCCCTGGTCAGCGTTGCAAACGCCCGGACAGTATGTGGTCTGCGTGGATGCCGGTATTGATCATCTGCGCGAAATGCGCCAAGTCGTGTATCCAACGGTGGTTACACACGAACCGCCGCTACCGCCGCTTGCAGCGCAACAGGGTTATCGCTTAACAGACACAGTGCCGGTCAAAAAGACACACAGATCAGTACCACCGACGCTGACTGACCAACTGTTAACCATGACACCCCATGGCGTAAAAACCGGTAGGGCTGGCAGCCAGGCTTTGCAGGATGCAGGCACAATCGATATCACGGTGGATGCGGTTATCCGCGTGTATCGGTTAGGTTAAATCCGCTATCACCCGATCCGCTGCTGCCCACCCTGCCTCGACCGCACCTTCCAAAAATCCACACGAATGCTCACGGCTGCGGGCAGATTCCGACCCGGCCCAGAGTACCCTGTGGCGGGTGTCGGCACCAAACGTCGGTGGTGACGACACCGGTAATGCACGCTGCCCCCAATCGTCAGGTGTTGCGATGAACGGACTTTGACTCCAGTCGTGCGCATAGATGCCAAGAATTTCGTCGGCTGTGGTGTTAAACAATCGCACGACTTGCTCGGTTATGGCTCCCACTACATAAGCGGGTCTAGATTTCCGTTGAGTGCTCTTAAGTCTTTGAAACTATTTGCTTTTATACCGTCGTTTTCACAGCATAAAGTCAAGACAGTCTCAACGCCATGATTTTCTTCATGTTGAAGGGTTCATCGTTCGCCGCAACTTGCCTGAAATCGTACTCTCCCTGTAAATTGACATGCTGCCAGGTGAGTAGGGAACCACGGGTAATCGCGCTTAGCATCTCACGTTGTTCTTCTGCATCACCGAGGCTGGAGAGCCTCTGTGACAAATACAAGGTATTCCATAGCACAATGGCATTTTGGATTAATACCTTACAGGCGGTCGCAACTTCTTGTCCTTCACGACTACCGTCCTGAAATTCCTGGTTGTTAGCAAAGAACACGGCTTTTGAAAATCGATTCGAGAGCTCCACTTTGTTGAGCTGCTTCTCGATGCGTTGACGCAATTCCTGATCGTCAAAATAGGTCAGAATAAACCGGCTTTTAATCAGCCTGCCAAATTCCTTCAGCGCTTTGTACAGTGGATGATCACTCGCATAGGAGCTAAGACGCTTAAACAATTGTGAGGCACTACTGTAACGTAATTTGATCGTAGCCATAAAACGCAGAATGTCATCCCAGTGCCGTAGTATTAGCTTTCGATTGATCGTTCGACTGGGTACAATAACGTCACCTCGACGCAGATGAGTTGCCTTGCTGGAAAAACTGTAGAGGCGCTGACTTCCCATCTTTTTAATGCGTGGCGCAAACGCCGTATCGATCAAATGGGTGGCAGCGAAGATGGCCTCAGAAAACCCATGTGAATCTGTCGAATGAATATCACTTTTGACGACCTCATTCTGCATTAGCCCATCGATGACGTAGGCCGCTTCACGTTCTGAGGCGCTTATGACTGTGGAATGGAAAAGAGCATGACGTTCATCTATGAACGTATAGACAGTAACGCCCTTGTCTTTGCCAAAGTACTTAAACGAGTAGTTGGCATGAAGGGAGTCGACAGCCACATTAAGTTTACGACCATCGCTACTGGTATGCAGTTGATCTGCGTGTTTTTGAAATGCATTGGCGAGTGTGAGTTTCTCCATCGCGGTTAGCAACAGAGTATTGGCTGCCTGAATATTCTTCAATGTAAAACACCAGGTGACCGTATTTTTTAGAGTGCTCTCGTTAAGCCCAAGGGATATCTGCGATAATTTTTCGATACCGATATTGCAGCCCTTACCGAGGATGCCAGCCAGGATGGTTTCAACACTGGGTTTAAGTTTGTGATGCTTAGGACTTAAATGCTTGAAACAATTTGTGAAATCATGGTTCTGATTGATCTGCCGTAGAATTTGCAGCACAGGTACGATGCCATTTTCCGTCAATACCTGGCCGACATACCCATCCTCACTGTACGATATTGCTGGTGTGCGCACTCTGACGTAACCCTTTTCATCGACGCTTAGGTTGTCGTTTTCCCCGGCACGGTATCGTTGGTTCACTGTCTGATAGCAGGTGTCGAGTACAGATTTCAACTCGTCCAGGCACGCTGCACCATCGGCGAAGGTCTCCAGATTTGCCAGTGCTAACAAACGCTCTCGCTCTGCAGACCAGCGTGCCGTAGGAATCAGATAATCCTGAATCGCACGGAAGCGGTAGGAATGCTGAAGATTCAGCTTACCGGCACGCACGGCAGTGGCAACTGCCTGAAAGAGTAGTATCTTATACAACGATGTTCGAAACACTTCACCCTCAGCGAACAACGCTTGTTCTTTGGTTGATAAGAAATCAAGCGGTGGTTTTGGTCCGGGATGTCCGTCAGTGGCCTGGAAATGTTTTACTGCATCAAGAATTGAGCCCGCTGACGACGATGTATCAAACACCAGTGCCTTTAATACCGACGATACTTTGCGCTGCAGACGAATGGATTGTTTCTCCAACCCCTCGTATGTCTTTTGGTCGTCCGTCTGTTGATCAAGCAGCTTTTCGAATTGATGCAGCTTCTCTTTGTCCTGAGCGCTCTGTAGTGCCTCGTGATCATTTAGAAGTTGTTCGATCTTTGCAAGCCTCTCAGAGGGCTCCATCTCCTCACTGCGCACGACACGGGCGATTTCATTGAGTAGGTGTCTTGCTGTCTTCTGAGCCTTATTAATAGCACGGATGGCGTTTTTGTGTTCTGAGCGCTTTTGTAGATCGCTACGATCTTCTTGTTTCCGGGCAGAGTTCACCGCCATACGTGTACTGCTAAGCAAGGTTTCCATCAACACATCCTGGTGGATACAATACTCGTGCTTGATGAAGGCGAGCAGATGCAAATAGCGTTTCCAGCGGCTGGGAAATTGTTTCAGTTGGCCTAACGTCGCTTTCTTCACCCAGGTTGCGTAGTACTCAGTCGCATTCTCACTCAGACCAAGCTCTGCATAACACGATTCAAACTGTAAAAAACACTCAGCTAATGTCAGACAGGCGTCCACATTTTTCTGTATGTCTTTGGCTCGTAATGACTGGTTGATGTTTCTTATTTTATTCAGTAGGGGTTTAACCCCATCTGCATCATTGACTAAGGCATCCAGTGCATCGCAGGCAGAAGGTTGCAGGCTTTTCTCAAGCTGATCTAACAGTGTCGATTCAACGATATTGAAACTGTCAGTAATCACATCCGCTAGCTGATTGTGCGAAGGAACTTCGATACGCTGTTGCCAACAGAAATCGACAGCCGCTGAGAATACGTTTTCAGGTTTGATTTGCTGCTGCGCCTGCAGCTGTACATGCTCAGCGATGAGTGATGCGCTCATAGCATTGAACGGCATCCAGTCCACAAGTTCTAGAATACGCGACTGATGGTTGGTCATGCGAGATAGTAAATACCCAGCAAGATCAATTGAGTCGGATATGTTTAATAGGTTTTGTACGAATTTGATGTCTCGTGAGCGGAAAGCGGATTTTTCGAAAAACTTGCCAGAGTGTTTGAAATAACCCAGCTGCAAGAGAAACCCGACTTTGTTGGTCGTGGTGCGTAGACCTCCCATCGTTTTACGAATATTATCAGTCACCGCAAAGTAGGCGGGGCGCTGGTCTTTAGAAAACACAGGCGGGGCGTCGAATTGTCGTTTTTCGGCTGTCGATAGAAAGACGAGTTGTGTCATATTTAGGGCGCTCAGGGCAGATCACTAATACTACAGAAAAACCCACTAAGCGTGATTATGTTTATAATCAGTTTTAGGGTTATACTGTCAAACTATGCCAAAATCCACTAAAACCGCCAGCGCGCGTCGTGCACCAACAGCGTGTTTCGATACGATCAAACACATCGACACCATTGCTACGCCAACTTACCTGACAGTCGCTCAACGCAATGACTTTGATATGGCCCGCAGCTTCCTCGAGGCTTACACTGGCAGCTTAGGCACCTTTAATAGCTATCGGCGCGATGTGGAGCGTCTGCTGCAATGGACCTGGCAAATTGAGAACAAGATCCTGGAAGATCTTAAGCGTGAAGACATTGAGGCATTCGTCAGTTTCTGTCAGAAGCCACCAGCTGCCTGGATCGGCATCAAAAAGGCACCGCGATTTAAGATCATCGATGGCACTCGTATGCCAAATCCCGAATGGCGACCCTTTGTGGCCACCGTTTCGAAATCAGCGTTCAAAAAAGGCCAGTTACCTGAAAAAGCCAGTTACACACCGTCCAATGGGTCCATAAAAGAATTGCTGGCGATCATTGGCAGCTTCTTTCAATACCTGCAATTGGAAGAATATACCGCCTCCAATCCGGTGGCGTTGATTCGTCAGAAAAATAAGTTTGTGCAAAAACGACAAGGTCATACCACGGTACGACGGCTAAGCACCCAACAGTGGCAAATGGTGATTGATACCGCTGAACAACTAGCTGAGGAGGATCCAGTGAACCACGAACGCACACTGTTTATGATCTCTGCGCTCTACGGTATGTATTTGCGGATCTCCGAGTTAGGCGCTAATGATCGATGGACGCCCACGATGAATGATTTCCACAAGGATCATGAAGGTCTGTGGTGGTTTACCACAGTGGGTAAAGGCAATAAGGAGCGTCAAATCGCAGTCAGCGATGCAATGCTAGCAGCCTTAAAACGTTGGCGAAAATTTCAGGGATTGTCTGCATTGCCAACACCAGCAGACAACGCACCACTCTTCCCTCTTCAGAGAGGTAAAGGTCCTCTAGTTGACACCACCCATATACGTAAAATAATACAGACTTGTTTTAATCGAGCGATCGACAACCTGTGTGAACAAGGACTCAACGAAGATGCTGATTCGATGATGGATGCTACGGTACACTGGTTACGACACACAGGCATCTCAGATGATGTGCAACGTCGACCCAGAGAGCATGTGAGGGATGATGCTGGACATAGCTCTAGCGCTATTACTGATCGGTACGTCGATATTGAGCTTAAAGAGCGGCACAAATCTGCGAAGAGGAAAGATTTTCGAAGAGACTAATATGCCATATTCAGCAATGTCTCGCGTTTGCATAAGATGTAGAAGCATAAGAGCTTGTGGCGGTCGATGCGTTCATCTGAATGGGATCTCCGCTTATCGCGTATGTTTATTGTATATTGTATTATTCAAGCCTGAACACATCCACATCAGTGATGCGACCTTGAAGTCTGTGGCTACCCGCCGCAATAGTCGTAAACTTAGATGATAGCTTCTCCGCTGTATTCGCACTAATCAGAATGGATACTTCGGTTTCACTAGGATAGATTTTTTTACCCAACTGTTCGAGCCGCTGTCCAATATTTACCGTATCACCTATGATTGTGTAGTTCAGGCGTCCGGGTGTGCCGATGTTTCCCACTGTCGCCATACCGGAGTGGATCCCGATCCGGATTCCAATGGGAGGATCATTCTGTAGTTGCCTTCGTTGGTTATCGAGTCGTATCGCTGCCGATATCGCTAACGCTGCCCGGCAGGCACGTTCAGCGCTGTGGCCTTGCTCCTCGTTATTTTGCCAATAAGCCATGACAGCATCACCCATAAACTTGTCGACAGTTCCACCCTCGTTTTCAATACACTGAACAACAATAGAGAAGTGATGATTCACAAAGGCGGCAACCTGTTCGGCGCGCATCCCTTCTGAGACCGCTGAAAAACCTACCATATCGGTGAACATGACCGTAATTTGACGAGCATCTGACACAGATGCGTCGATGTCTCCATGCCTAATCAATTGCTCAACAATATTCTTGGGAACATAGCGTTCGAACCATCGAAGGGCTCTTAGCATGGCATTGAAAGCTACCGCTTGGTCACTGAGTTCACGAAACATACTATCAGGTAGTTCTTCAACCTTGGAAACGTCCAAATCACGGATACGATTAGCAGCGGTGGAGAATCTTACGATAGGACGAGCTATGCGCTGACCAAGATACATCGCTGTAATCAAGGACAGCAGTAGAACTGACAACCCTGCAATGAGCGATGCAGTCATTCGCTTGATCTCAGCGGGTAGATCACTGCTAAGAAAGTAGGCTCCGACAATCATGGGTTCAGTCCCGAAATCCATCAATGTTTTAAAAATGAAAACATATTCTTGCCCTGACACCTCTGCCACGTGAGTATCTGGACCTTCCAGCATATGTTTTTCTGTTTCACTACGCGCTTCCGAGCGCCAGATGGATGAAACAATAGGATCGCTAAACAGATCCAGACGCGGTAACGGAGATTCAGTTGAAAGACCTGAATATCCATCTATCATCAACCGATGAGCAAGTACGTGGTCCAATCCGTACAAAATGAAAGGATTACCAGCCGCTTCAAATCCGTCCATGCTAATAAACTTGGATAGCTGTTTCACTGCTACTTCAGCAATGAGAGTGCCTATGACCAATCCCCCATATTCGACAGGATGTGCTCTGCTAATGTAGGTCATTTGATGCATATCGTGCCATATCGGTGGTAACCAAACAGGCCCACTTAAAAGCATCTCCATATTTTCCTTAATATTTACAACCTCAGAAGATTCCAGGATGCTTAGGCTTGATTTCCCAGCAGGTGTAATTCTGCTCACACCGAAAGATTCAAAATCTCCACTGACGAATACCACTGATTCAATCTGAGGTGCTGCAGCTAGGGCACCTTTTAAGATAGTTCTGAATGTTGCCCGATCAAGCGGATCGACTTCACCACGGCTGATCATCTCGGCAACGAACTGAGTCTGATACTCAGCTGGTTTGAGATAGTGCTTAATCTGGTTTACATCTGCCGATATAACCTGATTGGCATTCTCGCGCAGTAAATCAAAAGTGTTTTTCTGTGCCAGCCAAACACCTACACCAAAAACGATACCCGCTGCCAATAAGACAAGAATGCCGATAGCTGCAACGAGAGTGGTGGTGATTGGTACGTGCCCGTACCAACGATAATTTATTTCAGCAGTGCGCACAGAGCTGTTATCAGGTCGACGATGAAACTATTAAACGAGCGTTCACATTGCCGCTGGTCACAGCTATGTTAGGTGTAGCCTGCGACTTATTTCAATAGCCTGTCTAGCAGGTTTGATTCTCTGTTTTTAGGCAATTGACTATCGATCTGGTTGCCGTTGACTTCCTCCTGCCATTGGCGCTCATTATCAGGCCATGAATTCTTGATGAACGACAATACCGCCACTATGTCTTCATCACTGAGAATATTGGCAAAAGCTGGCATGGTGGATCGATAGTCGGCATCTCCAATAACAACACTTGGACCGTACTTGGTAATCTCAAACAACAAGTCATCGGCGTGATGCCACGTGTGACCACTGGCATCGTGTGGAGGCGCTGGCAATAAACCCTGTCCATCGCGCTGTCGCCAATTGGGCTGACCCTCCAGCTGAACGCCGTGGCACGCAGCACATTGCTCTTGGTAGATTTTCTCACCGTGGGCGACAACTGTCAGGTCATCAGCTTGCAGGATGGTCTGTACGCCGTCGGTACCGATCGATGCTATTAGTGGGCTGGCTACTATTGCTAGGCCTATTGCAATTCCAACAGGCGTTTGTCTGATTTTCATAATATGCAGCGACTCTGAGTCAGTGGATCAATTTTGATGATAATGATCAGCGCTCTGCCCTCTTTTTCTCGATAGATCTATTAGCGCTGAGGTGTCTTTTCCAAGTCGAGTGTTATGTCCTGTAACTACGATTCTTTGTTGGCTGGAGACTTCAGGTAGACAGCTATCGCTCTTAGATCCTCAGGAGAAAGATGAGCAGTACCGTGCTCTATCACCGTAGCCATATGTCCACCTGAAAAATCGCCTTCTGGCGTCATTCCGATTTCGAGATAAAACATCAGATCGTCCACTGTCCAATCCTGTAGCGCCGCTGCTGTAATTGCGGGAACCTTAGAACCGTCAGGTCCTCGGCTGTTGCCCGATAGTCGCCTATCACTTACACCACCGACGATATCCCGTTGCGCGTGACAGGTAGCACAATGTGCAGGGCCTTCGACCAGATACTCGCCACGTTCGACAAACAGACCGGGCCTGTAATTTTCGGGTACATATAACGACTTCCAAATACCTAGCCCAGCTCGTGCAATATCGGGAATCAGCAACTCGTGCTCTTCCGATGCAGTGGATACAGGCGCAGTAGATTGCAACCACGCGTACAAGTCAGCAATGTCCTGGCCAGACATGAGCGCGTATGCCGGGTACGGAAACACAGGCCAATAATGGCCACCGTCAGGGCGACGGCCATTGAGTACCGCCTGAGCGAACATCTCCAAAGACCATGTACCGATTCCCTCCTGTGCATCACTACTGATGTTAGGTGATACGAATGTTCCAAAAGCACTATCAAGCCTTACACCACCGGCAAGTAGCCTTCCCTCGTTCGCCGTATCGGTATGACAAGCGACACAACCGCCAGCCCTTGCAACCAACTCACCACGATCTGTATCCACTGAGGGTAGTGGATTGTTTAATGCCAACGCTGCCATTCGCAATTGTTCATTTTGATCATTTCGCGTGTGCGCTGACCAAAGAAACGATAGGCCACCCGTTACAAGGAGAAAAGTAACAAAGAGCGGAGCCCAACGACCTACCATCAATCAGTCCTGATCAAGTCGGAATCGTTCATGACACGCAGAACAGTTTTTGACAGTCTTGAAAAATATGGACCGTACCGCTCGGCTCTGATGGTCGACGCTCTGGGTACCGTTGCTCAGATTATTGGCGACCGTGAGCAGAGCCTGACTGTCGTTGGTGAATTTTTCTGCAAGTGCGACAAATTCGTCCCAGTTATCCCAAATTGCAGGCAGAGCCTCGGTAGCCGTGCCCTCACGACTTTGCTCGGTGTCCGGAAACAAAGAAGGGATCTTTTCACCGTGTGTCACAAAGGCTTGTCCCGCCTCCTCCACCGCGACAAGATCGAATGACGCTTTGCCTTTGAGCATATCGCCAACACTTTTAGCATGATCGCCCAGGATTGACATACCGTCCATACGCTCTTTGACAATACCCATCGCACCGGTATGCGCCAAAGCCTGCCCCGCAATCACCACGACACTGAGTAAAAATGCCGCCGACTGAACACTATATTGTGTGTACATGATTCACCGTGTTGTCGATTATTGAGTAATCTGTTTTTGTCGCGAAGACTATGCGACAACCATTGTTAATTGCATCATCATGATGAATGGACATCGGCTGCAACTTGTCGACGACGCTATTGCGCACTGACCACAACATCGCCCTTCATACCCGCCTCATAGTGACCGGGTTGCAAGCACGCAAACTGGAACGTACCAGCTTCGCTGAATTGCCAGATGACATCCCCTGATTCTCCCGTTTTTAGAGATACAGAGTTCGGTTCATCATGCTCCATGCCTGGGAAGCGTTTCATGAGCTCATGGTGTTCCAGAATTTCTGCCTCGGCGCCGAGAACAAACTCATGAACCAACTGACCGCTGTTCGTCACTTTGAAGTGTATTGTCTCACCCGCCTCAACAGTCAGCTCGGACGGTGTGTAAGCCATTGAGTCACTCATGTCTACCGACACAGTTCTCGTGACATCGTCTGCGGAGCCCGGCACACCAGCCATACTCTCATGATGCCCTTCGTCGCCACCATGATGATCGTCACCATGCCCATGACCCTCTCCGTCGCTGTGATCGCCGAATGAGCACGCCGATAACAGTACGACAAACGACAGACTCGCCAGTGCGAGTGGCGCCTTTGATGATAGCGATTTGATTCGAAGTTGCATATGACCAATGTACTCCTGTGGCGTTGTTTGGGTGATCTATTCGGCGGACTGGATATCGGTAATGAATAGTTTGCCGCCCTCTTCCATCGCAACAAACTTCACTTTATCGCCTTTGGCTACACCCTCTAATAGGGTTGGATCTTTCAAAGTGAAGACCATGGACATGGGAGGCATATCCAGGTTGACGATTTCACCGTGCTTGATGGTGATTTTTGCGTTCTTCATGTCGATTTTTCTAATGACACCATCCGACATGCTATCGGCATAGACTGGGGCCAGTGTTGCCAGCACAACGGCAGCAGTGAGTACGAGAGATTTGAACATGGGTATAAATTCCTGATTGTGGTTCGAAAAGAGTGGTTCGGATTTTTTATCAAAACGCACAGTGCGTTAAGTGGACATGAATGGAGAGATTGCTAGAACTTGGCACGACTTGCGATAGTGCGCTCTCGTCCCACATCAATTTCAAAGATCTCCCCGGTCTTGGGATTCATTGCGCGTGGATAGCTGACCCTCACTTTTGAGGACGGTCTACGCACAACAACCTCAATCGGCTCAGGTTGGGGTGTCTCACTCGGCGATGTCGGCACTACGTTTGGTTGAGGCTCTACAGCTGATGGAGAGCTTGTACTCTCAGAAGCCACTGAAGTTTTGGGCTCATGTGTGTGCGTAGGACGTGGATTATGGGAGGCTGTTTTTTCACCTGAGGCGAATCGATCTGGTTCTGGCAGTTCGCCGGTGTATTCATACGCCACAGTGCCTTCCGGGTGCTCGTACCAACCTGGATCAGAGTAATCACCGTGTGGCTGATCAGCCCGCACTTTGAGTATGCTGAACATCCCCCCCATCTCCACTGATCCGAACGGACCTTGTCCCGTCATCATGGCTTCCGTGTTATCGGGTAGCGGCATTTCCATTTCTGCCATATCCGCCATTCCCCGCTCACCCATAACCATGTAGTCTGGAATCAGCTTGCCAATTTTCCGGGTCATCTCTGAATGATCAACCCCGATCAGGGTGGGCACATCGTGTCCCATGGCATTCATCGTGTGATGGCTCTTGTGGCAGTGAAACGCCCAGTCACCCTCCTCGTCGGCTTTGAATTCAAACTGACGCATCTGACCAACGGCAATATCTGTAGTGACCTCGTAGTTGCGAGCACCACGAAACGTCGGCCCACCATCGGTACCCGTGATGAGGAATTCATGGCCATGTAAATGGATGGGGTGATTCGTCATGGTCAGGTTGCCAAAGCGCATGCGCACCAGATCATTTTTTCGAACGTTAAACGAATCAATACCCGGAAAAATCCGGCTGTTCCAGGACCACAGATTAAAATCCAGCATAGTCATGATCTTCGGTGTCGCGGCGCCCGGTTCAACATCGTAGGCATTGAGTAACACACAAAAATCCCGATCAACATCGCTGATCAGTGGATGCTTCTCTTTAGGGTGTGTGACCCAGGAGCCCATCATGCCCATTGCCATTTGAACCATTTCATCACCATGAGGGTGATACATGAAAGTGCCAGGGCGCCGAGCAACAAACTCGTAAACAAAGGTTTTCCCAACGGGGATGCCCGGTTGATTCAAGCCTGTTACCCCATCCATGCCATTGGGTAACCGTTGCCCATGCCAATGGATACTCGTGTGTTCAGGGAGCTTGTTGGTCACAAAAATCCGTACCCGATCACCTTCAACTACCTCAATGGTAGGACCTGGGCTTTGGCCATTGTAACCCCACAGGTTCGCCGTAAACCCTGGTGACATCTCACGCACCACAGGTTCTGCAACCAGATGAAATTCCTTGATGTTGTTGTTCATTCGCCATGGGCAAGTCCACCCATTTGGCGTGATAACCGGGTTGTAAGGACGACCTGTCTCCGGTACGAGTGGGTCCATGGTCTCGGGCCCCATTTGCATAACCGGCTCGGGCAAGGCTGCCATCGAAAAGGTACTGACACTACTGACCGCTACGGCACCACCAGCCAATCCAGCACCTTTCAGAAATTCACGTCGTGAGCTCATGGTCTATTTCTCGCTATCAAGTTTCAGGTGTCGCACATCAATGCCCAAGATCGGCATCGGCTACCGCTCCAACAGCGCCGACAGATGCCATCGTGGGGTTGCCAATAAGCGTGGCCGACAGAGCGGCGTCACTCATCCAGAATTGCTCGTTTGCATCGATGGCTGATTGCACGATGCCAACCTGCCTGCGCGCATCCGCTAGTAACTCGAACACGCCAATCAACATGCCGTTGTAACGCAGCACGTTCTCCTCTGCGATCATCTCCTGCAGAGGCAAGATCTCAGACTCGTAAAAGCGTGCCACATCAAACGCGGTTCGATACGCTGAGTAGCTTTCACGCAACGTCGATGCTGCATCACGCAATGTGGCCTCCAATGTGTTGGCCGCTGCCAAGGATTGTGCATTCATTGCCGCCCGCTTCATACCGCCCCAATCAAACACCGGCAGGCCTATCTCGATCTCATAGCCATCACCTGTAGTGCGTTCCCCGTCCTCATCGATTCGTTGTCGCAAAATGCCCAGCTCGATGTCTGTGTAGCTGAACGCGGTATTTAGCCCTTGTGCTCGTACTGCTGACTTAAGAGATGCTTCAGCCAGTTGAATATCTAGTCGATCAGCGGTAGCCACACGTCCAACCTCTGCGGTGGTACGAGGCTCTTCAGGTAGCTCAGGAAGTCGTTCGGGCAATTGCAACTGTTCAATCTGCTCAGCTGAGAGGCCCAGAATACGGATTAAGGATTCGCGTGCTGACAAAACATCATGGGTGGTGGTGGTTAAGGCTGTGGCTGCATCGGTATAAAACGATTGTTGCCGTGCCCGATCCAGACGACTGAAGTTACCTACCGCCTGCATCCGTTTAGCCAGCTCTGCACTGGCCTCGGCGCTCTCAAACACTTGTTGTGCATAATCCAGACGCTGTTCGGAGGCGATGGCTTTGACCCATGCTTGACGGACATCGGTGATATGGGATACCACATCGGCTGTGAGCGTGACCTGTGCTCGTGCCAACTCGCTTTTGGCTCGACGTTGACGAGCGGGCAGCGTGAACACATCGAGCAGGCCAAAACCAAGAAGCGCCGTCAGCTCTGTCTCACTACCGATCTCCATGCGCTCAAGTGCCAGCATCGGATTGGCAATACGTCCCGATTGTGCCGATTGCGCTGCTGACGCCCAGTTACTGGCAAGTTTTGCCTGAAAGCTTGGGCTGTTGGCTAGCGCGACCTGAATCGCACCGGCCTGCGTGAGTGGTGCTTTCAACAGCTCATCCACAATAGCGTTAGCATGCTCGTTATCAGTGCGCGTGCGCTTGAGGATGAGCTCAGCATCCGTAAACCCCTCAAGCGAGGTTGTGCTTCTACCTAGCGCTTCATCGATATCCAATGTTGCACAGCCTGACAGCACGAACGCGCTGAGCGAAATAACGCTCAGCACTTTTAGTTTCTGGCTCAGAACACCCATTATTTTGAATCCATATCCTTATCGTGTGTATCTTCTGATTCGAAAGGCTCACGTGAATACACTCGCCAGCCTCCGATCTCTCCTACCCGATCATTTGCCTCTTTCCAGTCCAGCGAATCTGCAGCATCTTCGAAAGGCTGGTAGGCGCTGAGGGGCGATCGGTACTCGGGAACGCTCAAACCGGGCGCTGGTGATTCTGGATCAGTGGCCTCTGGTATGCTCTTCTCATGCTCGTGTTTGGCGTTGGCAGGAGGGAGCGTGCCGAACACCAAAAGTGCACACACACCGACGATACCGACAGTCAAGTGGCTGAAATCGGGTCGCGAAAAGCTCATAAAATACCCTTTAGAAAAGGTGGTATCGCTCCATTCAGGCGGCGACAAATGTCTGGATGTCACAGCAAAGCGACTGAGATGTTCTGTTATCTGCATGAACGAGAACAAGTGTAGGCCTTGACGATGACCATTCACGGTCACTGCGATGACAAAAAAGTAATCAGCATTGGCCTGAAAATTGTGACAATAGGGGCATGAAGATTTTGGTTGTCGATGACGAGGAAAAGCTCGCTGAATACCTGCGCAAGGGCCTGACGGAGGAAGGTTTTTCCGTGGATGTTGCCCACAACGGGATTGATGGGCTGCACCAGGCGCTGGAGAAAGATTTTGATGCTATCGTGCTTGATCGCATGCTGCCAGGGCTCGATGGACTGGCTCTGCTCAAAGCGCTACGCAGTCAAAAAACAACGCCGGTGATCATGCTCACGGCGGTGGGCGGAGTAGAGGATCGTGTTAGCGGTTTGACCACCGGAGCCGAGGACTATCTGGTCAAACCATTCGCGTTCTCAGAGCTGGTCGCACGGATACATGTGTTGATCCGGAGTAAACAACCGTCCAGTCACAGCACAGTCGAACCCACCACACTGGCATTGTACGACCTGGAGCTGGATCTGATCCGACGTAAAGCCAAGCGTTGCGGGCAACCATTGAGCCTTACTGCGAAAGAATTCAATCTGCTAACACTGTTGCTGCGCCGTCAAGGCCAGGTATTGTCCAGAACCACCATCGCAGAACAGGTCTGGGACATGAACTTTGACAGTGGCACCAACGTGGTAGAGGTGGCAATCCGTAGGCTAAGAACAAAACTGGATGTCCCGTTTGATACAGCACTTTTGCACACCGAGCGGGGTATGGGCTACGTACTGGAGCAGCGGACCGAGTGACTCAAGGTAAGGCCTTGCCCTCCCTGGGCCAACGCTTGTCGATGTGGCTGGCGATTCAGAGTCTTGTTGGGCTAGCGATCGTTTCAGTCATTGTCTACAGCGTCATCAGCTCACATCTGTCGAATCGGCGAGACGATTCGATCGCCGAAAAGCAAGCCCTGGTGCACCATCTGGTCTCCGAGACTCGTCAGACCGGTGATCTTGATGCGCTGCGACATAGCCTCGATGATTTCATGGCAGGTCATCATGAACTGGCATTGACGATCATGGACGAAACAGGGACCACTTTCTACCAAAGTAACCCGCCGATGGCTGTTAATGCTGTCAAGACGACACTGGCGTTTACCATCCAATCGCTCGATGATTCTGCTTTGACCACGACAGCAACACTCACACACGATGGGCACGCAGACGATGAGTTGTTACAACGTTTGGCCAACACACTGATTGGCGTGACGTTACTGGGCACACTGGTAGTGTCTGGTGGTGCCTACTGGTTAGTCCGTAGAGGATTGAAGCCCGTTGATGATCTGGCCACCCAAGCTGCCGCCTTAAGCGTACGATCGCTATCTGATCAACTTGATGGCACCGCTCAACCCGCCGAGCTGCAACCGCTTGTTGCGCAGTTCAACGCGCTCTTGCAGCGTTTGGCCGAATCCTACCAACGTCTTGAGAGTTTCAATGCCGATGTCGCACACGAGCTAAATACTCCCTTGACAACGCTGATCACCAGCACAGAATTAGCTCTTCGAAAGCCTCATCAATCGACCGGGCTTATCGATTTGTTAGGGTCAAACCTGGAAGAGCTACATCGCTTATCAGGCATTGTGCGCGATATGCTATTTCTTTCACAGGCAGAGCGTGGTAGTCGGGCTCGCTGCGTGCCTGTGGCAAGCCTTGCCTCGTTGGCAACAGAGGTTGCTGACTATCATGAAGCTGCTCTGGAAGAGGCCAGCCTGTATGTCGATATTACTGGTGATGCTGCCGGAGAGTTCGATGCACCACTTCTCAAACGTGCTTTGTCGAACCTTCTCGGTAATGCCATTACTCACGCAACGAAGGGCACGACCATTGATATCAGTATTGCCAAAGTTGACGATCATTACGTATCGATAGCAGTATCCAATCAGGGCGAAGGCATCCCTCAAGATAAACTTGGCCGCGTATTCGAACGCTTTTATAGAGCGGATACTGCGCGAAGTGGTGCCGATTTGCACCATGGGCTAGGTTTGTCGATCGTTGCTGGCATCGCTCAAATGCACTCGGGCCAGACGTTCGCTGGTTCCGCAAGTCAAACGACCCGAATCGGCATCACACTGCCGCTTTCGGCCAGAACACAACAACCAGCCGCAGTGAACTCAGTCGACGCTGAAGCTCTCGACCACCCAGCATCACTGCAACCTCATTTTGACTATGAGCGTGCGGGCTAGGTGTTGTGTCTGATCACGTCTATACATGGCAAGTGACCGCCTTTTTCGCTAACGATGTTAGCTGATGATGCGAATGTAATCGTATAGTTCATTTTATGTCATCAAGGCCGTCTATCGTGTATTTCAGGTACTGTTGCCAGACGCGAGAAACAGCTCCATGAAAAATATTATAGGCGTAGTCTTCATCACCTCTATCTTGACGTCCAGCGTAACAATGGCCGAGCATGAACTAGAAAAACCCATCGAACCACTGGTCGAGCAAGACACTCACCTGACTTGGCACCAATTTCGACATGAACTCAATAACTACACTCAGATTCAGGCTCAGATGACCCATGAAGGAATTGTGTACCTGTACGGTCACGTCGAGGATTCAACCGAGAAGATGCGAGTCGAACGGCTGGCCAAGCGTGTACGCGGTGCGATAATGGTTCGTAATCAGATCTCCACGGATTAACATAAGGAGACAGATGACAGACTCATTTATAACGAGTTAAATTTCAGTGTTAATGCACGTTCGACTGCGATAGCGAATAGTCGCTGCCCCTCATCGTCAGTGTCCATGTCAATTGCATGCCCTTGTGGTGCTGTTGCCAGAGTCTACACACTCTGCATCGGCACGCCCTCTGAAATGCCCTGTCGTGCCGCAAATCAGTTTTCAAAGTGTGTTGGCCGAACAGGCGGAAGACTGCTAGCGACGGTATACCTTGCCTATTGAAAAATGTGAATGTTAGCGATATTAAGGATTGACGTTCCAGTCACTGGAGCCCTCATAATGAACTATCAGGTGATGATTTTGAATAGGTAACGACCATGCAGGCGATCAAAACACTAACCCTATCGATAGATGGTATGAGCTGCGCATCCTGTGTCTCTCGCGTAGAGAAAGCATTGCTTGGGGTAGAGGGCGTCACGAGCGCATCCATCAATCTGACACAGGAAACTGCATTGATCGGCCTTGGCGAACAGCACGTCTTGCTAGCTGTGGTGGCGGCGTTATCTGACGCGGGCTATCCTATAAGAACGCAAACTGCGGTACTCGATGTTCAGGGTATGAATTGTGCCTCATGCATCGGTCGAATTGAGAAAGCGTTGCGCGCTGTGACCGGCGTGATCGATGCAAGCGCCAATCTAGCAACAGAATCTGCGGACATTCGATTTATTGACTCGATTGTCAGTGCAAACGCTATTGCTATTGAACTCACAGAGGCAGGCTATGTGTCGAGTGTCCGCAGTAATCAATCCAGAACTGAAACCGACCATCGTGCTGATCAGATCGCGCATTTGAGACGCTCTACGACAATAGCGGCAGCACTGGCTCTGCCCGTTTTTTTCCTTGAAATGGGAGCACATCTGTTCCCCGCTTTTCGCGAATTGGTCAGCGCAACGATGGGCGTAAAAAACAGCCATTACCTACAATTTGTTCTCACATCTTTAGTCCTTTTCGGACCGGGTTTCCATTTTTATCGTACGGGGTTCCCTGCCCTGCTCCGGGGTGTTCCCACGATGAATTCATTAGTCGCATTGGGTACGTCTGCAGCCTACGCTTTTTCAGTGGTTTCAACGTTCGCACCATCTTTGTTACCGTTTGGCACAACGAACGTCTACTTTGAAGCAGCCGCAGTCATCGTCGTATTGATTCTCTTTGGTCGCTATCTGGAAGCGCGTGCAAAGGGGCGCACCGGAGTCGCCATTCAGAAACTGATCGGCTTACAAGCAAAAACAGGTCGTGTCGAACGTGGTGATGCCATCGTTGATGTGAACATTGATCAGATTGTTCATGCGGACAAAGTACATGTGCGACCTGGTGAGAAATTCCCTGTCGATGGTATCGTGCTCTGCGGACGATCCTATGTCGATGAAAGCATGATTACGGGCGAACCAGTTCCTGTGGAGAAGCTCGTTGATGCACGAGTCATTGGCGGAACGATAAACGGTACGGGGGCGTTGACCTACCGTGCTACAGCCGTGGGCAAAGAGACGCTACTGGCTCAAATTGTATCCATGGTTGAACAGGCGCAAGGGGCGAAGCTACCCATTCAAGGTCTGGTTGATCGAATCAGTGCCTGGTTTGTGCCACTGGTTATCATCGTCGCCATTATCACTATGGCTGTATGGTTCGCCGTTGGCCCAGAACCCTCACTCAGTTATGCGCTAGTGGCAGGTGTTGCCGTGCTGATTATTGCCTGTCCCTGTGCCATGGGTCTAGCAACGCCAACTTCGATCATGGTCGGCACAGGTACGGCCGCGACAATGGGTGTGTTGTTTCGTCAAGGCGATGCTTTGCAACGGCTTCAGGGGACCGACACGGTTGCCATCGACAAGACTGGAACGTTGACACAAGGAAGTCCTGAACTGACTCACCTGGAACTGGCTAACGGATTCACAAAAGAAGATGTATTACCAATGATTGCAGCTGTCGAGGCCTCTTCGGAGCATCCGATTAGCGATGCTATTGTACGGGCGGCATCGATGAGAGATCTGCCAATACCAGAAATACATAACTTCCTATCACATACCGGCTACGGTGTGCAGGCACTTGTCGACGGCCGTAACGTGCTCATCGGGGCTGATCGATTGATGACACGCGAGAACGTACCGATGGGTCAGTTAAAGGAACAAGGCGAAGCTCTTGCTGTGAAGGGAATTACGCCATTATACGCCGCTATTGATGGTCAAATCGCTGCGGTGATTGGCGTTGCAGATCCTATAAAGGATAGCTCGTATTCAGCCATTCAAACGCTTAAACAGTTGGGGCTTTCGCCGGTTATGATCACAGGTGATAACCCGCTCACAGCGCGTACGATCGCGGATGAGTTAGGCATTGATCGCGTCATTGCGGGCGTTCTGCCGGATGGAAAAGTAAGCGCTATCGAGAGTCTACAAACAGGAGGCCAACAGGTTGCGTTTGTCGGTGATGGCATAAACGATGCCCCAGCACTGGCGTCGGCTGATGTGGGCATCGCGATTGGGACTGGAACTGATGTCGCTATAGAAGCAGCGGACGTGGTGCTGATGTCAGGCGATCTGAAAGGCGTAGTAAGCGCGTTCCAAATCAGTCAGCGAACGATGCGCAATATTCGGCAGAATTTGTTCTGGGCGTTTGTCTATAACATTTTGCTGATACCGATTGCAGCAGGAGTACTGTATCCGGTAAACGGTATGGTTCTATCCCCTATGCTGGCGGCAGCCGCTATGTCGTTGTCCAGTGTTTTTGTTTTATCAAACGCCCTGAGATTGCGCTGGATGAAATCGCTGACTGCGGCGCCTCATACTGATAACGAGGATACGAGACAGTTAGTCGTCTCAAAGGTCACGTTAGATGAGCCCATACGATGAATATAAAAAACGCGGCTCTTGACTCAGGATTGCCGGTTAAAACAATCCGTTACTATAATGATATAGGTCTCATCAATCCGGCCAGAGATCACAACGGCTACAGGGATTTTCGCGAAACCGATTTACACAAGCTGACCTTTGTTGCTCAAGCCCGTTCACTGGGTTTTATGATCGGTGACTGCCGCACGTTACTGGCTCTCTATGAGAATGATGCCCGAGAGAGTGCTGATGTCAAACATATTGCTAGCCAACACTTGGCGCAGATTCATGAAAAAATCACTAAACTCAATACCATGAGCGATACGTTGTCACACCTGATCAATGAATGCGCAGGTGATCACCGCCCAGATTGCCCGATTCTGGACAATTTTGGTAAAAGAGGTTCTAAGAAGAACGGAACATAATAGCAACATGCGGTCAATGGTACGGAATTTGATGATCTGTTAACTGGAGATCAGTGTGCTGACTAGCTTCTCATGCTGCTGAATGACACTTAATGGTATGTCCCGTCCAATAACCTTTAAAGAATTCATTATGAAAACAGATTTACTATCTATCGGATCTCTGCTTCTGCTCAGCGCATCAGTTGTGGCTTGCTCACAAGACAGTAAAAATACTGTGCTGTCACCACCGTCGGCAACCACCGCCGACCTGCCTTTGATGACCGTCTATAAAAGTCCCGCCTGCGGTTGTTGCAAAGATTGGATCACGTACATCGAAAGAGCTGGGTATTCAGTGAATTCTATTGATCACGATAACGTTGATGCAATTAAAGCCAAACACGGTCTGACCGCCCCGTCATTGAAATCATGTCATACCGCCACTATCGATGGCTATGTCATTGAAGGTCATGTACCTGTGACGGATATTGAACGCTTGCTTAGCGAACGTCCGGATGTCGTTGGCTTGACCGCACCGGGCATGCCGATGATGTCGCCAGGTATGGGTAGCGAATTACCCAAGGATTACGATGTGTTGGCCTTTGATAAGGATGGACATTCACATGTCTATTCATCGTACTGACGATCATCAACAGAATCCAGCTCGCATCAGTGCTTTCAATGGTACTTCGCTAGCAACTGTCAATGAGCTGCCCCTTTGGCCATCTGCAAATGATGAAGTTGATGATGGGCACCGATCGTCATGAATCCAAAGAAGCCCAAGGCTTTTAGTTTGATATACTCCTTAACCGACCCTGGAGTGATCGCTATTGTGACACCATCGGATTCACTGTTCACCTCGATGTTCCACTCGTTTAAGGAACTAACCATTTGCGTATGCGCAGGAATCATCGACTGAATTGCCAGTAGCGTACGGCCATCACCGGTAACGTTAAACTGGATTGTCTGCCCGTCGAGTTCTTGCGTCGTTACCGAAGCCGACAAGGTGAGTTGATTCATGTCAACCAGATGGTTACGCAGCACATCGATATTTATAGTGGACCAATCAGTGTGGGGGTCGTTTTCGAGTAAGGCGACGATTTCTGCAATTGCCGCAAACGCTGACTGCCCAGTTTCAATGGGTGAATCCGTGGATGTCTGTGCATGAGACATTCCGTCCGAATGACCCTCGTCTGTCTGTCCGATTGCACTGGCGGATACGATCATCCACAGCGTTACCATTGCTCTAATCTGGTAGTTTGGAATTCTCATAGCGTGTATGACTATTGACGAATGGACACTCACGGTATCGGTTATGACTAATAGGAAGTATGATTTGGATCATGATTGACTCGTTAACTCATTCTCTTCCAGACCCGTTAAATCGCCTCCCCTCATCGGCGTTTCGGTTGCGCACCATTGATCGGGAAACCACCTTGTTTCGCCAAGGCGACTCTACACGTGGGCTCTTTTTTATGCTCAATGGCGCAATACATCTCCAACGGGTGACTGAGGCCGGGCATCAGGTGCTGGTTTTAAAAGCCGTTCCTGGAGAAACCTTTGCAGAGGCATCACTGTTTCATCGCAGCTACCACTGCAGCGCAGTTGCGAAAAAGTCCTCTAAGGTAATTGAATGCGCCAAACGTGCAGTCATTACACGATATCGCGAAGACCCTGATTTTTCTTTGGCCATGTGTAAGCGTTTCGCTCATCAGGTACAACACACGCGAGCACGACTAGAGCTCTATTCGATTCGCAGTGCGGATGATCGGGTGCTTCAGGCTGTTGTCGACGGGATGCTAAAAGACAGCGTTAAATCACTGGCACATGAAATTGGCTTGTCACCAGAAGTGGTTTATCGATCTTTAGCCTCGCTAGCCAAGTCCGGTCGAATTCAAAAGTTAGGTTATGGGAAATACAAGGCTTGATACAAGCTCAGATGTTGATATCCGTTTGAGCGATCTAACAACTTAAGTCGACTATTCGAGGATATCTTTAGCTAATGCTCCTTAATTGAATAGGCGCATCATGATGTTTCAAGTGTAAAAGTGAAGACATTATTGCTAAATTATTCATGAGGTTAAACTTCCTGAACGAAAATCTGAACCCGCTTATGTACTAGGAGCCGGTTATCAGCGTGGTGATGGTTGGCCATCGTGTTACTCGTGCCGCCACTGGCAAGCCAATAAAGCCTGATAGCGCAAACGGCTCACCATGCTCGGCGGATGCGTCATGCCATTCGACCACCGGGCCGCGTTGGCTCATTGCATCACCGGACAGACCGGCCTGTCGCCAAAACGGCGAGGCACAAATGACAGCGGCTTTGGCCTGTCCTGCCATCCAGGTTGGTATGCGTGTCATCGCCGCGTGTTCGGCCTCGGTAACAGTCGGCTCAAACGTCATGGTGCGAGCCGCTACTCGTGGGGGCACAGCTATAATCACCCGTCGTGCACTGACGGACTCCAACTCCCCTGCCTCATTGTCGATGGTGACACACACAGTGTCGTGGTCCGCGAACGAGATACGTGTCGCACGGCAGTGACTTCGCACCGGTCCGGCGGCCATTAACAGCGCGTTGATGAGCGACATCATGCCACCGTGCAAACGGTATGACCCGGCCATCGAAGCACCACCTTGCACCCGCTGGAGAGTGCCATCGCCATATTCCAGCACTGACAACCCATCACTGTGTTGCTCGAACACCGAAGATGTCATCCCGAGTTGATCAATCAGTGAGCGGATACAAGACTGATCAGGCCAGAACCACGCAGGCCCCAGATCCACACCTTGCCCGCCAACATGGCTGCCCCCGACGCTTGCCGGGTGGCAAACGCCGGAAAAAGCGGTGTCCGCCTGCAGGTTGTTAGAAGACAGAATTCTGCCTCCCGGACGTTCTGCTTCAATGACACAGCAGTTCAGGCCGTGCTCAACCAACCGTTGCGCTGCCGTCAAGCCGCTGAGACCTGCCCCTATAATCAATACATCCGTCGACATAGCACTCCTGCTTAATAAGCATTTTCGAGGTGTGGAATGATGCTGGTCTCAACCGTGTGATTGCGCTGAGCCTGCCTCGCGACACATTATCGGCGTACACTGGCATGTTGGGATACCGCAGCGGTTGCCGATAATTGGGTAGCTTTTACGCCGAATACGGTCAATAAAACACACGATGCTCGACACGTTAACAACAGCCCTGGCGTTTTCACACCATCAATTGCTGCTGGCATTGAGCGTAGTCTTTCTGGCGGGTGTCGTCCGCGGATTTTCGGGGTTCGCGTTATCGGCACTGACCATGGCAAGCCTGGTCTCCTTCATACCGCCAATTACATTGATACCGCTGTGTTTTTTTCTCGAACTCTCTGCCAGTCTGCTGATGGCAAGGGGTGGTTTCAGACACGCAGAGATCGGTATGGTGGCGGGCTTGCTGATCGGGTCAGCTGTCGGATTGCCGGTCGGGTTATGGTTAACCCGCTCCCTTGATCCGGTGTTATCACAGCATACTGCCCTGCTGCTGATTCTGGTGTTGGCAATTTTGCAATTGGTGAAACAGAGTCCGGCTTTTTTTGGCACGCCGGCAGGGCGTTACGTCGCAGGATTCAGTGCAGGCATAGCCACGGGCCTTGCGAGTATTGGCGGCATGGTCGTCGCGTTGTTTGTTCTGGCCCAACACAAACCCGCTCGCGTGATGCGTGCCTCACTGGTGGTGTATCTGTTTGGCAGCAGTGTGGTCACTGGTTCATGGCTATATTGGCATGGACTCTTGGATGTACTCACCCTGTATCGGGCCTTTGTGTTGGTGCCGGTCACGATGGCCGGTGTTGTCGTAGGGAGTTTGTTATTCCGGCCGTCACTGGCGGTTTTCTACAAGCAGTTTTGCCTGATACTCTTGTGCGCCCTCGCGATCGCTGGTCTGGTGCGGTTGACCCTGACTTGATTTTCCACAGACTCCAGTGTCATACCCCATTTTTAACAGCCCAAGTGCCGTGCCGCACCGCACCAGACTGAACAGTTGGAGACATGATGCTCGTTAACAGTGATTTTACCCGTGCGGTCTTTCTGCAGTCGGACAGTATTCCATGGGAGTCGTCACCCATGGCCGGTGTGACCCGACGACGCCTCGACCGATTGGATACAGATGATCATCAGGTCACCACATTGGTTGAGTATGCACCGAACAGCGAGTTTTCCCCGCATACCCATCACGGTGGTGAGGAGTTGTTGATACTCGATGGTGTATTCGAAGATGAGTATGGCGCGTGGCCAGCCGGGTCCTATATTCGTAATCCGCCCGGGTCCAACCACCAACCTGGCTCCAAAGCAGGCTGCCTGTTATTCGTCAAACTGGGGCAATTCCACGCGACAGACGCTCACTTTGTCCATGCGCATCTTGACCACCTGGAAATGCTGCCACTGACGAATCAACCCAATCGATCGGTGGCATCACTGTACCAGGACGCCCGCGAAACGGTCCGGCTGGAGCATTGGTCGGCGAACACCACGTTGAGTTTAAGTGCCGTAGGCGGCATGGAAATAGTGGTGTTGGCGGGGTCTGTGAGCATGACGGCAGACGTAATTGACGACAGCCAATTACTCGGAACCACATCAGCAGTTGCCGCCAAGACATCTGAAACCAGTCTATATGGTCGCTTTGACTGGATTCGCCTCCCATCCGACTTTGCCATAAGCTGCGTTGTCGGAGACAGCAACACCGTAGTCTGGACCAAAAGCCACCACCTGCCCTTTCGACAACAGTTGGCCGACGCTTATAAACCACAGCCTTAAATAAACCGCGCAAGCTAAACGGTTCACGGCACACTGCTCGTTGACCACCAAGCGCCTGCCGATGTGGGCCCATGTCTCTCCCTGAAATCACCGATAAGCACAGACCGGGGCAACCCGGCGCATAAACGCGGCACGCGGGACAGGGCGGTAGTGCAGGCCAGTGTCAAAGGCCCAGGGTACATACCCGGGGTACACGCCCTTGGTAAAGGCATGGGGTAAAGGCGTGGGTTAATGGCATGGGTTAAGGGCGCGGGGGCTGACACGTGCAGTCCCTCGCCCGAAAAGACAGCCCCTAAAAAGATGGATTCGACAGATACAGATGGATTCGACCGGCGTCAGTCTGCGAGCCCTTGGGAGACCGAGCTGTCGTACAGGGTTCTGTATTGACACGGTTTTGGTTGAATGCGAGCCCAAATCAACGGTTTTTGGTGCGAGCAAGCATGCCAACAGGTATTCTGTCCGGGTGACTCTAGCGCCAATGGACTGCGCCCACACGGTCTTGCAATAACGCCCAGTGTTCGCCCAGTGTACGGTGAGTGTCAGGATAGCTACGGCGGAATACCTTGGTAAAAGACCGGCTCGCAGCGTAATTACATATGGTTAATATCCGAGCGTTTTGGCCAAGTATTTCAGTTTCAATTCAGGTTTGGTCTGTATTCTTGCATTGTTAACAATTCTTACATTTACGTTTAACGAAACCAGACCCCCAATATGACTCAAACACGTCTAGCGGCCCAAACATGGCGCCGACTACTCCTTGTTGTGCCATTCGTTCTTTCCCTGATTCCCTTCTCCGCTTCTGCCATCGACGCCCCGAAAAATGTTCGTGGCACCGAAGTCGCGCAGTCAATGGTCAAGTGGGAGTGGGACTGGGTACCCGGTGTCAAAGTTTACGAAGTCACGGTTGACGGCAACTTTGCTGGCCTCACCGCAGACCCACAATTGTTCAGCCGCGATCTGTGGGCTGGCGAACATTCGATGTCAGTGCGAGCGGTAGATTGGTCGAATAACTACTCCGGGCATTCGGCTACGGCTAAAATCAATGTACGATCCAGCTTCGATGGTAACAGCATCAACAAGAGCTACCGGGTCGGTGAAGAGCCTCCGACTCAAGTAGCGGCGCAACAGCCGCCAGCTCAAAACACATCGGCGCCAGCGGCAACCAACCGCTCACAGTCCGCCAACAACGGTAGCCGGGTCCCGACGAACCTGCGAGCAACCCAAACGGCATCCAAAACCATCCGATGGGAATGGGACGCAGTCTCGGGCGCCGCCAACTACGAGCTCAACGTGGACGGCATCATTGTTGGTCTGACCTCCGATACCAATTACACCAGCCGCAATATGTGGATCGGTGAGCACTCACTGGCAGTTAAGGCAGTCACTGGCGACTGGAAGTATTCTGCGCAGTCCGAGACACTGAAATTCCGGGTTCAACCCGGCAATGGGTCCAGCAGCAACACAGTTGCAGCAGCGCCTCCAGCGCCCCAAAGCAATAACCAAAATAACAACAACTCGGCCAATGATACCGGTCTGATAGATCCAGCGTCATGGGGCATGCAAGACATCTACAAACGCCCCGACTATGAGCTGGTGTTTAGTGATGAGTTTAACGGCAACACCCTGAACCCGGCCCGTTGGAACGCACAGCTTCGCTGGGACGGCGAGTTTAACGGCGAACGTTACGAGTACCGGGTGGTTAACGGTGAAGACCAGTTTTACGTCAACACACTTACCGCCGACCAAGGCCACAAAGACACCATTTTGCCGGTCTACAACCCGTTCAAATTCAATGGGTCGCGCCTCGGTATTCAAGCGGTTCGTAATCCGCTGAAACGTTGGGACAGCAATGACACCTATGGTCCTCTGTACAACATGGTCTCGCAGCAGGCATTTATGTCCGGCGCAATCAGCACCTATGACAAGTTCACGCAGAAGTACGGCTATTTTGAAGCGCGGATTAAAATTCCGAGCCATGTAGGTACATTCCCGGCTTTCTGGTTGCACCATCAAAAACGCGCCTGGGAAGGCACACGCCGTAGTGAAATCGACATCATGGAAAACCTCGGCCATGCCCCTTGGTACATCTATAATTCATTTCATTACTACAACAACGTCAGCGCAAGCTACTATGGCGACGACAACTTCCTGCGGCCGCAACCTGACGGACAAATCTATACTGGCACCGATTACAGCCAGAACTTCCATACCTATGCTGTTGAGTGGAAGCCCGGATACATCGCTTGGTATATCGACGATCAAAAAGTCAGTGAGTTGTGGAACGAAAACGTGAATCACGAAGAGCTGTACCTGATCCTGAACCTTGCGATGGGTGGTAACTGGACCAACTTCCCGGCCAACTCAGGTGGTCTGGGACGTGAGTGGTACGACCATTTCCCTAACGCCAACGATATCAATAATTTCCGCGATCCGATGCTGGAAATTGATTTCGTACGAGTCTATCGCCGCAAGTAGCAAAAGCATTTCCCGACTGGCCATTCGCTTCAACTCCGGCTTGGCCAGTCGGGAATTACCTCAGCCGTTCATTATTTCTCGCTCCCTCCTTTACCCTCCCCCGACATCCACCGGTACGAAAAGCCCGGCAACTGCACCCCGTCCATCTGACTTAGTTCAGACTTCACACCTGTTCTGATCTGTAGCAACAATATCACGCCACATTGAAACGTTTGATTTGAGTTAACTTTTCGCGCAAAGTACAGCGGTATTTACCCGCTCAAAGGCATCGGTTATGTCCCATTCAGGCTCTTTATCTCAAGCACAGCGGCAACACTATGCCAATCACGGTTTTGTAGCACCGATCGATGTACTCACCGATATCGAGGTCAGGGAGGCGCTGGAAGAGTTGCAGGCTGTAGAGCAAACACACCCCGACGCGCTATCAGGTTCCGGTCGTAATAATGCACACTACGTCTTGCCTGCCCTTGATGCACTGACACACCACAGCGCTATTCTCGACGCCGTAGAATCCTTGATTGGCGAAGATATTCTGGTTGCCGGCACGACATTGTTTATTAAAGAGCCTGAACATGCAGGCTTTATCAGTTGGCATCAGGACGCACGATATATCGGTCTCGAACCTCACAACTGGGTGACGGCATGGTTAGCACTGACCGAAGTCAATGTCGAAAACGGCTGTATGTACATGTGGCCAGGCAGTCATAAAGGGCCACTGGTCGATCACGAGGATACCTTCGGTGAAGACAATCTGCTGACCCGCGGTCAAACCGTGCCAAATGTACCGGAAGACGAAACCGTACCGATCATACTGAAACCCGGCCAGCTGTCCTTACATCACCCCCGTGTTGTCCATGGTTCCGGGCCAAACCAATCAGGACAACGCCGAATCGGGTTTGCCATTCAAAGTTATATCGCCGCCGATGTAGAGCAAGTTATTGGCGAAATATTTGTACAACAGGCTCGCGGCACAGACCCCTTCGGTCATCACACTCACCGGCAGCGTACGACCACACGATTGTCTGCCGAGAGTATCGAATTTCGTGATCTTGCCAATAGCCGACTGCAGGACATATTCTATGCAGGCGC
>CALDUO010000161.1 GCA_937923745.1 uncultured Granulosicoccaceae bacterium
TTTTGTAAAGAGTCGGGTGCACATGCACAACGGCTCACCGCATTTCAGGCTAAACGATGAAATGCTGTCACTCAGCGGCTATGACTATTCGTCAGACGTGCAGGCTGAACAGGAAGTGGTGGTTGGCCTACGCCCCGAACATATCGACATTGCACCCTATGCCAAGGACATGAAAACAAGGAGTGGTTTTCCCGGTATCAAGGGGGTGGTTGATATCGAAGAGCCGATGGGTGCCGACACGTTGATCTGGGTGCATGTCGGTGAGCAGGTGATATCGGTCAGGGTGAATGGCGAAACATCGTTTGGCCCCGGCAAACCCGTCATGCTCAGCTTTAACATGGCGTTGGCGTCGGTTTTTGATGTGGCCACCGAGCAACGTGTGTAACGTTTTTAGTGTGGTAAGACTTGCCCGGATGCAGAGAGCATTGTGATTCAACAACCGGCACACGTGACAGACCTCTCGGGTGAATGGTGGTTACAGGATGCGCTGAATGAGCATGCCGTACCCATGATGGTGCCGGGCGATGGCCTGAGTGCGCTGATAGCCGCCGGAACAGTCGGTCATCCCTACCATTCGCTGAATGAAGTAGCGGCACGGTGGGTGGGTGAACGTGACTGGACGTTGTCACGTGAGTTCTCTATTGACTCTCTGCACGCGACTGCTGCGGCGGCAGATGATGACGCATCGGCGTCTTGCGCCAGTGCACGTGGCAATCGGCGTTGGGTTTTGGCGCTTCGCGATCTTGATACCGTGTGTGATATCAGTATCAATAACCAACCCGTATTGTCTACCCGCAACAGTTTCAGAGGGTATTACTGTGACATCACCTCCTGTTTGCAGGCAGGTACCAATACGATCGCCATCGTGTTTCAGTCTGTAACGCGATTTGGCGCTGAGCAGCAATTGCAGCTACCGTTTGTTGTGCCGCATCACGCCGACAACAGCCCTATTGCCAATGGAAACCTGATACGCAAGACCCAGTGCGATTTTGGTTGGGACTGGAATGCGGCTTTGATACCTTTTGGTGTGTATACAGCGCCACAATTGCACTGTGTAGAACACTGTCTGGTGGAAAGTGTATCAGTGGAAACCGCTTGTCATAAGACGGATGTCGGCACGGCCTTTGGCAGCCTTGATCTCACACTCGATATTGCTGTGTTCGTGCAGACAGAGACTCGCTGTGAAGTGTCTGTCTGTCATCGCGATACGCCCGACCAGATAGTTGCCCGTGAATCACAGGCAGTCAACCTGACATCGGGACAACAGCATCTTGTATTGTCACTGCGCGTAGACGACCCCGCGCTGTGGTGGCCTGTCGGTATGGGTGAGCAACATCAATATCAGGTCACGATACAGGTGGCAAATCAACGTCACACACGGCTGACCGGTTTTAGAACGATTACGTTATCCACTGAAGGCAACACCAACGCAGACGGTGAGTGTCAACCAACGTTTGCTTTTTCAGTGAATGGCGAGCCTTGTTTTGCCAGAGGTGCAAACTGGATTCCGGCTGATGCATTACCGGCGGGCCGAACCGCCGAGGTCACCGCGCAACTCCTTGACTCCGCCGTTGCTGCCAACATGAACATGATTCGTGTGTGGGGTGGCGGGCGTTACGAATCTGACGAGTTCTATCAGCAGTGCAACGATCGTGGCCTACTGGTTTGGCAAGACTTCATGTTTGCGTGCAACCTGTATCCCTCTACCGACGAATTTTTGAGTGAAGTTGCCGCAGAAGTCGAGTGGCAATGCAAGCGGTTGGCAACGCACCCTTGTCTTGCAGTGTGGTGTGGTGATAACGAGCTGGTGGGTGCATTGGGCTGGTTTGACGAGTCTGTCAACAACCGTGACCGCTATTTGGTGAACTACGATCGATTAAACCGCACGATTGAGTCGACACTGATGAACACGTTGAGCCAACCGAATTGGTGGCCGTCGAGTCCGTCGGCGGGTGTACTTGACTATCGTGACACCTGGCATGACGACAGTCGCGGTGATATGCACGTTTGGAGTGTGTGGCATGAGGGCAAAGACTTCGAATTTTATCGAACGATACGGCCGCTGTTCTGTTCAGAGTTTGGGTTTCAGTCGTTTCCGTCAATGCGATTGATACGGTCATTCACTGATGATCAGAACCTGACTATCTCATCGCCAGTGATGGAAGCACACCAAAAAAACGCAGGCGGCAATGCTCGCATTCTGGAGACTATGGCGCGCTACTTTCGGCTGCCGGGCACCTTCGAGAAACAGGTGTATTTAAGTCAAATTCAGCAAGGTATTGCGATTAAAACAGCGGTAGATGCATGGCGGGCAAGCAAACCACGCTGTGCCGGTATGCTTTACTGGCAACTTAACGACACTTGGCCGGTGGCGTCGTGGTCGTCGATTGAATACGGTGGTCAATGGAAAGCGTTGCACCATATGGCCAAAGTGTTTTATCAGCCAGTCAATGTGATCGCCATACCCGATGCCACCACTAAAACGCTGCAGGTGTTCGCGGTCAATGATACGCGGGCAACAGTGAAGGTCTCGGTGTCATTGTCGTGTATTAACGATGAGCAGGATCCACCCAATGTCTTCGCAGTCGAGTGCCCTGTAGACGCAGCTATAACAGTTGCGACAGTACCACTCACCGACGAGCACCCGTTAGTGTCACTGCAATGGCAAGCGGATAATGGTGCCTGTGGTGACGAGGTGCTGAGTCACTTGCGCTGGAAACACATTGAGCTTAACGACCCCGAAATCAAGCTGTCGGCCGAGCCTGTGGACGATGGCATCGACATTGTGCTGTCGGCAGCAGATACAGCGCTCTACGTGATGCTTGAGGCGTCGGTGGCAGGGCAGTTTTCGCACAACGTGTTCAGTATACTGGGCGGACAATCACGCGCGGTACGGTTTACACCCTTTGAACACAACGCATTACAGGAAGCGGTAACTTTTTCTGTCAATGACCTCTACGCCAGTTACGGTAGGTTATACCGTAACCAGCATGACCGCGGTGCACGACTGCTCACGGTATTTCCTGACTCGCAGTCGGCACGTCTAAAAATTTCAAAAGGAACCTAACGTTATGACCCAATTTGCCTATCAACTCTACGGAAGCCGAAATTTCACACCATGGTCGTCTGTGTTCACTATGCTTGCGTCAGCAGGGTATACCTCGGTCGAGGGGTTTGGCCCGCTGTATGATAATGTTGAACAGACAGCTGCCGACCTGAAAGCGGCAGGTTTAACCATGCCCAGTGCTCACATGTCGCTTGAGATGCTCGAGCAGGAGCCCGACACGGTCAAACACCTTATCAAGGTGCTGGAACTGCAGAACGTTTATTGCCCCTATCTCGATGAATCCATGCGGCCTGATTCGGTTGATGGCTATACGAAGCTTGGCCAGCGACTGGAACAAGCCGGGCAGGTTGCGCGCGATGCTGGTTGCGGTTTTGGCTGGCACAACCATGACTTTGAATTTCAGGCACTCGATGATGGTTCCATGCCGCTGCAGCGCATCTTCGAAGGTGGCCCGTCGCTCGAGTGGGAAGCTGATCTGGCGTGGATCGCCAGAGGTGGCGCGGATGTCCTGGAGTGGGTAGAACGATATAGCGATCGCATCTCAGCCGTGCATATTAAAGACATTGCGCCGGAAGGTGAGTCGCTGGATGAAGATGGTTGGGCAGATGTAGGTCAGGGTGTACTGGACTGGAAAGCCTGGCTACCGTCTCTGCAGGCGCGATCAATCAGACATTTTATTATGGAGCATGATAATCCGTCTGATCACGCGCGGTTTGCCAAAAATGCTATTACTTATTGTCAGTCAATCTGACGCTACGTAACCTCACGCCAGTCTGTGTGGAGTGACACTCAAGAGACATAAACTGGCTGGTGTGAGTCCACTTTGGCAATCTACTGAATAAAAGCGCTTAACGGATGCGGGTTGTCGTATAACCCGTGATCTCAAATTTGTATGGCAGGAATATACTATGTCTGAACTCAATGTCGGTGTTATCGGTTGCGGTAACATCTCCACCACGTATTTTGAACTGGCGTCCTTGTTTAAGGGTTATCAGTTCAAGGCATGTGCCGATCTCAATCACGCCAACGCAGAAGCAAGTGCCGCGACCTACGGGTTGACGGCAATGAGTGTCGACGATCTGTTGGCCTCACAAGATATTGATGTAATTGTGAACCTTACCATCCCTGATTCGCACAACGAAATTTCGACACGTATCCTGGAGGCCGGGAAACACGTGTACTCCGAAAAACCACTGGCGTTAAATACCGATGAGGCCAGGGCACTTGCAGCGCTGGCACAACAAAAGGGGCTGAGTGTCGGTTGTGCGCCAGATACTTTTTTTGGTGGTACGCATCAACTGGCACGCAAGCTGGTCGACGATGGCGCTATTGGCACTATTACGTCAGGCACCTGTCATGTGATGAGTCATGGTATGGAAGACTGGCACCCCAACCCCGATTTTTTCTTTCAGCCCGGTGCGGGCCCGGTACTGGATTTAGGGCCCTATTACATTGCAGCACTCGTCAACCTCATTGGTCCTGTCAAGCGTGTCGGTGCACTGACCTCTATGGCAGAGAAGGAACGCATGATATTGAATGGCGATCGTCATGGTGAAATGGTGCCGGTGGATACACCCACCACTATTCACGCGTTACTTGAATTTCACACCGGCGCCACAGTGACGTTAAGCGCGAGTTGGGATGTCTGGTCGCACGAGCATAACAATATCGAGCTGTATGGCACTGAAGGTACGCTGTACGTCCCTGATCCTAACTTTTTTGCCGGTGATTTGCGGATAGCGCGAAAAAACAGCGATACCGAGTCGGTCGCACCGATTGATCATCCGTTCGATGTCATCAATGAAGCCAAAGACGACGAAAAGCGGGCCAACTATCGTGGAGCCGGTTTAGCTGACATGGCAATGGCTATTCATGACAAACGTGATTTTCGCTGTTCTATCGACAGGGCAGCTCACGCATTGGATGTGATGATGAGTATTCTTGAATCCGGAGAAACCGGGCAGTTTGTAACCATCAACACAGCCTGTACACGACCGGATGCACTGGGCGCAGATGCCGCTATGTCCCTGCTGCGTGACAAGCCTGTCTCTGTTGTATAAACCTCACTTCGGCTGAACCATCATGGCAACTGTCCAAAACCCGATACTACCGGGTTTTAACCCCGACCCGTCTATTTGTCGGGTCGGCCCTGACTACTTCATTGCAACATCGACCTTTGAATGGTACCCCGGTGTACAGATTCATCACTCCACCAATTTGGTGGACTGGTATCTGATCACACGACCACTGAACCGCGCAACGCAATTGGATATGCGCGGTAACCCCGACTCATGTGGTGTTTGGGCACCGTCGTTGAGCTACGCCGATGGTCAATTTTGGCTGGTGTACACCGACGTTAAACGGTTCGACGGTAACTTCAAGGACGCACACAATTATATTGTGACTGCAACCGATATCACCGGACCGTGGTCTGACCCTGTCTATGTCAATTCGAGCGGTTTTGATCCATCACTGTTTCATGACACCGATGGTCGCAAGTGGTTTGTGAACATGGTCTGGAATCATCGTGCTGACAGGCTGGGTCCTGATCCTTCAACCAGTTTTTTTGGTGGTATTTTATGTCAGGAGTACGATGCAGCCACCGAACAACTTATCGGTGACGTACACTCTATTTATGATGGCACTGACCATGGTGGTGTCGAGGCTCCGCACCTGTTTCAGCACGACGGGCGTTATTATTTAAGCGTAGCCGAAGGTGGTACCGGTTATTTGCATGCGGTGACACTGGCGAGAAGTGAGCATGTCACCGGGCCGTACGAGACCCACCCGCACCGTCATGTGATTACATCCAAAGACCACCCTGACGCTCTGTTGCAGCGTGCAGGGCACGGTCAGTATGTCATTGGTCCTGATAATAATCCTTGGTTTACGCATCTGTGTGGCAGACCACTGTCCAGTCAACAGGTCTGTCCGAGAGGTCGTGAGACCGGTATTCAGAAATGCCGGTGGGGCAGTGACGGCTGGTTGTATCTCGATGACGGCACCACTGACTACAACCCGTGCCCGCAGGCGTCAGTACCCATTGAGCTGCCACCCGGTGCGAGTGAGTCGGCCATTGATCAGTCCAGGTTGTACCGGCCAGGCACAGACCGCGAGGTGACATTTACCGGCACCGAATTGCCTGCGGAATTTCAGTGGTTAAGAACACCGAATGCCTCGCGACTTTTTTCACTGACCGAACAGCCGCAGGCATTACGACTGTTTGGCCGAGAGTCGATTGGCAGTTGGTTTGAGCAATCGTTGGTGGCAAGACGTCAAGAGCACAGTGATTATCGGTCTGAAACTTCGGTTGATTTTCATCCCACCACGTATCAGCATGGCGCAGGTTTAGTGGCTTACTATAACCGGCACAAATTTCATGCCTTGTGTATCACCTGGGACGAGCAGGAAGGGCGGTGTTTAACACTGATCAGCTGCAATGGCGATTACCCGGAATGCCGACTCACCTACCCATTGGTCGCCAACCTTGCATTGCCGGTGACGCTTGCAGAGAACGGCCAGCAGGCTGTTCCTGTAGAGCTTGCGGTTGAAGTACGACAAACCGGTTTACAGTTTAGCCAACGTACCGCGTCGAAAGGTGTCGATGCAGGTGATGTCCCGTGGGAGACCGTTGGCCCGGTGTTGGATGCAGGTTTGGTGTCTGACGAGGGTGGCCGCGGGGAGCACGCATCCTTCACCGGTGCTTTTGTTGGGATGTTTGCGTTTGATATTACCGGCAGGGCAACACCGGCAGACTTCTACCGATTCAGTTATCGTCACTTGCCGCCAGCCAGCCGATAGTGCCGCCAGCCAGCCGATAGTGCCGCAAGCCAGCCGATAGTGCCGCAAGCCAGCCGATAGTGCCGCAAGCCAGCCGATAGTGCCGCAAGCCAGCCGATGATAGTGCCGCCTGCCGTTGCCGACAGCTACTGCCGCAATTAGCGCGGCAGTGTTGTAAGTGCCAATCCCGCGACGTTTTTTAGTTTTGTGGCTTGGGTGCCGGGCGATTGATGAGTCCTCGATGACCGCTTCTGCGCTGTGGTTGTTCCGTGTGTCCGGCCTTTGACCTGTGACCCTCTTGCGCTTCGAGTTCGTCCAGCGACTCTATGGTTCCTTTCATATCACGTGCAATCAGCATGTAGATAGACGGTATGACAAACAGCGTAAACAACGTGCCAATGGCCATGCCGCCAACCAGTACAAGACCAATCGAATTACGCGCCTCAGCGCCGGCACCGGTGACCAATACCAACGGAAAGTGACCGGCAACGGTGGCTACCGTTGTCATCAGAATAGGGCGCAGACGTGCAGCGGACGATTCGGATATCGCGGCGAGTTTCGTTAACCCACGCTCCTGGAGTTTGCGTGCAAACTCAACCACCAGGATACCGTTTTTCGCAACCAGACCGATCAGCGTGACGAGCCCGACCTGTGAGTAAATGTTGAGCGTGGTGGTAAAACCGTCGGTCCAATACGGCAGGTTGGGGTTGGGCATTTTCATAAAGGTGAAAATTAATGCGCCAAACATCGCAAGTGGCACAGACCCGGCGAGTATCACAAAAGGATCGCGGAAGCTGTTGAACTGTGCGGCCAACACCATAAAAATCAGCACAATGGCGAGTGAAAAGGCCGGGATAAATTTGTTGCCCTCACGACGAAGCTGTCGTGATTCACCGGTGTAATCGAGTGTATAGCCCTGTGGTAACAGGCTTTGCGCTTCGGTCTCCAGAAAGGCCAGCGCATCATCAAGCGGTTGAATGGCAACGCCGCTGAGCTTGACCGAATTTAATTGCTGAAACCGGTTTAACGCTCGCGGCACGGTTGTGCGTTCGATACTTGCAACTGAACTGAGCTGTATCAGCTTACCGTCGGGTCCGCTAATGTAGAGGTCTTCGAGTTGATCGGGATTCAGTCGTGCATCACGCGTCACCTGCGGTATCACCCGGTAGCTTCTGCCATCAATATTAAATCGATTCACGAAACCGCCGCCCAGTAAAATACCAACATCAGAGCCAATCTGTTGCAGGTTCAGACCCAAATCAGCAGCCTTATCACGGTCGATCACCAAATTTGCCTGTGGCTTGTCGATTTTGGTATCGATAATCGGCGGAAACGCAAACATGCCTGACTGCATCGCCTTAAACTGAAGCTGCTGGGCGAACTGCAAAATGTCTTCAGGTTCTGCAGTAGACGAAATGACAAACTCGACCGGAAAGTCGCCGCCACCCGGTAACGCAGGTGGTGTGATCGGAAACATATTGATACCCGGAATTTGCGACAGCTTTTGGCTGACTTCAGGCAACACCTCAAATACCGTACGATCACGATCGTCCCAAGGCGCGAGTATCATGCCGCCAAAACCGCCAGTGGGAAACGTGATCTGAAAGGTAAACTCTGTTTCCGGTACGCTCATAAAGGCGTCGTTAGCGGCCTCGGTGTACACCACCGCAGAGTCGAGCGTGGCATTGGCCGGCGATTCGACAATGCCGAAAATGACGCCTTGGTCTTCGGTGGGTGCAAGCTCTTTTGCCGACATTGAAAATAACGGAATGCACAATAAGCTGATCACGACCCAAACAACATACACCGCTGGCCTGAATCTCAGTGATGTGCCCAACGCACGACTGTATCGTTGTCTGATAGACGCAAACCCACGACCGACCTTGTGGGCAAACTTTGATTTCTTCTCTTCCTCGACCAACAGGTGAGCTGACATCATCGGTGATAAGGTCAGCGCGACGATACCGGAGATGGTCACAGCACCCGCCAGCGTGAACGCAAACTCTTTAAACAACGAACCGGTTAAGCCACCCTGTAAACCCACCGGTAAATACACCGCAACGAGCGTAATGGTCATGGCAATCACCGGCCCGACTAACTCCCGAGCCCCCTGAATCGCTGCTTCAAAACGTGTTTTGCCCTCACTGATGTGGCGTTCGACATTTTCGACAATGACGATGGCATCATCGACCACCAATCCCACAGCAAGCACAATGGCGAGGAGGGTGAGCAAGTTAATGCTGAACCCGAAAACCTGTATCAGAAATACCGCGCCAATGAGTGAGATGGGTATGGCCATGATCGGTATCAGTACTGACCGCAACGAGCCCAGGAACAAAAAGATAACCAGCACCACGATGATCAGAGTTTCAGCCAGCGTGATGACCACCTCTTTGATGGAGCTTTCAATATATTCAGTGGCGTCGTAGGCGACCGTTGCTTCCATACCGGTGGGCAGCGTGCTGCGAATATCGTCGAGCTCAGCGCGTACCCGAGCAATGACATCCAGCGCATTGGAATTAGGGAGCGTCCAGATACCCATAAACGTGGCCGTATCGCCCGAGTACCGCACCTCTGACTCATAGGAATCAGAACCCAGCACAACATCGGCAACATCTTTCAGACGAATCACTGCGCCATCTTCCGAGCGCAGTACCAGTTCTTCAAATTCCTTCACACTGCGAAGGTCGGTGTTTGCAGACAGACTGACCTGCACCAGTGAACCTTTGGTCTGTCCCAGTGCAGACAAATAGTTGTTTGCGGCGAGCGCTTGTCGTACCTGTGTCGGTGTAACACCATGTGCCGCGAGCATTTCGGGTTTTAACCAGATGCGCATGGCATATGTGCGGCCACCCAGTATATCGGCACGTTGTACCCCTTCTATGGCAGACAGTCGTGGCTGGATAACACGCACCAGAAAATCGGTGACTTGGTTGTCTTCGAGAATGTCGGAGGTAAAACTCAAGTACGCGGATGCGAATGCGCTGTCGGCTGATTCGATGTTGATGATCGGCACTTCAGCTTCAGGCGGCAGATCGCCACGCACCTGGTTCACTTTCGAGCTAATCTCGGACAACGCTTTTAGCGGGTCGTAATTCAGCTCCAGACGAACGGTAATTGTGGAGAGGTTTTGCGCACTGGAAGACTCGATGTAATCAATGCCATCAGCGCCGGCGACGGCACGCTCGAGTGGCGTGGTGATAAAACCCCTGACCAGCTCGGCGCTGGCGCCGATATAGGTGGTGTTGATCGTGACTGCGGCATTATCGCTTCGGGGGTACTGCCTGACGGTCAGTGAGCTGATCGCCTGAATGCCGGCGATAAGTATCAGCAGACTGACAACAATTGACAGTACCGGTCTTTTGACAAAGATATCGGTAATATTCATACGGGTACCGCTATTTGTTGTCGACGACAGGCGTCAGGCTGATCTCGGGTTTGGTATCTTCGTTGAGTGCAACTGATGCGCCGTTGCGTAACTTAAACACACCTGCACTGGCCACGCGTTCACCTTCTTTCAGACCGGCAGTCACCGCCACGTAGTCACCCCGACTTTCGCCCAACTGAACAAATTGTTGTCGCGCAATCAGTGCTTGTGCGTCACCTTCAGTGGTCTCAGTGGTATTGGTCTCGTTGCTGTCTGCATCGGCAGCCTCTGTATTGGCTGTCTCTGCATCGTCACTGGCATCGTTACTGGCATCGTCACTGGCATCGCTATCGTCGGTTGGCGCCGGTTCAATCACAAAGACAGAATCACCAAACGATGCGTAACTGACTGCGGTTACCGGAATCATGACCACCGGTTCTGTTTCCGGCAAAATGACATCGACGGATGCAAACATACCCGGCAAGATCAAACCATTAGGATTCGCAAGTGTTGCCTGGATACTCACGGTGCGAGTAGCAGGGTCAATTTCTGTGTTAATCGCAGTGATGCGACCCTCAAAGACTGTGTCCGGCACGGCATCCGATGTGACTCGCACGCCAAGCCCGGCAGACAAAAACTGCATATTGTATTGTGGTAGCGAGAAGTTGATTAACATGGGGTCAGCGGCTTGCAGCGAGACGATGGGCGTGCCGGCCGTGATGCTTTGACCAAGGTCAACCTGTCTGAGTCCAAGGCGGCCAGAGAACGGCGCGACAATTTGTTTTTTGTCGAGACTGGCGCGTACGGTTTCAGTGCGGGCGCTGGCACTTTGAAAAGCCGCGCGCGCAGAGTCGTATTCGGCGCGTGAAATCAGCTTTTGCTGAAACAGTCGGTTGACACGATCAAGGTTACTGCGAGCCAGCGATTCATCGGCCTCGGCTGCCTGGAGTTGTGTCAGCTCTGACGATACCTCCTGTTCAATCAGTATTGCGCCTGCCTCGACTTCCTGTCCGGCCTCAAAGTTAATTGCTGCTATTCTGCCAGAGATATCTGCGGTGATGAGTACACCCTGAGCTGCTTCGGTAGCGCCAACAGCTCGCAGTGTCTGCTCCCATTCCGCACGCTGCGCTATCTCTGACGAGACGGTCGTGGGAGGTGGTTGCATGGACGCACCGGCACTGATCAGGTCACGAATTTGTAGCGCTTTGCCACCGCCCAGAATCAAAACGATGAGCACGAGCCCCAGGATGGCGAAAAATACGGCTTTTTTCATAATGGGTTTGACGGTTTCATGCGCTACTATGGTGGTTAAAGTGTAGGTGACTTCCGGGTCAGTTGCGCTGACAGGTGTCACATCTTGTCAGCGGGTTAACGGCTTGTTCGGGATTGGCAACTAATCCGATCACAGAAACGCGGCAAACCGGTGCGACACAACCCAAAGTTGTGATCGTTTGGTCACGTCCTCACGCTATAATTGACAGAGTAAAGACCGCCCGACAGCTGGCGGACTGTCCACTTTTAAACGGGAAACGCATGAGTAATGACTACCCCCGGGATATGATTGGTTATGCCAATCAGGTTCCTGATGCACGTTGGCCAAACGGTGCCAAGCTGGCCGTTCAATTTGTGGTGAATTACGAGGAGGGAGGTGAGAACAATATCCTCCACGGTGACGCCGCGTCTGAGGCGTTTCTGTCCGAGATTGTCGGCGCGGCCGCCTGGCCCGGCCAGCGCCATATGAATATGGAATCCATCTACGAGTACGGATCACGTGCCGGTTTTTGGCGATTGTGGCGGTTGTTTACCGAGCGCGCGATGCCGGTCACCGTATTTGGTGTTGCCACAGCACTTGAAAAAAATCCTGATGTCGTACAGGCCATGCTCGATGCACAATGGGAAATGGCAACACATGGACTCAAGTGGATTGACTATCGCGATTTCACCAAAGAAGATGAAACCGATCATCTGCAACAAGCTATCGCGATTCACACAGCGGTGACCGGTACCAGACCCAAAGGTGCGTACATCGGTCGAACATCATTACACTCACAGGATATCGTCGCCGAGGAAGGCGGTTTTGTGTATTGCGCTGACAGCTACGCTGATGACCTGCCGTACTGGCGTCCGTGTGAGTCTGGCTATCAGCTAATGGTGCCGTACACACTCGATGCGAACGACATGCGTTTTGCCACACCGCAGGGTTTTAATTCGGGCGATCAGTTTTTGGCTTATCTGAAAGATTCTTTTGATGTGCTATACGCAGAGGGACAGGGTGGGTCACCGCGTATGATGTCTATTGGTTTACATTGCCGGTTAGCTGGCAGGCCCGGACGTGCTGCCGCTGTCGCACGGTTTCTTGATTACGTAAAGTCGTTTGACGACGTGTGGGTAGCAACCCGGCTCGACATTGCCGAGCACTGGCATCAGCAACATGCGTTATCACCCTTATAACCTGTATTCATTAACTCCCACTATTTCACCAGGCGTTAAACACTGTCATGAACAAACCTGTCACGTTTCGCAGTCAAAGCTGGTTCAACGATAACGAACGTCCCGACCAGACGGCGTTGTATCTCGAACGTTATACCAACAACGCGTTTACACTCGAAGAGTTGCGCAGCGGCAAACCCATTATCGGTATTGCGCAAACCGGCAGCGACCTGTCGCCCTGCAATCGCATCCACATTGATTTGGCGCGTCGTGTGCGAGATGGTATCCGTGAAGCCGGTGGTATACCGATGGAGTTTCCGGTGCACCCCATCCAGGAAACCGGTCGAAGACCAACTGCTGCGCTGGACAGAAATCTTGCCTATCTCGGTTTGGTTGAGGTGCTGCACGGTTACCCGATAGATGCCGTGGTGCTGATGACCGGGTGCGATAAAACCACCCCGGCCTGTTTGATGGCTGCAGCCACAGTCGATATTCCGGCTATCGTGCTCTCGGGTGGCCCTATGCTCAACGGTTTTTACCAAGGCGATGATCTCGTCGGGTCTGGCACCAAACTGTGGCAGATGCGTCGGCAACTCTCTGCCGGAGAAATCACCGAAGACGACCTGATCGAGGGTCTTGCGGCGTCGGCTCCGTCCTTGGGCCATTGCAACACCATGGGCACGGCATCAACCATGAACGCGTTGGCAGAGGCATTGGGTATGTCACTGACCGGATGTTCGGCAATACCGGCGCCGTACACCGAGCGCCCTGCGATGGCGCTGGCCACTGGGCGACGTATTGTTGAGATGGCCTACGATGATCTGAAACCCTCTGACATTATGACGCGCAATGCTTTTTTGAATGCCATCAAGGTCAATTCGGCTATCGGTGGTTCAACCAATGCGCAACCACACCTGATGGCCATTGCGCGGCACCTTGATGTTGAACTGCACACCTCAGACTGGCAGGAACACGGACATGCGATTCCGATGCTGGTGAATATGCAACCCGCCGGACAGTATCTGGGTGAACGTTTTTACCGAGCTGGCGGTGTACCGGCAGTGATGTGGGAATTGCTGCAAGCCAATGAACTGCTAGACGCACACACGGTCACCGGCGATAGTATTTTAAACAATGTTGCTGATCATGAGAGCCAGGATCGCGACATGATCGCCGCCTATGCTCAACCGTTGATGGAAGAGGCCGGGTTTGTTGTGTTAACCGGAAATCTGTTTGATGCGGCAATTATGAAAACGTCGGTAATTTCAGCCGAATTCAGAGCGCGTTACCTGTCTTCACCCGAATCACCCAACCGGTTTGATGCACGCGCTATCGTATTTGACGGTTCGGAGGAATATCACGAACGAATTAATGACCCGTCGATGAACATCGACGAACACTGTGTGCTGGTCGTGCGTGGTTGTGGTCCGGTCGGTTGGCCAGGCTCTGCAGAAGTGGTGAACATGCAGCCACCTGATGCGTTAATTCAACAGGGCATTATGAGCTTGCCGACCATCGGTGATGGCAGGCAGTCCGGCACAGCCGACAGTCCATCTATCTTAAATGCATCGCCGGAGGCAGCAGTCGGTGGTGGTCTTGCGTGGTTACGCACCGGCGATACCATTCGTATTGATTTGAACGAAGGCACCTGCAATGCACTGGTCGATGACGATACCTGGCAAGCGCGGCAACAGGAAGGTTTACCGAAAATTCCTGCCGATCAAACCCCATGGCAGAAAATTGCACGAGAGACTGTTGGCCAACTGGATCGAGGCGCTATCATGGAATGCGCCGCCACCTTTCACAAGGTCGGTAAAACACCACCACGACACAACCACTAGGCATCATCCGTACGACAGGTACGATGTACTGACTGATTGCAGGAAAAGACAATGAAAGGTTCAAGACCCGAGCAAGGTGAATTAACCGCCAACAACGATCTGACCAAAACCGATGAAACCCGAGCGGTGGTCGACGGCATGGTTGACGCACTAAACGATCACATGATTGATGGCATAGGCGCTTTTTTTCATGAATCCTTTCGTTGGATGGGTAATGCCGGTTGCGGTACCAAGCCTGATCTCAAATCATTTCAGGACCATTGGCAAAAACCGTTTCAGGCAGCATTTTCAGACAAGGTGTGTATCGACGAGGCACGCTTGACCGAGGGAGAATGGATGGCAGCCTTTGGCCGACAGGAGGCCACGCATTCCGGTGAATTTATGGGTATTGCACCTACCGGCAAACGCGTCGAAATTCGATACATGGATTTTTGGAAGGTTGTGGACGGCAAGATTGTCGATAACTGGGTTATGGTCGACTTTCCGTCCGTGATGCGGCAATTGGGTGTTGACCCGTTTGGCGGTCAGGGTTGGGATACACGCTACGACACATGAACCGTGATGCTGTCACCAGTCAGGACGTTGCCCGACTGGCAGGTGTCAGTCAGTCTGCAGTAAGCCGGGTATTCACACCGGGCGCATCGGTATCATCTGCAATGCGTGAACGCGTGATGAGCGCGGCTGAAACATTGGGGTATCGGCCAAACGCATTGGCCCGCTCTCTTATCACGGGACAAAGCCGGATGATAGGGCTGGTGCTGGCCTATCTTGAAAACCAGTACTATCCGGTCGCGCTGGAAAAACTGTCTCGTGCGTTGCAGCTCAAGGGTTACCATGTTGTGGTCTTCTTTGCATCCAATGCCAGCGACAACATTGATCCTGTGCTCGAAGAAATTCTCGACTACCAAATTGACGGATTAATTCTCGCCTCGACATCATTGTCCAATGGTTTGGCCGAACGATGTCATGAGGCTGGTATTCCGGTTGTACTGTTTAACCGACGACAAAATAATCTGTCCCTGTCTCACATTACCTCGGATAACTATGCCGGCGGTAAGCGCCTCGCAGAATTTTTAATACAGGGAAATCATCAACGCATCGCCCACATTGCCGGGTGGGCAGGTGCCGCGACACAAATTGATCGGGAAGCAGGATTTGTCGCCGGTTTAACAGAGGCGGGGCTCACACTGTTTGCCAGAGAGTCGGGCGACTACGATTTTGAAACCACGCGAGAGGCGACCCGGCGGCTGTTTCCACCCGGTGTGCCCCTTGACACACTGCCCGATGCTGTTTTTGTGGCTAATGACCACATGGCTTTTGCAGTACTTGAGACGCTACGACACGAGCTGTCGATAGCAGTACCCGAGCAGGTATCGGTGGTGGCGTATGATGATGTGCCTCTGGCCAGTTGGCCCAGTTATAACCTGACAACTCTGCGACAACCCACCAACCGTATGGTGTCTGCTACTGTCGATGTGTTACTCGGTAGCATCAATAAACCTATCCATGAACCGCAGCATATCGAAATAGAGGGCCCGCTAATCGTGCGCGGGTCGGCTCGATTGCCGCCTGTGTCATCATGAGCGTGTGACACAGCTCACATCGTTAAAACTTGTGGACTAATTCAGAACCTGTTGGCATTTTCCGGTCGCGTTCTCTGGGACACTGCGCGCAGGTTTAAAATTCCATACAGGAGCTATGACACGTATGTCAGGCATTGTGGTCTCAATTACAGAGCGTCGGTTGGCGCGTGATGGCGTAAAAATAACGTTTTTTAAAGCGCTGGTTAAGCTCAACAAAATTGAATCGTTTTATCCGGGCGGACTCTCGGGTTTTATCGAAAAATACAAAAGCATCACGCCCAAGCAAAATCTTGTTGGTGTGACCTTTCCAAACATGTCCGAGATGAATCAGTTCGTTGATGACATGTCTATCTACGGCATCGTGCGCGGACGTGACATTGCCACCGCCAATCAAGTGCATGGCGAAATGCAGTCGTGTGAGGGTATTCGGTTTATTACCCTAGAACGCCTGTCGGAAGATACCGGAAAGCTCGCGTTTCCGGTCTGGTA
>CALDUO010000162.1 GCA_937923745.1 uncultured Granulosicoccaceae bacterium
GGTTGCGCTTCAGTTGGCCGCGTGGCTTCAATCACCTTATCCAGGTTATCGACGACCGGGCCATAGGCGTCGCCGAGCACAGGCATTAACTGTGAGACAGGCGGACTCGATGCGTGGGCATACCATCCAACCCCGGCCAAGCCTCCAAGGCCCAGCAGCAACAGCAGCCAAACGTGAATTGTACTTTTCTTTTTCATGCAGTCCGCCCCGAGGGGAATCGGGATATAAGTAACCCAAATTTTGTGATGCGAATTTTGCGGCCTAACGGTATCGCACACAAGCTACACCTTCACATAAGCGCACCAAAGCTGCAAATGTGAACCTGACCGAGTGATCACTATTTTGCATCGGTTTAACCGGGCATTATGTGACCCAGTCCGAAACGACGCTGACACGGCCCGGTACCATTTGGGGGTCTCTGATCACACAGTACCAAACAATGAAAGACAACCTCTCAACACGTGCGCTACATCAACCCTGGAAGCGCAGCGCTTTTGCAGCCGCGCTCATCGCAAGCGTCAGCGCCTGCGGCTGGGTCGATTCGACCGGCAACCAACCAGTATTAAACACCGTTAACCCGGTAGAAACAGTCGTGGACACCGGACAGTTACTTGACGGTAATCAGACCGTGGTTGTCATTAATGAAGACACCACCCGGCGCGTATCGCCATCACCCGCGTTACAACGTGCCGGACTTGATGCGACATGGAGCTGGGTCGCGAGTGCTTCAGACTCTGCCAAACAGTTTTGCGACGGTATCAACGGATTTAACGCCACCCTCGCCACCAACACTATCGATGAGGCATGCAGCGATACAGACAATTGCGGAATCAACATTACACCGGCAAACACCGGCAATGGAGACACAGGGTTTGCGATTGCGGTGCCGCCACTGTCAAGACCGGTTGCAGTGAACTACACCATCAATGCCGAGACGAATTCGGGCGGTGTTAACGCAGAATCAGTGACTTTATGCCTGATTGCCATTAATGAAGCACCGGTTGCACAGGATGACACTTACACGGTCGTCAAGGGCTCAACGCTACAGGTGAGTGCCAGCGACGCAAACCAACTGTTAAGCAACGATTACGATGATATTGATGCGAGTAATCTACCGCTAACCATCAACACGACACCGCTGTCTTTACCCCAGCATGCAGCACGTATCGATTTAAAAGCTGACGGCAGCTTTTTATACACACCGTCTTCAGAAGCACCGGTACCGGTAAACGGTAGTCTCATCGACTCTTTTGATTACTCGGTCACCGACGGGATATTTTTATCGTCTGCGCGAGTCACCATTCGCGTGGTGAATCAAAACACCGCGCCTCGCGTAGCGGCACGTGTGCCCGATCTTGTGGTGCTGGCCAACAGTACGCTGTCGCCCAATGACAACCGTTTTGACCTGTCGCGCTATTTCAGTGATGCGGATAACGACACGCTCTCGTATTCGGTGGCCACTGATTCTCTGCCGCCATCCGGTGCGCTGCGATTGACCACGGCAGGTCGTTTGGTAGGCCGACCCACCGGACGGGACCGGGGCAGTTATAACGTCACCGTATCAGCGTCTGACGGCTCTCTGCGTGCGTCGGCGTCCTTCACGTTGTTCGTCGCGGTCAATACGGCTGAGGTCGAAGATTTTAGCGACGCCATAGAAACAGGGGTGAGTGATGCCAACCGCGCGCCCGGTGTCACTGACATCAGCAACCGTACATTTAACGATGATTTTACCTACGATATCTCGGTCTTTTTCTCGGACGTAGACAATGACACGCTGACGTATACAGCCACACGATTGCCACCGGATATCGAGTTGTCTGAAGCAGGCCTGCTGACAGGCTCGGTCACTGACAACAACGAAGGCACACACCTGATCGAAATCACCGCCGAGGACCCGGGTGGTTTGAGTGTGTCGGACCGTTTCAGAATAACGCTGCGCTAATCTATCAACGGTTACTGCTGCGCCAGATACTTGAGCGCAGCAGCATGAATACGTTCGTCACCGGCGGCAATAACAGCACCGCCGCCAGTGACGCTCCCGCCCTGCCAGTCAGTCACAACGCCGCCGGCGCCTTCCACAATGGGTATTAAGGCCTGGATGTCATAAGGCTTCAGGTCAGCTTCAATCACCAGATCAATAAATCCGGAGGCGAGCATGCAGTACGCATAACAGTCTCCACCGAATCGGGTCATCGCAACCGTGTTCGCAACGCTGGTGAACCGCTCGCGTTCCGTTTGACTGAACATATCTATGGAAGTGCACATCAGCATTGCATCTGACAACGTGGCGCAATCACGCGTTTTGAGTGTTAGCGGCTGTTGATGACGGGGACTGGTTAACGTGGCACGTTGACCATCACCGCAATAACGCTCCTGCAAAAATGGCTGATTCATCACGCCATACACCGTTTGTGCGCCATCGTTCAAACCGATGAGTGTTCCCCATTGCGGTACACCGGTAATAAAAGCGCGGGTGCCATCGATGGGGTCGAGTATCCATGTATACCCGGACGTACCCTGAACGTCTTCATGCTCCTCGCCGAGAATGCCATCGTCGTCAAAGTGCTGTCGTATGATGTGGCGGATGGCCAGCTCGGCATCGCGGTCTGCGATCGTCACTGGATCAAAGCCCACATCGTTCAATTTATTATCGATCTGTAATGGTTTGCGGAACAACGGCAGAATAGCACGGGCCGCCGCATCGGCCATCAGGCCTGATAGCCTTGCAACCCGCTCTGGCGCGTGATTACCCGAAGCTTGTGCTGCATTGATGTTCTCCGATGCAGAGGGTGGTTTTGGAGCTGTCATGGGTTAAGTGTCAGTCAGCAAAGAAGCCAGTCAATGTATTGGCCTGAATGGCTTTGTATCGTATCACGGTCTTTTCATGCAGAACCCAAAAAGCCAGGCTATGATTTCAAGCCCTTCGCGGCAACGACCTGCCTGACGTTGGGATAGGCCCCA
>CALDUO010000163.1 GCA_937923745.1 uncultured Granulosicoccaceae bacterium
GTTGTGGACGCGGTTAATGGCAACCGTGAGCAAGACCCCGCTCAATTATGACATTCCGCAAAATATCGAATATCATCCTATTGATGTAAAGACCGGACAACGGATTCGCGGTAGCTGCGAGCGCGCAATGCGACTGCCGTATCTGCAGGGCTCCGCTCCACCCGCCACTGCAGCCTGTCCGGGTACGGGTGTCGCACACTGGTTTCGGTCACTATTTCGGTAATGGCCACGCCTGTTTGCAGACAACCACCCGACAAACAATTAACCGCTTCACCAGTGCTTGGCTGCGGCCACAAAAGTCGCCATACAACCACGCATTGAGTCAGACAATAACAAGAGACACACTTACCGCATATGCAATTGAGACACTTTGGTTTTTTAGCCAGCGAGAAAGCCACCGGCATCACGTTACACCGTTTGCCAATGCAAACAATGACACTGGCGCTTGTCTGGTTACTCGGCGCTTGCGCAGCTCCAGTGCGCGTTACCCCGCCAACAGAGACGCCCGCGCCAGTCACACGCCCCGGTCCTGCTAACGAGCAGCCGGCAACACAGGCTGATGCCGACATCAGCCGCACAATAAGGGAACAGGCGATCAAGGCAATCAGCGCCGGACAATTCACCAATGCCAGTCGACTGCTGGACCGTGCGGTGCGATTGTCACCACGACAGCCCAGCAACTACTATGAATTTGCACGATTGCGTTTAAAACAAAACAGACCTGATCAAGCGCAACAATTTGTTACCAAAGGGCTGAGCCTAAACCCTGACCCGGCACTGCAGGCGCAGCTCGAAGGCTTGTTGGATACAGACTCCTGACCCAATTCAGCGCCTAGCGTTGAGGCACCACCTCGTAGCCCGGTTCCTCTGGCTCATCGTCGACCATTTCCGCCGGAAAACCAGGTGCCCTGACATCAAGGCCTGTTGCATCTTCGAGTCGGCGGATGATATTGGGTGACAATTCCCGCGATCCATAGCGTGCTTCACCGTCTTTAAAAATACTTACCATTAACGGTGACATTTCAAGTGGTACGTTGTGTTTTTCGGCGATAGCCTGAAACAGGCCAATGTCTTTCGATACCAGATCCATGGTAAAGCTGATGTCGCGGCTACCGTTCAGAATGACCTGACTCTCGGTCTCATGCACAAACGAATTGCCACTGGAAATTTTGATCGCTTCATACGTCGTGTTCAGATCCATACCGGCTGCCTTGGCGGTCACCAACGCTTCACTGAGTGTGATCAAATTCGCGGTAGCAAGATAGTTGGTGAGCACCTTCAGCACTGAGGCCGAACCAATATCACCGGTGTGAAGCACCCGACGCCCCAGTGTGGTGAGCACCGGAAGCATTCGCTCAAACGTTTCGCGCGTGCAGCCAGCGAAGATCGAGATGTTGCCCGTATCAGCCCGATGACAACCGCCTGATACCGGACATTCTATCGGCTCAGCACCGGTGGCCCTGACAAGCTCGGACAATCGCCTGACCTCAGATTCATCGGTGGTGCTCATTTCAGCCCAGATTTTACCCGCAGACAAACCCTTGATCACACCATCGTCTGCTTCCAGTACGGCACTGCACGCGGCAGGACTCGGTAAGCAAGTAATCACTAAATCAACAGCTTCAGCCATCTCTTTGGGACTGTTCGCCCATGCCGCTCCTTGGTCAATAAAAGGCTTAGCAATCGCAGGATCAAGATCGCGTACCGTTACATCAAATCCATTCCTTAATAAACTACCGGCGAGTTTTCCACCCACGTTGCCCAAACCGATAAAGCCTACTTTCATTACGATTTTCTCCGAAATGTCGAGATTTTGTTAAAAATTGATAGGAATTTCTTACTTTTTTTTGATTTATCTTAAGGTTTTTCCAATTGTGTACGCTATTTGCTATCCGAGGCCACACTTTAATACAACTTTGAGGATTGTTTAGTGAAATCGAAAAGCGTTAAAAAAACTGTGACAAAAAAAACAACGGCGACCACCGCCAGGAAGACAGTCGGAAAAAAGACGTCAGCTGGAAAGGTAGCCGCCAAGCGTACCACGGCTAAAAAGGCTCCAGTCAAGAAAGCCGTCGCCAAGAAGCCCGTTAAAAAGGCCGTCGCCAAGAAGCCCGTTAAAAAGGCCGTCGCCAAGAAGCCCGTTAAAAAGGCTGTTGCCAAGAAGCCAGTGAAAAAGGCTGTTGCCAAGAAGCCAGTGAAAAAGGCCGTTGCCAAGAAGCCAGTGAAAAAGGCTGTTGCCAAGAAGCCTGTGAAAAAGGCCGTTGCCAAGAAGCCTGTGAAAAAGGCTGTTGCCAAGAAGCCTGTTAAAAAGGCTGTTGCCAAGAAGCCTGTGAAAAAGGCCGTTGCCAAGAAGCCTGTAAAAAAGGCTGTTGCCAAGAAGCCCGTGAAAAAGGCTGTTGCCAAGAAGCCTGTGAAAAAGGCCGTTGCCAAGAAGCCTGTGAAAAAGGCCGTTGTCAAGAAGCCCGTTAAAAAGGCCGTCGCCAAGAAGCCTGTGAAAAAGGCCGTTGCCAAGAAGCCCGTTAAAAAGGCCGTCGCCAAGAAGCCAGCCAAAAAGGCGGTTACCCGTAAGACTGCCACTCGAAAAGCACCTGCTAAGCGAGCTACGGCGAAACGAGCACCTGCTAAGCGGGCAGTGGCCAAAAAAGCAGTTGCCCGAAAAGCA
>CALDUO010000164.1 GCA_937923745.1 uncultured Granulosicoccaceae bacterium
CAGGGGGGCGGACCGTCGGGCGTTGACCTGAACCTCGATACCAATTCAGGCATTTTGCATCGCCTGACCAAAAACGGTAACAACTGGATCAAAGACGACCTGATCCGTGGGTTGCCGCGCTCGGAAGAAAACCACGCCAGCAATGGCATGGTGATGATGGGTAATAAATTACTGCTGTCGCAGGGTGGACACACCAATCAGGGCGCGCCGTCGAACAACTTTGCGGAAATCGCAGAATACGCGTTGAGCGCTGCCGTTCTGGAAATTGATCTGCCGGCCATAGGCAATGGTACCTATGACCTGCCCACGCTGGATGATGAGGATCGCGCGGGTGGTAACGACAACAACGACCCGTTCGGCGGAAACAACGGCAAGAACCAGGCAATCCTGACCAAGAATGGTCCTGTGGGCATCTACGCGACCGGATTTCGAAATGCCTATGATTTGGTGCTGACCCAGAGCGGAAACCTGTACACCATCGATAACGGCCCCAACGCCGGATGGGGTGGGGAGCCTGCAGGTAATTGCACGAACAAAATTGATGATGGTGGCCAGACCTACAAAGACAACCTGCACCTGATCAAGGGCAAGGGGTACTACGGTGGCCACCCGAACCCTACGCGTGGTAACAAAGGCAATACGTTTAACGACAGCAATCCGCAATCGCCAGTTCAGATCGGTGCAAACGGCGAAGAGTGTGATTACAAAAATCCCGGTGCCGGTGATGGCGCGCTGACCACGTTCGACACCTCCACCAATGGTTTTGCGGAGTACACCGCCACTAACTTTGGTGCAGCGATGACAGGCGACCTGATTGCCGCGAGCTTTGGTAAAACCATCTATCGGGTCCAGCTCAATGACGCTGGCACCAAAGTGACTTCAAAATCGGTACTGCTGAAGGGTCAGGGCGCTGTGCCGCTCGATGTGACCGCTCAGGGCAACGGCGATGTCTTCCCCGGCACCATCTGGATTGTCGATAACCAGTCACCCGATATCCTGGTGATGGAGCCAGCTGACTACTAGCGCCACAGGCGGTGACCAGTTTTCGGGTGTCCACGACTCGAATGGAAGTCTGGACACCCGAACAAACACGCCGAATTTTGGGTGTCCAGAGTCGATGCCTGAACAAACACGGTAAATTTTGGGTGTCCAGAATTGATTTGGACCTCGGCGCAGCCCAACGGCTCGCCCGGATGGGCCAGCTGGTGCCATCTTTGAACCGTTAGACACTTTCCGATCAAATTTACATCGCAAGTCGCCGTTATATAAACGGAGGTGGGCTGATGTTCCGCTCACTGATAGTCGACAATCCGAGTGACCGGCAATCCCGCCGTCGTCGTCTCGGGAGACAGGGTCCGTACACGCGCGATGATCATACAACACGTAAAAGTAGCAACAGTCCTTGCGGCAGCAGTGCTTATTGGTGCCTGTAGTCCTGAAGATTCAGAGACGTCGACAGGGGGGGCTACACCAACAACGCCCGTTGAAGTGGAAATTCCGGTCACCGGTTCGGTTGGCAGCGGAATCCTGCCGTCGCTGCGGCTGTCTGACAAGCAGTTTGAGAATGTCCATTTCTCGGGCAGCGCGACTTGCGGCGCCTGCCACAACGATCAATCGCCCGATGTTAATCCCATCATGGTCGATTCCACCGGCAAAGATCTGTCTATTGGCACGGCCTGGGAATCGAGCATGATGGCCAATGCTGCGCGAGATCCTTACTGGCATGCGGTAGTCGCGTCAGAGCTTGATTTGTACCCGAACGAGGCTGCACAGGAAGAAATAAACGATACCTGCACCCGCTGTCACGCGCCAATGGCGAATGAAGTGGGGCGGCGTAACGGCGAACCGGTGCACGTCTTTGACACCGGTTCGGTAGAAAACGGTGACTTCAAACCCGGATTGCTGTCGATGACCATTGATGACGAGCAGTTTAATCATGCAATGGACGGCATCAGTTGCAGCGTTTGTCACCAAATGGCCGACGATGGAAACCTCGGTACTGACGCCGGTATGACCGGTGGCTTCTTTATCGAACAGTACAGCGAGGAGAATATTGCCGAGCGGCCCGCCTACGGTCAGTACACCGATGTCGATGTCGGCTACATGAAAAACCAGGCGAAGTTTACCCCTCAGTATGGTGCGCACATCAGCACCTCGGAAAGTTGTGGTAGCTGTCACAACCTCAAATCCCATCCGTTACACCGCTCCGGTGAGCCGGTGGCTAACATTGATGAGTTTGCCGAGCAGATGACCTACTCTGAGTGGCTGGCCAGTGACTTCAATGTCGGTGGCAGCAAGGAGCAATCCTGTCAGGACTGTCATATGCCAAAAATCCAGGAAGCAGTGCCGATTGCCGGTGCCGGAGCAGGTGACGCCGTGCATGAAAATTTTGCAGAGCACACGTTCCTTGGTGCCAACACAGTCATGCTCGAAATGATGAAGAACTACCGTACCGAACTGGGCATCGACGAGGATATTGATTTTGACGAGGCTATTGCCCGTAACCGCCAGTTCCTGCAAACATCGGCAAGCCTTGAAATCACCAAGAACGAAGTGGTTGATGACTTGATGACCGTGAATGTAAAAGTGCAGAACCTCACCGGTCACAAGTTACCTTCTGGCTATCACTCAAGACGCGCTTATCTGCACGTGATTGTCACGGATCGGGAAGGTCAGCAAATCTATGAAAATGGTCGACGTGACGAGCGAGGCAGAATCATTGGTGTTGCAGAAGATCTCGATCCCGACACTTGGGAGCCGCACCATGATGTGATTACCGATGCATCTCAAGTGCAGGTATATCAGTCAATTATGGCTAATTCAGACAATGAACGAACGCACTCACTGCTCAATGGCACGCGTTATTTTAAAGATAACCGACTCACCCCCAGCGGCTTTGACAAGAACAATGTCAAAGAAGAAGTGGCCGTAACGGGTGCTGCCATGTCGGACGGTGACTTTAATAATGGTAAGGATGTTGTGACCTATAAAATTGCCGGTAATGGCAACGGTCCTTACAACGTGTTGGTAGAACTGATTTATCAGCCATTGGCATACGGTCACCTGCAGTCACTGTTTGACCGTTCGGAAGATGTAGAGCGTATCGATATGTTTAGAACCATGTACGACAACTCTACGCTACATGCCGAAGTCATGGACGCAGTTCAGTTCACGACACCTTAGGTTCATCGGCGCTGCCCGGCTCACGGGCAGCGCTTTCTCTTTATGTTTCATAACCGCAGAAATGCGGGCACTTAACCACCGTTAAAAGAAGCCAGAGGTCGGTGTCTGACCTCGCCTCAATTGGCGCATCAATCAATTTGATTGAAGCACAGTTCTGGTGAATGTTGGCTATACTTGAGGTTTTCCGGCGCGTCAGTGCCTGGCATGGCTTCAGGAGCTCAACATGCAGCAAGGTTGTTCAATGATTTCTCCAGTCCTAAAGTGGGTCAAACATTTGACCGCTCTGGTCTTGGTTGTGGCCAGCCTGCAGGTGTCGGCACAACAGCTGTCAGGCCTCGAATACCGTATCGGACCGGAAGATGTCCTGCACATCTCGGTGTGGAAAGAGGAAGACCTCGACCGCAAGGTGCTGGTCCGACCCGACGGTGGCATCTCATTCCCACTCGTAGGCGATATTCAGGTCTCCGGCAGAACACCGCTTGAAGTCCAGGACGAAATTCGTTCACGACTCGAGCGTTATGTACCCGATGCCGAGGTAACGGTATCGGTCGATAAAATATCCGGTTACACCATTTTCGTACTGGGCGAAGTGCAGAGCCCCGGCCAGTTCACACTGGGCCGCTACGTGGATGTTGTGCAGGCTTTAACACTGGCAGGTGGCACCACACCTTACGCGTCTGAAAGCAAAATACAGATTCTGCGCCGTCAGGACGGGCGTGAAGTGGTTTATCGTTTTAGCTTCAGTGATATCAAGCGGGGTCGATCGCTCAGCCAGAACATCATCCTGCAAAGTGGCGATGTTGTGGTGGTCCCCTAAGCCACTATGAAACCACTTCTCCGTTGTGTGACTACCGCCGTTGGGGCAATGACCTCCGTCGCTATGGTTAACGTAGCGCAGGCTGACGTGTGGGTCTTTGAACCGACTGCAGCCATTGATCAGCGCTTCGATGACAATTACGAACTGAGTTCCAATGAAAAAAGAGCTGTGTCGGCAACCCGCGCAGTAGGCACACTCGGTTTGAGCCGCGAATCAACCAGTGCAGCGGTGCGGGCGTTTCTCCGTGCTGATGCGCTGCTCTCCATCAGCGAGGGTGACGACAACGATGATCTCTCGTCAAACCAGATCGCCTTTATCGAAACCAAAGCCATCCGTCCCCGGTCCTCCTACGGTGTTCGGTTAAGCTTCAAGCGGGATACGCCTAACCGTGATATCTCGGCAGATATTACCGATCCCAGTGCCACCGCAGCGGACACCGGCGCAAGTGTGACCCAAGATCAGAACGTTGATCGTAACCGCTTCGTTATAAACCCTGTATTCTCCTACAACCTGTCACGTCGCGCAGAGCTCGATCTTGATTATTCGTTTACCAGTGTTGACCATGGTTTGCCCAGTTGTCAGGAGGCCGAGCAGCGTTTTGTCGATAACCTTGCCGAAGGTCAGGTGTACAACGGCGAACCGTTTACAGCACTCGATGAGCTGGATAACTTTCAGGAGCATGCCTTTAAAATAACGGGTCGTTACAGCTTAAGCCCCATCGACAGCGTGTTTTCAACCTTCGGCTACAGTCTCTTTGAAGCCGAAGAGGAAGTGAACACGCCGGTCTTTGAAGAAAAAACGTTTGATGAGCGCTGCCAGAATCGTAATGTCTTACGTAATCCGCGCGATACATCTTCGGTCGACACCGTCAGGTTGTCGTTGGGGTATGAGCGTGCGTATTCGCAAACGCTTACACTGAGTGGTCAGTTTGGTGCGTATCAAACCGAGTCTGATCGCATTGCAGATCCAATCACCCGCACACGCGAAAATATTTCGTCCACGGGCTTTTTGGTGAATGCGTCAATTTCCAAAACTACGGGTCTGACGCGTTACACCGGACGAATCGGGTATGACGTATTCCCCAGTGATATTGGTGATGTGGTTGAATCACTGGAACTCATCGGCGACCTTGAACACAAGCTCGGACAACTGCTCGATTTCAGTTTTCGTATCCGGGCTTACGAACCCGAAACCGTCAGTACCGAATCGGTTGAATTTGCCCGTCGGTTTTTAAGCATGGAACCCAAACTGATCTGGCGTTTCTCCCGACAATGGACTGCCGCTGCCTCGTATCGTTATCGTCGTCAGAAATCACAGGGCGACTTTGATTCCGCTGCCAGTAACGCGGTGCTGTTTTCTATTAAGTACACCCCACCGTCCGAAATTGCCGATACCCGCGGCAGAACCCAATAGCCGGTATTTGTCTCGCAGCCAGGACGTTGGCATTGAAGTTTACCGAAACTCCATTGGCGGGCTGTTTTGTGATTACGCTCGATCGTATAGACGACGAGCGTGGCTTTTTTGCGCGAACGTTCTGCAGGGAAGCAATGGCGGAGCACGGGTGCGCAACCACCGTGGCGCAAACCAGTATGGCCACCAATCACCATCGCGGAACGTTACGCGGACTGCACGTGTTGCTGCCCGATCCGGCCTTACCCCATCACGCGCTCGAAACCAAGCTGGTGAGATGTACCCGAGGTGCTGTGTTTGATGTACTGGTGGATTTACGCGCAGAATCTGCCACGTTCGGGCAGTCGTTCGGTGTGACCCTGGACGCCGAGCAACATCAGTCGGTGTACGTGGCTGCGGGTGTTGCGCACGGATACCAGGTGCTCAAAGCGCAGACTGACCTGCATTACATGATGTCTGTGCCATATGGCACCGGCATCGATAGTGGTGTGCGGTGGAATGATCCTTCGCTGGCGATAGCGTGGCCTCTACCGGAAGAGGTTACGGTGTCAGAACGTGATGCCGCGTTACCGACGCTTGCGCAGTGGCAATCACAGCACCACTAGTCTGTACATCACTGGTCTGCACATCGCTGGTCTGTATATCGCTGGCTCGCGCTGTTGGCCCGCATCATTGACCTGCATCACAGGTCTGCATCACAGTCCCGAACCATCGGCCAGCACCACTGCGACCCACACCATCGGCCTGATCGTCAGTCGGCAGGTTCGGCGTCTGCTGTTTCAGTGATGTTTTTGGGGGTTGGCTTGACTGCCACGTAGTCGGTAATGGTCAACGTGTTCGGGTCGAAGATGGCAATGCCACGGCCATAACGCGCCCTGAACGGGTAATACTCCATCTCATCGGGCGCTTTGCCCAGCGCGTTGACCCGACTCTCAACCTTCTCCCAAGTACCATCTTCCACCATGGCCTCAACTGTCTTCGACTCTTCACGAAGCTGGTCGAGCGAACTGTCGATCGGTAGATACTGATCGCTTCTCTCTTGTGGCTCAGGGTAGCCGTTAAAAATGTCTTCAAGAAACTGCCCGAGGGTTTCTTTGTTCGGTGGCTCGGTGTAGATCATCCGTGGGCGTGTGTCACTGAGCGTGGCAACATGGATAGGTTCAACGTCCAGAGCACGCAGTTGCGCATTGGCTTCAAGGTGCGCCGCTCTTGAGATCGTATTAAAGACCCCTTCCGAGTGGACCACAGCCAGGGTTTGCTGTTGATGGGTGGTGTAAAAGCCGTAGGCGAGCGCAACCAACTGGAAGACTGCAATGGCAGACATATCAAACACGAGATTTTTTTTGCCCGGACTGTAGAGCACCAGCGTGAGCAGGGGGCCCAGAACAAGATCAATCAGTGCGACCAGTTTCAGGCCTTGCCAGCCACCGTCAAGAAAAAACAGATCACCCGGGAACCACCAGAAATACATCACGTAAACCAGTGACGAAAAGACCAGTAAACTCAGGGTGAGGTGGATTGCAAATGCCAGTGGCTTGGTAATAACCATGTGCGTCCGCTCAATACAGTAAAAACTACCGTTTTTTTGAGCAAACAGTTTGCCAGGATTGGCTGGGGGAAGGGCTGATTTTGAACCAGCCTCTTACCCTAATCCCGAGCTAGTTCCCGAGCCAGTTCCCGAGCTAGTTCTGGGTTAGCAAAAATTCCATCAGGGCTTTTTGGGCGTGTAGTCGGTTGCCGGCTTCGTCCCACACCACGCTTTGCGGACCATCGATCACCGCTGCCATGACTTCTTCATCGCGGTGTGCAGGCAGGCAGTGCATAAACAGGGCATCCGGAGCTGCCAAAGCCATAAGCTCTGGTGTTACGCAGTATTGTTTGAAGGCGATCTGACGGACATCATTTTCTTCCTCTTGGCCCATACTCGACCAGACATCGGTCACGACCAGATCGGCTTTGTCACACGCAGCTTCTGGCGTCTCCGCAATAACGACGCTGTCGCCGGATTCGGTGAGTATGTCAGCGTCGGGGCCGTACCCTTGCGGGTGGGCGACCCGGAGTTTGAAGCCGAGTAATTTGGCAATTTTGAGATAAGAATTACAGACGTTGTTGCCGTCGCCAATCCACGCGACGGTTTTGCCTTCGATGTCACCACGATGATGCAGATAAGTTTGCATGTCAGCCAGCATTTGGCACGGGTGCAGAAGATCGGTGAGTCCGTTGATCACCGGTACGTTGGACGCCTCGCTAAAGCGTTCGACGCTATCATGAGACGCTGTGCGAATCATGACGATATCGACCATGCGGGATAACACTCGCGCTGTATCGTCAAGGGGTTCTCCACGACCAAACTGGCTATCGCGCGGCGATAAGTGAATGGCATGGCCGCCGAGCTGTGTCATGCCTGCCTCAAAAGAGACGCGGGTGCGGGTCGATGATTTTTCAAAAATCATGGCGAGCGTTTTGTGGTGGAACGGTGAATAGATTTCGCCCGCTTCCCACAGGGTGCGAAGCTCCTCAGCCCGAACCAACAGTGCTTTGAATTCAGCTTTGGTCAGGTCGGTTTCGGCGAGAAAATGTCTGACGCTCATGCAGTTTTTCCCTGTGATTCTTGTGTGTTAAGAAAAGCGGTTATACACCCGGTGAGCCGGTCGATCAGCAGGCGGACGTCTTCGTCGGTGAGTGTATAGGGTGGTAACAACCGTATGACATTGCCGGCAGTCACGTTGATCAACAGCCCGGCGTCCAACGCCAAACCAACCATCTCGGGGCAGTCGCGATCAAGTTCGATACCGATCATCAGGCCATCGCCACGAATGCTCACTACACCTTGTATATTGCCTACAGACTGTTTTAGGCCTTCGCGAATTGTGTTGCCAATTACGGTGACCCGTTCCAGCAGGTTGCGCTCTTTTATTTCTTCAATCACAGCAAGACCCGCGCGACAGGCGAGCGGGTTGCCACCAAAGGTGGTGCCGTGTGAGCCAGGTTGAATGAGCTCGGCGGCATCACCACGTGCCATGCACGCACCGATAGGCATGCCATTACCCAGTGCTTTGGCGACCGTGATGATGTCGGGCACAATGTTCTCATGCTGCGAAGCGAACCATTTGCCGGTGCGGCCCATACCGCATTGAATCTCGTCGGTGATCATCAGCCAATTATGCTGATCACACAGTTGGCGCAGGCCGGCCAGATACCCTTGGCTCGCAGGTCTGATACCACCCTCACCTTGAATGGGTTCGAGCATCACGCCAACGATATTGTCGTTCTCGGCACCAATTTTCTCGAGTGCCTCAAGGTCGGAAAAGGGTGCGCGGGTGAATCCACTGACCAGTGGCTCGAATCCTTGCTGGATTTTTGCGTTGCCGGTCGCGGTCAGTGTGGCCAGCGTGCGTCCGTGAAAGGCGTTATCCATGACAATCACGGTCGGGTTGGTGATACCGCGTTTGTGACCGTGAAGACGGGCTATTTTGATCGCCGCCTCGTTGGCCTCTGCGCCGGAATTACAGAAAAACACCTTGTCCATGGCCGCCAAATCACACAGTTCGGCACCCAATTGCTCCTGCAGCGGGATACCGTAAAGGTTGGACGTGTGAATCAGTGTTCGGGCCTGGTCTGCAATGGCATTGGAGACCCGCTCATTGCAGTGTCCGACGGCAATGACGGCAATGCCGCCGAGTGCATCAAGATAGCGGCGTCCTTCGGTATCTTCGAGCCACGCACCAGCGCCGTGGCTGATGGAGATGGGGAGACGTCCGTAGGATGACATTAAAGCGGTCATATAGTCAGAATGCTCTTGCAGCGCGCCAGATTGCTCTAGTCCGACGCAAATATCGTAGAAAAGACTCCGATACTATTACAACCGGCGGGCATCGCCAAGCGGTAAAAGCTACTCATCGGGTTGAAACTGCAGGGCGCAAGTGCGACCATTGCAATCCAGATTCTTAACTTTGTGACGTGACACGGAGCAATTATGGCTTTCGAATTTCCAGATCTCCCCTACGACTTTAATGCACTTGAGCCACATATTGACGCTCAAACCATGGAGATCCACTATGACCGCCACCACCGCACTTACTACAACAATTTTGTCGGTGCGGTAAAAGACACCCCATTAGCGGACCAGTCGCTGGAAGACATCATGGGTGATGTGTCCTCTGATTCTGCGCCGGCTGTGCGCAACAACGGCGGTGGCCTGTACAACCACATTCTCTACTGGAACTCCATGTGTGCTGGCGGAAGCTCAGCATCTGATGCGCTTTCCAGTGCCATCAACGACACCTTTGGCTCTCAGGAAGAGCTGCAAAAGCAGATGACCCAGGCAGGCTTGACCCGTTTTGGCTCTGGTTTCGCATGGCTGATCGTGCAAGACGGCAAACTGGTCGTGACCAGCACCCCCAACCAAGATAACCCGCTAATGAGCGTCGCTGACCAGCAAGGCACCCCGATTCTGGCACTTGATGTCTGGGAGCACGCTTATTACCTGAAGTATCAGAACAAGCGACCCGAATACATAGAGCAATGGTTTGAAGTCGTCGATTGGGCGAAAGTATCGTCACGTTACAGCTCACTCGCGTAATTGCGTTAAACCAAACCGACCCGTCAACGCGGGTCGGGCTTGGTACCCCCCTTCCTATCCCAGTACTTACCCAGTACCTACCCGGAATCTGACACCCCGTTATGTGTGGCATTTGTGGTGTCCTGAATTTTAACGGCCAGAGCGTATCTCCTGAGCGCATCGCCGCCATGATGAAACCGTTGGAGCGCCGTGGCCCTGATGCCGGTGGCCAGTGGTTTGCAGACGGTGTCGGATTTGGCCATCGGCGTCTGTCGGTCATTGACCTGTCTGAACGGTCAAGCCAACCCATGACCGACGCCGACAGCGGCCTGTCTATTGTTTTTAACGGCGCTATCTACAATTATCCCGAGCTGCGTAAGGAGCTGCTGGCCAAGGGGCATGTATTTAAGTCCAGCGGCGATACCGAAGTGATACTCAGGGCCTTCGCCGAATGGGGCGCCGACTGTGTTGCGCGGCTCACCGGGATGTTTGCGTTCGCCATTTACAGCACGCGGACCCGTAAACTGTTTGTGGCGCGAGACCGCATGGGCATCAAGCCCTTGTATTACGCGTTAAACCAACAGCGCTTCGCATTCGCATCCGATACCCGTGCGTTGTTTACTGACCGGGCGGTCAGTGCCGACATCGACCCGATCGGTTTGCATCATCACCTGACGCTACACGCTGTGGTGCCAGCGCCAGCCACTCTGTTTAAAGACGTCCGCAAGCTGCAACCCGGTCACTTTGCATGGATAGACGAGCGCGGCACGTTGTCCGAACAACGATATTGGACGCTGCATGCCAACCGACCTGCGGTTGCCAGGTCAGAAGCCGAATGGATTGAAGGTGTTCGGCATGCGTTAAAAGAATCAGTGCGACGCCGTATGGAAATTGCTGATGTGCCTGTCGGTGTGTTGCTGTCGGGCGGACTCGACTCCAGTTTATTGGTCGGTTTGTTGGCTGAGGCCGGTGTTAAGGATCTTAAAACCTTCACTGTTGGCTTTGATGATCAGCCCGAGGAGAGCGGTAACGAATTCGAATACTCTGATCAGGTCGCCAAGCTTTACGGTACCGACCATTATCGGTTTCATGTCCCTAACGACGACATGCTCAGACGATTACCCGAAGCCATAGATGCAATGGCAGAACCGGTGGTTGGGCAAGATGCGATCGGCTTTTATTTGCTCAGCGAACAGGTGGCGTCGCAGGTTAAAGTGGTGCAAAGTGGACAGGGTGCAGACGAAGTATTTGGCGGCTATTTCTGGTACGAACAAATGCACAATGCCACCGATGAAGATGAGTTGGGCCGGTTTGCTTCCCGGTATTTCGACCGGTCTCATCAAAACTGGCTAGACACGGTCGACCCGTCATTACACCTGAAAGACGATCCAACTTCAGCCTTGGTGCTGCGACTGCTGCAGGAGTCTGGTGGTGATGACTACCTTGACCGTGTGTTGCACATGGATGTCACCACGCTTGTGGTCGATGATCCGGTTAAACGGGTCGATAATATGACCATGGCGTGGGGTCTTGAGGCCCGTGTGCCGTTTCTGGATCATGAGCTGGTTGAATTTGTGGCCAGTATGCCGCCTGAGCTCAAGATACGCGATGGCGGTAAATACGCGCTGAAAGCAGTATCGCGTGGGGTGGTACCCGATAGCGTCATTGATCGTGTAAAGGGTTATTTTCCGGTGCCTGCACTGAAGTATGTTCGGGGAGAATTTCTCGACTACATGCGTGATGCGCTTGAATCTACCGCCTGCCGACAGCGCGGAATTTTTCAACAATCAATGGTCGAAACTCTGTTACGGGAACCCGATCAACATTACACAGCGCTGCAGGGCAGTAAACTATGGCACCTGGCGTTGCTTGAACTCTGGCTGCAGGCACATATAGATACCCGGCAGGCACACTGATTTTATTTTTCTGAACACATTTCGAGGCCCTTATGGAAGTTTTGGATCGCATCAAAGAACAGGTTGAGAACAATCCGGTGATTGTTTATATGAAAGGCACACCGCAGATGCCGATGTGTGGGTTTTCCAGCCGGACCGCAGAAGCGTTAAAGGCGTGCAATCGTGAGTTTGCTTACGTCAATGTTATCGCAGACCCCGAGATATTTGAGAATCTGCCGGCATTTGCCGACTGGCCAACCTTTCCGCAGCTCTACATTAAGGGTGAACTGGTCGGTGGGTGTGACATAACCCTTGAGCTGTCAGAATCCGGTGAGCTCAAGAAAATGATTGATGAGGTCGCGAACTAACACCAACGCTTGAGTTTTTTTTGATCACAGGTTGTTAAGACAGCCTGTGATCATGATTTTCTATCGGGAAATTTGGCTGCCTGTTGCCCGGTATTAAGCGGTTCGAGGTATTAAGCGGTTCTGGGTATTGAGCGGTTCTGGGTTTTAAGCGGTCGGGGCGCCGTACTACCGCGCGCCATGCTCAGGTAGCGCCACCCTCATTACGGTTATTCCCTGCAACGTTGTTTCCTCCTGAGCGAATCCCTTACGGGCTATTCTCTTCAGGGCCATTCCCGTTTGTGCCAGTCAGTGGCTCGCCTCTTGGCGTGCCTCTTGGCGCGCCGGGAGGCTGGGCATTTTGTTGTGCATCGTTGCGATGCAGTGCTTCCCACCGATTGATAATGTCGCAAAACAGGTCAGCGGTGCGTCGTGTGTCGTAAATGGCGGAATGGGCCTCTTCGGTATCCCACTGGATACCTGACGCGGTAGCCGCTTTGGCCAACACGGTCTGGCCATAGGCCAAGCCACCCAGCGAGACGGTATCAAAACAGCTAAAGGGATGAAACGGGTTACGTTTGATGCCGGTTCTGGCAACTGCCGCATTCAGAAAACTCAGGTCAAAAAATGCATTGTGTCCGACAAGGATGGCGCGGGTGCATTCTGCGTCGGAGACGGCTTCGCGGATAGGTTTAAACAAATAACCCAGCGCATCTTTTTCATTTCGGGCGGCACGCAGTGGATGCCACGGGTCGATGCCGTTAATTTCCAGTGATTTTTCTTCGATGTTAGCGCCGTCAAACGGTATCACGTGGGTGCTGACCGTCGTGGTCGGTGACAACACGCCATTGTCGTCAAATTGTAGCAAGACCGCCGCTATTTCCAGTAGTGCGTCGCGCCCGGAATCGAAGCCACCTGTTTCGACATCTACGACCACAGGCAGGTAGCCGCGAAAGCGGTCGCTCATTCTGAATGGGGTCCCTGGGATGTACATCAGTATGCCTGTGGTTGGAGCGTCCGAAGCTTCAGTGTACCGGAACTCCGACGGATAGGTGATATTATACGGCGGTGTTCAGTTAGCCTAAACCCGGTACCAGACCGGACAACAGTGAGGATCAACAGGTCGGTGTTGCAGTTACTCCATAAAGGGTTTCGCTTGTCCTTCTTGATGTCCCGGCCGCAGGATATGCCGGGTGATCAGCACACCCTGTTGGTGTCGGTGCTGCTCGCTATCCTCAGCTATGCCCTCACTGGCGGTTACTTTATTGGACTGGGTCGAGCCATACCGTTGGCATTGCTTGACGTTGGGTTGGTCGCGCTTATTGCCAGCCTTGCGCTGAAAATGGTGACAAAGCCCGAGCGCTTTAACCAGGTGATGATCTCGTATGCGATGGCAAGTGTGTATCTGAATCTGGCGTCAGTGGTTCTGATGAGCCAGTCGACTGCTGCCGCTGAGATTGGCGCTGGCGAGGATCCTGTGGCCGCAATGGCTGGTTTTGTGTACCTGGTTTGGAGTCTCTCGGTAGTCGGGCATATTATTCGTCATGCGTTTGACACAACATTCACTGTCAGTATTGCCGCCGCTTTTGCGTTTTTTATGCTATCTGTATCGGTATCGGGTTTTTTCTTTCCATCGCTGGTGGTCTAGCGGTGTCTTAACTCAGTGTCATTCGTTTGGGTTATCTGGGCAGGGTTAAGTGCCTGGCGTTTTGGCCCTGCATTGACTGTTCAGGCTGTCTTTTTCGAGCCTGATCCATGAGTCGATTGACCACGACACCGCTGTGGTGGAGGCTAAAATTTTGTGAATCAGTTAACATTGCCACCCATGAACGCTCCTGAAAAACAGATACCGTCTGACGCCGACGCCGCAGGCGTCGACAAGCCAGAAGGGCCAGCCGCAAACAACAGTGTTGCGGCGTCGCGCCCGGGTATCCAATCGTTGGACATTGATGTCCCTGAGCTCATCAGTAAATACTCGATCGGCCCCCGCATGGGCAGTGGTACGTGCGGTGTCGTGCACCGGGCGCTCGATACCATTCTGGGTCGCGAAGTGGCAATTAAGCTGTCGCCAGTGGGTGAGGTTCATGCCACCACCGGTAAGGTGCCGGGTGCGCAGAAGGCGTATCAGACAGAAGTCTTTGCTGCCGGCCAGTTACGCCATCCCAACATCGTCACTGTCTACGATGCCGGTCAGTTTGAAGACCTCAATTACATCATCATGGAAGTGATTGATGGCGACTCTCTCAAAAAATATGGCAAGGGCCAAAAGCAGCTGCCGGTATACCGGGCCATTGAAGTGATTTGCGATTGTTGCAAAGCGCTGGATTATTCGCATCGCCAAGACATTGTTCACCGTGATATCAAGCCCGCCAACATCATGGTGTCAGAGGACGGGCGTGTAAAAATTCTCGACTTTGGCATTGCGGTGGGGCTGTCTGAAAATTCGGGGTTAAGTCGGCGCGGCCCGACGCTGGGTACACCCAATTACATGTCGCCCGAACAGATCATGGGCAAAGATCTGGGGCCAGCCAGCGACTTCTACTCGCTGGGTACTGTGCTGTTCGAGTTGCTGACGGGCAAGCAGCTGTTTAAGGCACGCAAGGTTAAGGAGCTCTTTAAAATCGTTGTACATCAACCGGCACCGAGGCTGGCTGATATTCGCCCTGATCTGCCCAAGGGGCTGTCAAACATTCTTGAAAAAGTGCTTCAAAAAGACCCGGACCAGCGGTTCCAGTCAGGGGTTGAAATGATTGATGCGCTGTCGGGTTATATTGAACATTTTAAGGTCATCGAACAGCTCGTAGAGCCGCAGCGCAGTTGGTTACCGAAATTGCTTGATCTGGCGTTTTTTAAAGAATTCTCAGACGCGGACAGCGCCAGATTGCTCAGCGAAACCCGTATCGTTGAGTATGCTCGCGGTGACGAGTTGCTTGCGGACGGCAATCGTGACAGGCAGCTGCTGATTTTGGCAGACGGGGTGGTGACCGTGAGTACCGGCGAGAAGAATCCGTTGCGCCTTCAGCAGCTCTACACAGCTGGCGAGACCATTGGCGAGTCCGGTTTTATTCATGGCAATTTTGAGAAGCAGCGTTACTTTGCTGCTTGTGATGTCACCGCTGTAGAGGTGTCTGCCGAATCGTTGAGTGCGTTGCAGCCCAAGCTGCATTTGCATTATTACAAGCGGGTGTCAGATGTACTTCTGGCCAGAATGGCCAGAAGACAAACGCGGTACGAGCCCGATATTATACTGCCGCTTTAGCCATATTGTGCTGCCTTTCCAGCAGCTTGTATTCCCAGTCAATAGCCGTTTTGACAATGACGTCGAGGTCGTCCAATTCGGGGGTCCAATCGATGGTGCTGTGTATTTTATCGACGGCAGCAATCAGTGACGGTGGATCACCGGCACGTCGGGGTTCTTCGACAACCTTGATAGGTTTTCCGTGTACCCGTTCAACCGAGTCAATCACCTGCTTGACACTAAACCCATGACCATAGCCGCAGTTCATCAGTGTAGACTCGCCACCGTTACGCAGATAGTCCAATGAAGACAAATGCGCGGAGGCAAGATCAGTGACGTGGATGTAGTCACGAACGCCGGTGCCATCTGGTGTTGGGTAGTCGGTACCGTACACATACAGCTGATCACGTTTGCCCACCGCAACTTCGGCTGCAACCTTAATGAGCAGAGTGGCATTTTGTGTTGACTGGCCGATGCGACCATCCGGGTCAGAGCCTGCCACATTAAAATACCGTAGTACCACGTGCTTTAAATCGGTTGCGGCGCTGAGGTCGCGTAACATCGCCTCTGACATCAATTTTGACATGCCATAGGCGTTGATTGGGCTGGTCGGTAACGTCTCTACGCAGGGTTCCGAATCGTTCTCCGGTATGCCATAGGTTGCAGCGGTTGATGAGAAAATAAAATTTGCGATTCCGGCGCGCTCGCAAGACTCCAGCAATGAACGTGTGCTGCAGGTGTTGTTTGCATAGTATTTTAGCGGGTTGGAGACACTTTCAGGCACGATCGTGTGTGCCGCAAAATGAATCACGGTGTCGATATCGTGTTTTTTCAGCAGACTATCGACCAGCGGCTGATCGCCGGTTTTACCCACGACCAGCTCACCATGCAATACGGCGTCTTCATTGCCGGTTGACAGGTCATCCAATACCACTACCTGTTCGCCACGCTCGCCCAATAATTTGACGACATGGCTTCCGATATAACCGGCGCCGCCAGTGACCAGAATAGGTTTGTTTGTCATAACTGTTTCGTCCTTTGTATTTATTTAGGTTCCCTGACCGGTAACTGTCCAGGGTTTTTCCTGTTGAGCGTGATGGCTCTGGACCGACGGTCGCGCATTTTTATGTTGATCATTTCCACTGCAACCGAGAACGCCATCGCAAAATAGATGTAACCTTTCGGTACATGGAACTCGAGCCCTTCAGCTATCAGGGTGACCCCTACCAAAATCAGGAACGACAGCGCCAGGATTTTGATTGTCGGATTTTTATCTACAAACTCTCCTATCGACCGGGCTGCAAAAAGCATGACCCCGACAGCCACGATTATTGCGATGGCCATCACTGAAACCTGTTCTGCCAAACCTACGGCGGTTATCACCGAGTCCAGCGAGAAGACAATATCGAGTAACGCAATCTGAAACAAAATGCCGCCAAACGTGGCGGTGCCAGAGAGCGATTGCCCACTGTCGCCGGGTAGCTCAAGGCTGTCGTGAATTTCGTGCGTTGATTTTGCCAACAGAAACAGCCCACCTCCAATGAGAATCAGATCACGTCCTGAAAGTTCCTGGCCCAGCACGGTAAACAGAGGTTCTATCAGACCCATAACCCAGGTGATCGAAAACAGCAAAGCAAGGCGTGCAAACATGGCCAGACCAAGACCGATTTTGCGGGCGCGATCGCGCTGTTCCTCCGGTAGTTTTCCGACCAGAATCGAAATGAAAATAATGTTGTCGATGCCGAGCACTATTTCGAGTGCGGTTAGGGTGCCGAGCGCTACCCACGCCTCCGGGCTACTGATCCATTCAAACATACGGGACTCCTGAGATACCGTGGTCAGGTCATGAACCCGTTAGGATGCCATAGTGGGGCGGCGGGATGGTGTAACATTGTGTCAATGAATTCGACAACCATGACAGGGAACGCGCGCACCGGTGAAAAACTGGCGTTGGCGTTGGAAAAAGGGGACGTTATTGTCACCGCCAATCAGCGGTTGGCGCGCTGGTATCAGCAGTGTTTTGCGGTGTCGATGCTGGAGCGTGGATTGATCGCATGGGAATCTCCCAGGATCGTGTCGTTCGATGTATGGCTGAAAGAGCGCTTCGACGATCTATTTGTGGCTGGCGTTGTTACCCGTTTTCCGTTGAGTGTTGAGTCGGAGTTGTTGTTGTGGGAGCAAGTGATTGACTCGGCATTAACTGACGATACGAACGCGGGTCTGATCACAGGTAGTGCCACGGCCAAAACAGTGGCGGCGGCATGGCGTATCGCTCACGACTATTGTTGGGATGCCAGTCTAACATCCAACCCGTCACTGTCCGGTGTTTCGTTAACGGTTGATCATCAGCGATACGGTAGCTGGGCGCAATTGTTCGAAGCAGCCTGCCAGCGGTTAGGCGTGTTAAGTGCTGCAACCCTCACCCGGCTTGTCACCGATTACCTGAGCTCACCGGCCATGAGATTGCCTCAATCTGTGTCGATGGCCGGTTTTCTGTCGCTGAATCCGGCCCAAACACAGTTACTGGATGCGTTGGTCAGTCTTGGGGTGTCGGTGAATAAGTCCGCTGACTTCACGCCCGAACAGGCAACTGTCTGTGAAAAAATGGCTTACCGTGAAGCACATGAAGAGCTCTATAGTGTTGCGGCAGAGGTGCGTCATGCACTGGAGCATTCATCAGACGCTGCGTCACCCCGTGCAGTGTCATTGGGCGTGGTTATTCCTGATCTCGGTAACCGACGCGCTGAAGTGCTAAGGGCATTTGATGCGGTGTTTTTTCCGGCAGCATCGCTGACTGCCATCGAACAAATGGGCCGACCCTTTGATCTGTCGTTGGGTGAGCCGCTTCGGTATGTGCCCGCGGTCGACACGGCTTTGCTGTTGCTTCGGTTTGCTTTTCAGGGGCTAACCGATTCCGATGATATTTCGCAGCTACTGTCATCGTGTTATCTCGCAGAGGCCGGCAGTGAACGAGACACCCGTTCGGCGTTTGACATAAAGCGTCGTTCCAAAGCGATCACTGCACTGACAGTTGAAACGCTGTTGGAGATGGAACGGGTACCTGCCGGACTCACCCGTATCGCCCGTCAGTTACAAAATCGCACACCGATAAAACCCGCCTTGCCGTCCGAGTGGTTCCGTCGTTTTGTCAATGTGCTCGACGCTGCCGGTTGGCCGGGCGAGTCACCACCGGGCTCTGTTGAGTTTCAGGCTATCGCTTTGTTTCGGGATATGTTGGAGGGATTGGGCCAACTGGATCTTCTGACCGGTGAAGTATCGGTCAACACGATGTTACAACGCGTTAATGACATGAGTGTGGCCAAGGTATTCCAGCGTGAGGTAGGCGCGACACCCATTCAGATTATGGGGGGGCTGGAATCCCAGGGACTCACGTTTGACCGGTTGTGGGTTGTAGGATTGGACATCGATACGTGGCCGGGACGCAGCCGGGCGAATCCGTTTTTACCGTTGAGTTGGCAACGCGAGCAACAGGTGCCGGGCGCATCAGTACAAACCGATGTCAACAATGCTGAAGTGTTGACACAGTGGTGGAAGCGGTGTGCTGAGCAAGTGACGTTTACGTGGCCGCAGATCAGAGACGCCATTGAGGTCGATGCATCGCCACTCATTGCAGATGTTCCGGTGCGTGATGTCAGCCATCCGCTTTATTCTGAAGTCACGCAAGCGACAGTGACACCGGTAGCCCAACATATCTTTGCTGCCGTCAGCCTTGAAACACTTGACGATCATCAAGGACCAGGCGTCGCTGTGGGTGATACTGTCAGAGGCGGTGCCCGTCTGTTTGAAGATCAGGCGAGTTGCCCGTTCCGTTCTTTTGTTACACACAGGCTGCGTACCCGTGCAGTGGAAGATCCAGTCATGGGTATTGATGCCAGAGACCGCGGTAATGTGTTCCACCTTGCGATGCAGTATTTTTGGGAGACGGTAAAAACACACGAGTCGTTGGAATCGCACACCGCTGATGCGTTAAAGGCGGTGGTTAACGATTGTGTCGATCAGGCGATGGAGGCAGTGAACCATCAGTCCGTCACGCTGCGGCAGCTCGAAGCCGAGCGTAACAAGACCCTGATGTTGGAATGGATCACCCGTCATGAGTGGTTAAGAGAACCCTTTGAAGTCGTTGCTACCGAACGCGAGCAAACGGTCACCGTCAACGACATTACTGTCACATTAAAAGTTGATCGTGTCGACGCGCTGGTCAGTGATGACAGCGGTAGTAATACCGACACTGTGGGTGGTCACCTTATTATTGATTATAAAACCGGAAAACATAACTCAACCAAAAGCTGGAACGAACCACGCATCGTGAGTGCGCAGCTACCGCTGTATGCTGCTTTTAACCAAGAAGTTACCGGGGTTTGTTTTGCACAGGTTGCACGGAACCGACAGGGGTTTATTGGACTGGCAGAGAGCCATATCCGGTTGCCGGGTGTTAAAGCACCACCTGATGAGCAAACGTGGTCAGAGCAGGTTGACCGATGGAAAGAACGTCTTACTTTACTCGCCGGTGAAATAAAAGAGGGCGTGGCCAGCGTCACCCCTGTGCCAGGTGCGTGTACCTATTGCGATCTCAAGCCCGTCTGTCGTATCGATGCCGCTGCGCTTGCGGTTGATGAAGACACCGAGTCGGAGTCGGAGCCGACACAATGATCGCAGATGATGCCGACAGACAGCGTGCCTTGGATCCAACGCGGTCGTTTATTGTTCAGGCACCGGCAGGTTCGGGTAAAACCGAATTACTGACGCGTCGCATACTGACGCTGCTGCTGCGGGTAGAGCAACCTGAATCTGTACTGGCGATCACGTTCACGCGTAAAGCGGCGGTGGAGATGCGGCAGCGGGTTGTTAGCCTCCTGCAAGCAGCAGCAGATAAGGTGCCGGTGGAGAGCGACTACGAGCATGCATCACGCGAGCTGGCGCTGTCGGTACTGCAACACGACGCCGGGCACGAGTGGCACCTACTGAATAATCCGCAGCGCCTGAATATTCAAACCATTGATTCACTGTGTGCAGTGCTGACCCGGCAGATGCCGGTAACCGCAGGTTTTGGTGTTGAGCTATCGGTACGCGAAGATGCGCGTACGCTGTATGAAGCAGCGGCAAAACGCTGCATCGAGACAGCACTACAAGACAACGACGCGGGCGGACATTCGCTCAAAGTATTGCTCAATCATGTAGATAATAATGTCGACAGACTCCGTGATCTTCTGGCGGTGATGCTCGGCAATCGTGATCAATGGCTTCGTCATTACGCCAAAGGCAGTGCCCGTGATGCGTTGCAGCAGGATCTGGATGCATTGCTTGAAACGGCCTTTAATAAACTGGGTGCCAGTGTGCCATCGTTTTTTCCGGAGCAGGTACTGCCGCTGTTGCAGTATGCTGACCGGTGTCTGGATGCCGCTGGCTCTGATAAAAAGCCTGCAGGTTTGAATGGCATCCAGTCACTCGCCGAACTCCCCGTACCGTCATTGCATCAGGCCATGTTATGGCAGGCCATTGCAACGGTGCTGCTGACCAAAGACGGTGGCTTGCGAAAACGGCTGACCAAAGGTGAGGGTTTTCCGGCGAATCCTGCCGATGTGGAATCTTTGGGCCTGACAAAACCTGCACTTAAAGCAGAGAAAGACCGCGCGATGACACTATTGTCAGAGCTGTCTGATCACCCCCACTTTACCCGCTTGTTATCAGAGGCTGCCCGGTTACCGGTTGCCGGTTACTCCGGGCAACAGCTCGATATCATCGATGCGCTGCTGGAACTTCTGTTGTTTGCCGTGGCAGAGCTGCAGTGGGAATTTAGCCTGACGCGTGACGTTGACTTCTCGGAGATAGCGATGCGAGCCTCACGCGCATTGGGTCGCGACGGTGAGCCAACCGATCTTGCATTATCACTCGATTACCGTATTCAGCACATGCTGGTTGATGAGTTTCAGGATACGTCCATTTCCCAGTTCAATTTATTTAAACAACTGGTGCAGGGGTGGGAGAACTTTGATGGCAGAACCTTCTTTGCAGTAGGCGATCCCATGCAGTCCATTTATCGATTCCGGGACGCTGAAGTCGGTTTGTTTTTACAGGCAGCGCAGACGGGTGTGGGTGCCGTCTCGTTAGAGCCTTTGACACTCAGTGTTAATTTTCGGTCCGACCCTGCCATTGTGGACTGGTGCAACACCGCGTTCTCCAACATCTTTCCCGAACAGCCCGACCTTGATACCGGTGCCATCACTTATTCACAGTCGTCTCCCGGTCGGCAATCTGTCTCCGATGCCGAGTATCCGGCTGCGGTGTCAATCCACGGGTTTGACTCGACTGACCGGCACGCGCAAGCATTGGCTACGGTACAGATTGTTGGTGATGCGCTGACATCCAATGACACGGGTAACGTCGCGATTCTGGTGCGCAGCAAATCAGTACTGACTGAAATTTTTGACGCACTGCAACGTGCGGGTATCGCGTATCAGGCCATTGATATCGAGACGCTTGGCGATCGCTTGGTGGTCAAAGACATTCTCAGTCTTGCCCGCGCATTAATGGTGGTGCAGGACAGGGTGCATTGGTTAGCCGTGTTGCGTGCGCCGTTTTGTGGTTTAACGCTAGATGACCTGTATCGGCTTGCCGGTACAGAGGGTCATACTGCCCTTTGGACACGGTTAAACGACGCTGCGGTTGTGGATACGCTGAGCCCCGATGGACAACAGCGGGTGTCCCGTTTGCTGGGTGTATTAACACCGGCAATGTATGAGGCCAGTCGGTCATCGCTGGTGCGATGGGTTGAGAGCGTATGGCTTGAATTGGGTGGACCAGCCAGTTATCGCGGGCTTGCGGACGTCGGTGCATCAGAAGCGTGCTTTCAAGAGCTCGCACGGATCGAAGCAGCAGGCCTTCTGTGGGATTTTTCCTATGTCAGTGATCGCATGGTGCAATTATTTGCACCATCGCTTGAAGGTCCGGACGCTGAGACTGCCAGCCGTGTGCAGATCATGACCATCCACAAATCCAAAGGACTCGAGTTTGATACCGTGGTGTTGCCACAGATCGGCGCCCGTGCCCGGGGTGATGTCAGCCAACTGCTCAATTGGGTCGAGACCGTCGACGGAGACAACGGGCGGTTGGTACTGGCGCCGATACCGGAGACCAACATCGACTCAAAGCACGACCCGATATTGCAGTTGGTTAAAAAAAGTCAGCGATTAAAGTCGGACAACGAGCTTTTAAGGCTGCTGTATGTTGCGTCAACGCGAGCGCGGAGTGCACTGCACCTCATTGGGCACACGCAACGCGATGACCCTGAGACGCTCAAATTACCCGAACGCAATAGCTTGTTGTATCCACTGTGGCCGGTGGTCGCAAATGAATTTACCAAACAAGTCAACGCACGTGCTGACGACGTGGCGGAATCTATTGAGCAGGCGCAAGCTGTTGCCGTGGGTGAACAGGGAGACCTATTTCCACAAGCGCTGTCTGCGACTGACGATATGCCCGGTGAAAATATGCCCGGTGAAAATATGCCTCTGGAGAACCTGTCCGAGGCGAATGGTTACAAGGCAAACGGGCACAAGGTAAACGGGCACGCGGCAAACGATGACGAAGAAAGCAACATTGCTCCGCCATTCGTTCGGCTGACATCGGGCTGGACCCCGCCCGACCTTCGTGCGCAGTGGTTTCGGGCCGATACCACAGAGCCATCGCAGTTGGCCAATAACGCGACGGGGGATGCCGTTGAGTTTGAATGGGCGAGTACCACGGCAAGACATATCGGTACGGTCGTGCATCGGCAGATTCAGCGTTTGGCCGAAAGTCATAGCGCCGCAGAAACTGCCCCGACACCGGGCGCTGACTCAGCAAGTTCGCCCACTGCCCGCAGATCGTATTACGAAACACAGCTCAGTGCTCTGGGCGTTGCGCCCGGCGATTTACCGAAAGCGGTCAAACGCGTCCAAGACTCGCTAACCGGTTTGGTCAATGATGCGCGCTGCCAGTGGTTGCTCGGTAACCATCAGGGCAGTGCGGTGTCAGAATACCGTCTGACAGGAGTGATAGACGGGCAGCTGGTATCCGGTATTGTAGATCGCACCTTTGTTGACGACGATGGCAGCCGCTGGATCATTGACTTTAAAACCGGTGATCATCGGGGAGGCGATCTTGACGGCTTTCTCGACAATGAGCGCGAGCGTTACGAACCTCAGTTGTCGCGCTATGCTGCTATCATGAGCGCCTTGGAACACCGTGAAATTAAACTTGGGCTCTACTACCCGCTGCTTGGCGGTTGGCGCGAGTGGCTATACCAGCCGGAACAGGCTGCCGGAGTTGTGTCGTGAAAGGTGATTACTGGCTGGATTCGTGGGAGAGCGACAAAACAGGGTGGCGACAACGTCGCCCTAACACACGGCTCGTGGCGCATTGGCAGACACTTGGCGTTGAACCCCAGGTCGATGATGATGAGGCCAATCGCGTATTCGTGCCGTTGTGTGGCGACTCCCCGGATCTCCTGTGGCTCGCAGATGCCGGTTACCAGGTGATCGGCTCCGAGCTCAGCGAAATCGCTGCCAAGCGCTTTTTTGACGAGGCGTCGCTGGCTTTTACAATTCGTGACAATGCCGGTTTTGTCAGCTACCAAGGCGATAAAATCACCATCATTTGCGGTGATTTTTTTGATCTGCCAGTTGCGTTGGTGGGGCCTGTTGCCGCGGTGTACGACCGCGCCGCAACGGTCGCAATGCCTGCTGATATGCGGCCTGCGTATGCGGCGAAACTCGCCTCACTGTGCCCTGACGGTGCACGTGTCATGCTGATCAGCATGGCCTATGACCAAGACAAAATGAAAGGACCGCCGTTCTCGGTACCGGAGGATGAGGTGCAGGCGATCTATGGCGACTCTTTCGCTATTAAGGTTGTGAACACTTCAGAGGGCCCCGATATTCTGGGTAATCTGCGTGAACGCGGACTTAACACGCTAAAAGAGACGGTATACTGTCTCACCAGACACATCGACTAAGGCGCTCTGTATGCCCGTATTTATCCAACGAACCATTGGGTTCATTATTTTGTTCCTCGGCATAAGCTGGTTGTCCTGGCAAGCGCTGTTCGCTGTCTGATGACTGCCCGGCGTTATAACCCAGACACCTCGGTCCGTCCGACGCTGCTCGGTGGCGCATTGCTGTACCTGCTGCCGTTGCCGTTGTTGCCAGCCGCCCTAATGAGTTTAATGAGCGGCGAGGCGGGCAAGGCACTCGCCTACGGGGCCGGATTTGGGCTTTGTATGGTTGCCGCTACCATGATGCGACGCGGACTCGGCATTGCCAAGGCTGCCCGCAAACGCAACATCGTGCGCCGAACCAGCACCATTCCCTATAAATTCACCAGCGCTATATTGCTGGGTTTAGCCATGTTTGTGGTTGCGTGGCTGGGCACCGGCTATGACTTTATTGATAGCGTGCTGTTTGGTTTAGCGACGTTTGTTGGGTCATGGTTGTATTATGGATTTGATATCAACCGAAAAAATCCTGACCTGTCAGCGGTGGGCATTACTTCCGAGGAAGTCCTTGAGCTACTCGAAGAAGGCGAAACAAAAATACTTGCCATTGAAAATGCGCGGCGAGATATCCGTAACCCGGAACTCAAAGACCGTTTGCGGCGTATCGCCAGCGAAGCCCGTAAAATACTTGAGCGTATTGAAGAAGATCCGCGTGATGCGCGTAAGGCACGCAAGTTTTTGAAAGTGTACCTCGACGGAGCTCAGCAGGTGACACAGGGTTACGCAGCTATCCACAAGCACGATGAAAACCCGGCGCTTGAAGACAACTTCAGGCGGGTACTGGAAACCATTGAAAGCGTGATTGCCGAACAGCAAGTCAAGTTGCAGGAAAATAACCTCGGCGAACTCGATGTGCAGATAGAGGT
>CALDUO010000165.1 GCA_937923745.1 uncultured Granulosicoccaceae bacterium
ACGTTGTTTGGGTCGAATGGTGCTTTTGCCGGCAGCCGATGCACCTTTGACATTCATGATGACCGGTTTGTCCTGTGCGGGCAGCAAACAGTAGCGCTTATCGTTGACTGCCTGCAGAAAAAAAGGCTCCATCGCTTGCCCCAGCATCTGGCTGCCATAACCATTACCGACACGACGACAACAGAGGGTTACCACAAGATCTTTATCTGCAACGAGTCGCCCTCGATGCCCCACAATAGTACCGACCACTTTGATGAGTGCTGCAATGCAGGCTCTCTGCAGCGGCTCGGTTGTGGTTGGCAGCTCCTGCTTCCAATGGCCCAATGCGCTGAGTTCGGTTGATTGCGCAGCGTGTGTTGGTTGTGGCGGCGGTGTTTTCCTGAACCAGCCAAACCAGCGTGATCGTGTTGTTTCGATGGGCGCTTCAGGAATGTCCGGAGCATAGATATGAGCGTCGAGCTCTGCCGAGATTCGCAGAGCAGCCTCTCTGTGCAGGTCGTCTGACACGGTTTTTAATGTACCCATCTCGGGCACAATGTGATCGTCGTATATCTCCTTGACCATACCCCGGAGATTCAGACCGAGTACTTCATAGTCAGAGCCGTCCTTGACCGACAGGTCGGCCGTGACGCGTACGAGGAGTTCATGGATGATGAGCCGCTCGGGTTTCAGCGCGAACAGCTCAATAGGTTTAAGGCCGGTGAAATCAGACAGTTCGCTGGCTTCGGCATAACTGACAGTGCCGTTACCCGAGCGAAACAGCGTAACCTGAGGTTGTAACGCACCCGGAATCCGGGACTTCAGCCCCGGATTCCAGGCATCACCTGTTACCTGCCGATGGATGCGACCACCTGTCTGCGATGTATCGAACGCCGCCTATGCAAGCGTTTCGCCATCATCTTTGGGCTTGTTACCCTTCGACTTTGTGAACATCACTTTCAACAGTGGCAGTAAAATCAGCACGATCGCAATGACGGTGATAGGACCTGCGATCGGTCGCGTAAAGAAAATAGACGGATCACCCGACGACAACAACAATGACTGGCGCAGGGTGGGTTCAGCGATGGGTCCGAGAACAATGGCGAGTACCGCCGGTGCCAGCGGGTAGTCGAGCTTACGCAGAAAGTAGGCACCGACGCCAAATCCCAGCATCAACCAAACATCATGCATGTCACGTGTTGCCGCATAACCACCCACTACCGACAAGACAAAAATCATGGCTGCAAGAATGGTAAATGGCATACGCAATACCCAAATGAACAGCGGGATAAACGACAGATTCACCACCAGCGCAAAGAAGTTAGACACATAGAAGGAACCGATAAGCCCCCAGACAAACTCAGGCTGATCAGTAAAGAGCCGCGGCCCGGGTGTCAGCCCCCAAATAACCATACCCCCAAGCAGAATCGCGGTGGTTGGCGACCCCGGTATGCCGAGCGTTAGCATTGGCAACATGGAACCCGTTGATGCCGAGTTGTTGGCAGCCTCTGGTGCTGCAACCCCTTCCGGGTGTCCCTTACCAAACTCTTCGGGTGTTTTTGACGTCAGTTTCGACACACCATAGGCCATCAGTGAGCCCGGTGTTGCACCTGCCGCTGGCAAGATACCCACAAAAAATCCAAGGAATGAACCGATGGTCGTGCCTTTCCAACTTTTCTTCATGCCGTACTTGGCATCTTCTACCGCACCCTTCACACTCATTTTGGTTTCGGTGGAGGTGATTTTTCCGCGTGTACTGTCGATCGTCCACAGCATCTCACCGATACCGTAAACACCAATTGCCAACACCAAAAAGTTGATACCGTGAAGAAAGCCCGAAATATCGCCAAAGATTAATCGTGGCGCACCGGAGATCTCGTCAAACCCGACCGCAGCGAATACAAGGCCAATGCAGATTGAAAAAATAGTTTTGGGAATATCATCGCCACCCAGACCCACAAACGTTGCAAACGCGAGCAGCATCAATGCAAATATTTCAGGTGGTCCAAAACTTAACGCAACCGATGCCAATAACGGCGCGAATCCGGTGAACAACACGTTGGCCACCGTACCGCCAATAAAGGAAGCTATTGCCGCTGTCACCAACGCAAGGCGTGCTTTACCCTGCATGGCCAACGGCCTGCCATCAAAGGTGGTGGCCACCGCCGTGGACGCACCCGGTATGCCGAGCGTAATGGAGGAGATGGCCCCACCATACATCGCCCCGTAATAAATGGCCGCCAAAAATATAATGGCTGATCCGGGTGGCACCAGAAAGGTAATGGGCAGGAGAATAGCCACCCCATTGACTGACCCCAAGCCCGGCATGGCGCCGATAAACAGACCCAACGTGACACCGATGAGTATCAGTGCGAGGTTGAGAGGCTGCAATGACATAAGAACGCCATCGCCTAATTGTCCGATTACTTCCATCATAACGATTGTGTCTCGTGCGAAATTGGCTTAATGAACGACATGGTCCTCACACAGCCGCTAGTAAATAATGGTATTCAGATAGTTAAAGACGGGCTCCAGAAAGGGTAAACCCTTGGGCATCGTGATACGCATTAATGCTTCGAAGAAGAAGAAAAATATAATGGGTGTCAGTACCGCAATGGTGAGCGTCAATCGCCACGTGTGGCGACCGAGCACTTTGAGATAATAAATCAGGAACACAAACATGGCCCCGTACATGGACAGTATGTCGATCAGCGCGATAAATCCGAAAATACCGCCACCGACCAACAGCAACATCTTCTTGCCGTAGCCATCGAGTAACGGCTCTTTTGACTGGGACGGTGGTGATGTTTTTTTGATTGCGTTGTAGGCAATAACGCCGGTGCAAATCAGCATAATGGCAGCCAGCCAGAACGGCCAGGCGCCCCCGCCAGGACCTTCGTCACTGACGTATCCTATTTCAAGCTCTGTGCTTTTCCACATTAAATAGATAGATAGAAGGGCCAAGATACCCGCTGTAATGAATTCTGCGCGCCGCATGAAGCTCTCCCGTCACAGTCTACTGTTGGTTTTATAAGAAGGATTGGACCTGCACACACGTTGTGCGTGCAGGTCCGGAGGTCATCTGTGTCACACGATGACTGTTTTACCGTTGTATCGTGCTAACAGATACAGGTGAATTACTCACCCATTTTTTCGAGCAGTTCTTTATGACGGTCGACCTGGGTCTGCCAATACTCTTTTTGTGCAGCAGCATCCATCCATAACGGTGACAGACTCTCTGATGCCATGTAACCCTGCCACTCTTCACTGTCATAAATTTTCTTGAACAGATCCTGATAGTAAGCAGCCGCTTCGTCAGACATGCCAGGTGCACCAACAACCGCACGCTGGTTGTAGTAACTGAAGTCTTTGTCCAGCTCTTTTACAGTGGGCACTTCAGAGACCAGTGGCAAGCGCTCGTCCGAGAAAGACACGAGTGGCACAACATCGCCATTTTCGAAAAAGCCTTTTGCCTCAGACGGGTTGTTAACCGAAGACATGATCTGTTGACCGGCGAGATCTTTCGCAACTGCACCGCCCCCTTTATAAGGGATGTACTTGATCTTGAGATCGTAGTTTTGCTCAAGCCATGTGGTCACCAGTGAATCTTCCTGGCCCTTACCGGTTCCACCCATGACCCATTCGCCATCCGCTTCTTTTACCGCAGCCTGCCAGTCTTCAAAGGTGTTGATGTTGCGGTCTTTGTGGACCCACAGTACAAAAGGATCAACGCCCATCATGGCGACCGGGGTAAAGGTGTTGATATCGATGCCAAGATTTGGCTGTCGCAGCGGTGTCGTAAAGAACGAGTTGAGTGTCACCAGAATGGTGTGGTCAGGATCACGCGCGTTGTTTAGCGCAATCAGTGCTTCAGCACCGGAACCACCGCCCTTGTTATTGGGGATTAAGGGTCGCGGTGTCATTTTGCCTTTCTCGGCAACTGACTGAATAAAACGGGCGATTTGGTCAGCACCACCACCGGCGCCGGCCATAATGACAAAGTCTATGGGTTTAGTGGGTTCCCATGCATGCGCCACGCTGGACACAGCGCTAGCAGCAAGGGCGGTTGCCCCCAGCAAGCCCATAAAGGCTCTTTTTGTAGTTTTCATAGTACGTTTCTTCTCCTCTTGGTATCGAACATGTGTTAACCAAACGAGCCGATTAACACGTCTCTTTTGAAACAAGGCATGTATTACCTACCAACATCTCCCTGACGTATTGCCTCCCTGTTTAAATCCGGGCTGCCCTGTGCGGCAACCCGGAGTTAACTTTTAAACGACTCCAGCGCGTGTGTGCCCCATGGCCACCGTAGGGATACCCCACGATTGCCATGTGTCACAACGTTACGCTCGTCGCGTCGTACTCTTGACTCAGTGTGGCATTGTTAGCCACGCACTGTCTCTTACTGTTTTGGTTGTCTGTTCTGGTTGCACGTTCTGGTCAGAAGAGACCCTCAATATCACCCTCGTCGTTCAGGCGAATGACTTCAGCCGCCGGAGCGCGTGGCAACCCGGGCATTGTCATGATGGCACCACAGATTGCGACGATAAAACCCGCACCCGCTGACAGTCTGACCTCACGAATAGGAATGCTGTGCCCGGTGGGCGCACCGCGTACCGTGGGGTCAGTGGTAAACGAGTATTGTGTTTTGGCGATACAAATTGGCAGATCGCCATAGCCTGCGTCTTCCCATGCTTTGAGTTGATCACGAATGGTGTTGTCAGCAATCACCTCTTCGGCCCGATAAATTCGTTTGGCGATGGTTTCTATTTTTTCCATCAACGGCATGTTGTCAGGGTACAACGTTTCGAAGTTTGCATTGCCCTCATCGATGATATCAACGACGCGGGTGGCAAGATCTTTGGTGCCGTCAGAGCCAGACGCCCAGTGTTTGCAGACGATAGCCTCGGAGCCCTGACTTTTGACGTAATCCTGTACAGCAGCGACTTCGGCGTCGGTGTCTAACGTAAAGTGGTTGATAGCCACGACCACCGGCACGCCGTATTGCTTGATGTTTTCAATGTGGCGCCCAAGGTTCGCACAACCGTTAACCACTGCGTCGACGTTTTCTTCGTTCAGGTCTTCGCGCGCAACACCGCCGTTCATTTTCATGGCACGCACTGTAGCCACCAACACGATAGCCGACGGTGCGATACCCGCCTTGCGGCATTTGATATCAAGGAATTTTTCTGCCCCAAGGTCTGCACCGAAGCCTGCTTCTGTGACCACATAATCTGCAAGCTTTAACGCTGTTTTGGTGGCGATAACGGAATTACAACCGTGGGCAATGTTCGCAAACGGACCACCATGGACAAACGCCGGATTGTTTTCGAGTGTTTGCACCAGGTTGGGTTGCATGGCATCTTTAAGTAACACAGTCATCGCGCCATCGGCTTTGATGTCACGACAATAGATAGGCGTTTTGTCGCGACGGTACGCCACGATGATATCGCCCAGACGTTTTTCGAGGTCATCAAGGTCATTGGCCAGACACAAGATAGCCATGACTTCCGATGCAACGGTGATGTCGAACCCGGCAATACTGGGAAAACCATTGGTCGCGCCGCCCAGGCTGGCAGTAATTTCGCGTAAGGCCCGGTCGTTCATATCCATCACCCGACGCCAGACCACACGCCTTGAATCGATTTCCAGTGCGTTACCCCAGTAGATATGGTTGTCGATCATCGCAGACAGCAAATTGTGCGCTGAAGTGATGGCGTGAAAGTCGCCGGTGAAGTGCAGGTTCATGTCTTCCATGGGTACCACTTGCGCATAGCCACCACCAGCAGCACCGCCTTTCATACCAAAGCAAGGTCCGAGCGACGCCTCGCGTATGCAGATCATTGCATTTTTACCGATCGCATTCAGACCGTCACCCAAACCCACCGTGGTGGTTGTTTTGCCTTCTCCGGCAGGTGTGGGGTTAATAGCCGTTACCAGAATCAGCTTGCCGTCGTCTTTGCCGGCTTGCGCTTTGATAAACGATTCTGAAATTTTTGCCTTGTCATGACCGTAAGGCACCAGGGATTCGTTGGGTATACCAAGCTTGGCACCAATCTCCTGGATAGGTTTTTTGGATGCAGCCCGTGCTATTTCAATATCTGTTTTAACGGCCATTTATAGGTTCCTGCAGGATTGGTATCCTGTGTTAAATACGGTTTATGAACTGAGGGAATCGCCAACGGCGAGTCCGGCCTCGGCAGCCCATTCACTGGCTGAGATTTTTGCAGCACCTTCTGGCTTGACTCGTTTGAGCAATAGGCGCCCACCGACACTTTGCACACAGACGCCATCATCACTGATGTCAATGATTCGACCGGCAACCCCATCACCGGGCACTCGCACGCAATCATACAGACCCAACGCTGAACCATTAAACAGACACCACGCACCGGGGGCAGGATTGGCACCTCGGATCAAGTTGTAGACTTGTGCCACCGGCTTATACCAGTCTACCTGTGTGTGCTTTTTGGTACATCTTCTCTCATAGGTTGCCTGCGATTCGTCTTGCTCGGTAGCGGGCGGATTACCGCTGCGGAAAAGATCGCAGACTTCCAGGACAGAGTCTACAGCTGACGGATAGATTTTTTTAAAGTACAAATTGATGACGGTATCATCGGGGTCAATCGGACACTCCCACTGTAACAGGATATTGCCCTCATCCAATCCGTCGGTCGGATAAAACCAAGAGTAACCAGACCGGGTACTGCCCATGATTATGGGCCAGTTAACTGCCGAGGGTCCACGGTGAAGCGGGAGAAGTGACGGATGAAAACAGATAGAGCCGTGTACAGGTAAATCGCGGGCGGCTTCCGGTACAAAGATGTTCACAAACGCCATGATCATTAAGTCTGCGTTGTGGCCTTTCATTTCATCAAGCGTTGCCTGCTCCTTAAAGCTGGGGGGCTGAAACACCGGTATGTTGTTCTCAAGCGCAAACTCTTTGATTGGGTCGACGCTGCCCCCGTCACGGTCTGGCTCACAGTACACAGCCACGACCTCGTCGTGCCCGGCCTCGAGAATTTTCGCCAGACAGTCTTTACCAAACGCCTGTTGACCCATGACTATTAATCGCATTGCCGAATCTCCTGGTGGTGGCGGTGGGTGTCAGGCTTTAACGTCGCCGACTGCACCCGATGCAATGACGCGATCGAGTTCGTCGCCACTGTAGCCGAGCACCTGTTCCAGTATTTCGCTGGTGTGTTCACCCAACAACGGTGAACGTTCTACGGTGACCTCGCTGTCGGAGAGTTTGATTGGGCAGCCGACGCTCAGGTACTCACCCCGCTCCGGGTGATCGACCTTGACCATCGTACCGGTCGCAAACAAACCCTCGTCTTCCGCAATCTCTTTCATCGACAGGATGGGGCCGACAGGAATGTCATGCGGGTTACAGATATCCATCACCTCAAACTTGGTTTTGGTCATGGTCCATTGTTCGATGGTGGCGAATATTTCGTTGAGCTTGTCGAGCCGCTCTGGCGGTTTGGCGTAACCCTCTTCGGTTTTCCACTCGGGTTTGCCGATCACATCGCACACCTTTTCCCAAATGGCCGCCTGGATAATAAAGTAGGTGTACGCGTTGGGGTCTTGCTCCCAACCTTTGCATTTCAGGATACGTCCGGGTTGTCCGCCACCCGAGTCGTTACCGGCACGCGGTGTCGCTTCTCCAAAGGGTATGCCTTCTCCAAATTGCGAGTACTCTTTTAGCGGACCTTTATCGAGTCGCTGTTGATCACGCAACTTTACCCGTGCCAGATTCAAGACACTGTCTTGCATGGCGCAAGATACTTTCTGCCCTCGCCCGGATTTTTCTCGCTGGTACAGTGCAGTGACAATACCCAGACACAGATGAAGACCGGTACCCGAATCGCCAATTTGGGCGCCGGTGACCAAAGGTGGACCATCACGAAAACCTGTTGTAGATGCCGAACCACCCGCACACTGCGCCACGTTTTCATACACTTTGCAGTCTTGGTATTTGCCCGGACCAAACCCTTTAATTGACGCCATGATCAGGCGTGGGTTGATTTCCTGGATGCGCTCCCAGGTAAAGCCCATTCGGTCAAGTGCGCCGGGTGCAAAATTTTCGACCAGTACATCGCACTCTTCAATCAGGCGTGTCAGTACTTCTTTACCGGTTTCGTTTTTGGAGTTGAGTTCGATGGAGCGCTTGTTGTGATTGAGCATGGTGAAGTACAGACTGTCGGCGCCCGGCACATCAATTAATTGTTTACGGGTGGCGTCACCTACGCCTGGTCTTTCCACTTTAATAACGTCTGCACCGAACCACCCCAGTAGCTGAGTACAGGTAGGACCCGACTGAACGTGCGTGAAATCGAGTATTTTGATACCTTCTAGAGCTTTCATCGACAATGCCTGGTTGTATTATTTAAATCACAATATGCCAGATACTGGCATGCGCTATTTTCTGGAAACGACGCTTTGCGGATTCAGATTACCGATACGCCCGCTCTCTGTGCCGGCGTTCTCGTCAATAACCGCATTGACCAATGATGGCTTGCCGGAATCCATGGCTTCATTGACCGCTTTGGAGAGTTCGTCGCGACTGGTGGCATAGTAACCCTGTCCACCAAACGCCTCCATCATTTTGTCGTACCGGCAGTCTTTAACAAACACGGTCGGTGCGACATCACCATCGCCTGTCGGGTTAACGTCAGTACCGCGATAAATACCGTTGTTGTTAAACACGACAATACACACCGGCAAGTTATACCGACAGATAGTCTCGACTTCCATCCCGGAAAAACCAAACGCACTGTCGCCCTCAATGGCGAGTACGGGCTCACCGGTTTCAATGGCAGCCGCGATTGCTGCACCCATACCGATACCCATGATGCCCCAGGTACCAACGTCAAGGCGCTTTCGGGGTTTGTAGACATTAATAGTGCTACGCGCGAGATCGAGTGTGTTGGCACCCTCGTTAACCAGCATGGCATCGGGACGTTGGTCGACAATATCACGCAATGCACCAAGCGCTGTATGAAAATCCATTGGTGAGGTATCACTACCGAGGCGCTGTGCCATTTTGGCACCGTTAGCGCTGACCTTGTCACCCACCTGATCCAGCCACGCTTGTGGCGGCTTGGACCAGTTATCACCCATACCATCGAGCATGAGTTCAACACAGGAACCAATATCACCGACCAACGGCGCGGTAATTTCGACGTTGCTGTCCATTTCACGAGGCTCGATATCCATTTGTATAAACTGTCGCCCGGCAGTGTCGCCCCAGCTCTTGCCTTTGCCGTGTGAGAGTAACCAATTCAATCGAGCACCGACCAACACCACAACATCTGACTCTTTCAGAACCAGCGAACGTGCGGCAGACGCCGACTGCGGATGATTGTCTGGCAACAACCCTTTGGCCATACTCATTGGCAGATAAGGGACACCGCTCTTTTCAACAAACGTTTTAATCGCGTCATCACATTGCGCGTAGGCAGCCCCTTTACCCAAAATAATCAGCGGCTTTTTGGCACCTTTGAGAACATCAAGAGCGCGTGACACGGTGTCGGGAGCTGGCAGTTGTCTGGGCGCCGGATCGACCACCTTAATAAGTGATTGTTGTCCGGCATCGGCATCCATGGTTTGACCGAACAGCTTGGCCGGTAAATCGAGGTAGACACCACCGGGTCGGCCGGACACAGCAGCGCGGATAGCACGCGCTACCGCAACGCCAATGTCTTCGGCGTGCAAAACACGAAACGCCGCTTTACACAATGGCTTGGCGATTGCCAGTTGGTCCATCTCTTCGTAATCGCCCTGCTGGAGATCGACAATTTCGCGCTCTGACGAACCACTGATCAGAATCATCGGGAAGCAGTTGGTGGTAGCGTTGGCCAATGCTGTCAGGCCGTTCAGGAATCCGGGTGCTGATACGGTCAGACACAGGCCGGGTTTTTGCGTCAGGTAACCGGCAATAGCCGCAGCGTTTCCGGCATGTTGCTCATGGCGAAATGAAATAACGCGCATGCCGTTCGCCTGCGCCAGACGCCCGAAGTCAGTGATGGGTATTCCCGGTACACCGTAAATGGTGTTCAGGCCGTTCATTTTGAACGCGTCTATCAGCAGGTGAAATCCGTCTGTTAAGTTCTGTGTTGGTTCAGTCAACGCCAATCCCCGGTTAGTAAGCCCTAAATGATTGTTCTGTTCTTATCGCAAGAAAATTTTCGCCCTGTTGCCCATCATTTACTGTCGCCAATGTGATGTTATACAGCGTTAGTTACGGCGCGGACAATTCTTTGTTTTGTTTGCTGGACGCATACTGGTCCCGCAGCTCGATCCACGTTTTGCGGATGTGATCGTGCAGTTTCATGGTGTGGTCACGAACCAGCATTGACGCGAGCTCGGCCTCACGGTTTTCAATGGCCTCGATTATCGCCATGTGATCAACCACCGAACGCTTGACACGATCGCTCTCGCCCATGGCGCGTCGCCTGACCGCGTACATATGCTGCAACAACCCATTGGCCGTCGTGCCGAGCAGCGAACACTTTGACAGCTCGAGAATGCGTTGGTGAAATTTGATGTTGGCCTCGGAGTATTCGGCCATGTCCGCTCGCCCCGGATGATCGCTGTGCATAACACCCAGTTCGCGCAGCGAGGCAATTTCTTCGTCGGATGCGACTTCGGTGACAAGCCGTGCAGCCATGCTTTCCAGTGCTGCCCAAACCACCACCATTTCGAGGACCTCTGGCAATGATTTGGGTTTTACAAACACCCCTTTGCGAGCGCGGATTTCCACAAAGCCTTCCTGTTCGAGTTTTGCGAGCGCTTCGCGGACCGGTGTGCGGGAGATACCCAGCTGTTCTGCCAGCTGACGTTCGTCAAGCCGCAAGTTGGTGTCGGCGCCATAGATGTCCATTTCCATAATCGCAGACCGGAGCACCTCATAGATGTGCTCTTTGAGAGAAAAGTTGGCGGTCACCGGTGCCAGCTTGGCTGCGATGGATTGTGAACCGCGTTTACCGCTAATTTCCAAACGAAATCCTCGAATCGGTATGTTGTATGTGGTATACCATACACCAAATGGCGATCAGGTCAAACAGTTCGGCATAGCAATTTGCCCCGACAATACCGTGCGGCGCAGATGCACTGATCGCTTGAATCGATGACGCGCACAGAGACAGGCAATGTCCTGGCAAAGTCATTAAACTTACCCCTTCCGACGGAGGGCATTCAGTTGCTAATTAGAGCCAGCGATTCAGCGCTCGTTGTCATAGACATGCAGGAACGACTCGTCCCTGCCATGCAGGCACCGGCACGCACACTCAAGAACGCAAAACTGTTGCTTCAGGCCGCAGCGGCCTGCGATGTGCCCTGCATACTCACAGAACAGTATCCCAAAGGTTTGGGCCGGACGATGCCAGACCTGATCGCTGCTGCCGGTTCGTCGCCAGTGATTGAAAAAATTCATTTCTCCTGTTTGGAAGAAAATGCGTTTCATCAAACATTCACAGCGCTCAACCGCAAACAGGTCGTGCTCGCCGGTATGGAGGCACACATCTGTGTCGTGCAGACAGCCATGAGCCTTGTTGAGGCAGGCCATGAAGTTTTTGTAGTGACCGACGCCACAGCATCGCGCAGTCACGAGAGCGAGCAGGCGTCCATCACCAGACTCAGCGCCTCAGGCATCGGTATCGTGACCACAGAAATGGCTGTTTTCGAATGGCTGGGCCGCGCGAACACAGATGCCTTCAAATCACTGCTGCCACTCATCAAGCAATAACGATAAAACATTCACGGTACTGAACGATAAACATGACGATCAGCGCCCTATCGACTCTTAACCCCTATTTAATTCACCAGATGCAGACTTCTCAGGAGATAACCTGCCTATGAACATTCATGAGTACCAGGCCAAGAAGCTTTTACAGAGCTTCGGCGCTTCCGTTTCGGCCGGTGTACCGGTGCTGTCGCCCGGTGATATCGATGCTGCAGTCGATACACTGCCTGGCCCCGTCTACGTGGTCAAAAGTCAAATTCATGCCGGTGGCCGCGGCAAGGGTACATTCAAGGAAGCGGGCCCTGACGCCAAAGGTGGCGTGCGTGTGTGCTTCTCGGCAGATGAAGCCAAAGAGAACGCGCGCGAGATGCTGGGCAAAACGCTGGTGACCAAACAAACCGGCCCGGCAGGCAAGCAGGTTAACCGGCTGTACATTGAAGACGGCGCCGACATTGACCGCGAACTGTATTTGTCTATTTTGGTTGATCGTGAGACCAGCCTGTTCTCGTTTGTCGCCTCCACCGAGGGTGGCATGGATATCGAGACTGTCGCTCACGACACCCCCGAAAAAATCCATACCATTGGCATCGACGCACTGACCGGTATTACCGGTGCCGACGTCGACAAACTAAACGCGGCTTTTGAGCTCACCGGCCAGGCCGCCACCGATGGCAAGACGCTGTTTCCCATTTTGTACAAGGCCTTTGTCGACAGTGATATGAGCCTGCTTGAAGTGAACCCGCTGGTGGTACTGAAAGACGGTAGCCTACGGGTACTTGATGCCAAAGTATCGTTCGATGGCAATGCTATGTTTCGCCAGCCCGAGATCGCCGAGCTGCGCGATAAAACCGAAGAGGACGAAAAAGAAATTGAAGCGTCCAACTACGACCTTGCCTACATTGCGCTCGACGGTGACATAGGCTGTATGGTTAACGGTGCCGGACTTGCCATGGCAACAATGGACATCATTAAACTCTATGGCGCAACACCGGCAAACTTCCTCGATGTTGGTGGCGGTGCTACCACCGAGAAAGTGACCGCCGCGTTTAAAATCATTACCTCCGATCCAAACGTCAAGGGCATTTTGGTCAATATCTTCGGTGGCATCATGCGTTGTGATGTGATCGCCGAGGGCGTTGTCGCTGCCATTAAAGAGGTTGGCCTTGATGTGCCGCTGGTCGTGCGACTGGAGGGTACCAAAGTGCAGGAAGGTAAAGCCATCATCAACAATAGCGGCCTCAATGTTATCGCCGCCGACGATCTGGACGATGCAGCCCAGAAAGTTGTCAAAGCGGTCAAGGGGTAACAGTCATGTCAATTCTTATCAACAAAAACACCAAAGTAATCGTGCAGGGTTTAACCGGTCGCACCGGCACCTTTCACACCGAGCAAGCACTGGCTTATCACGGCTCGCAAATGGTTGCTGGCATTCACCCGAAAAAAGGTGGCACCACCTGGACCGCTGAAAACGGGTCTGAAGCCGGTCGTGACTTACCTATTTTTGCAACCGTAGCCGAGGCACGGGATGCCACCGGTGCCGATGCCAGTGTTGTTTATGTGCCACCGGCAGGAGCCGCGGGTGCCATCATTGAAGCTATTGATGCCGAAGTGCCACTGATTATTTGTATCACCGAAGGCGTGCCTGTCCGCGACATGGTTGAAGTCAAAGCGAGACTGCGTGATTCAGGTTCGCGTCTTGTCGGTCCCAACTGCCCCGGCCTGCTTACCCCGGAAGAATGCAAAATCGGCATCATGCCCGGTAACATTTTTCAAAAAGGGTCTGTGGGGGTTGTATCACGCTCCGGTACGCTGACGTATGAAGCGGTCTATCAGACCACCGCTGCTGGCTTGGGTCAGACCACTGCGGTGGGTATTGGCGGCGACCCCGTAAAAGGCACCGAATTCATTGACGTGCTCGATCTTTTCCTCGACGACGACGACACCAAGTCGATCATCATGATCGGAGAAATCGGCGGTTCTGCTGAGGAAGAAGCCTCGGAATGGTTAATTGAACAAGCAGCCAAAGGCCGCAAAAAGCCTATGGCAGGTTTTATTGCAGGACTCACTGCCCCGCCAGGAAGAACCATGGGTCATGCCGGCGCTGTGATATCCGGTGGCAAGGGCGGTGCCGAAGATAAAATTAAGGAAATGGAAAAAGCGGGTATTGTCGTCTCAAAATCACCGGCCAAACTTGGCGAAGCACTACTCGCTGCAATCGGTTAAACGCACGGTGTAAAGCGGCACCACGAACCCATCAGTATCAGGTGGGTTCGTGGTGTATTGGCGTGCTCTCACCCACTACACGCCGATAGATCCCTTGTTACAGTGTACGGTAGCGTTAAGGTGTCAGCGACAAAACTGAATGGCAAATCAACAACAGCCGCTGTAAACATCAATAGGCTAAAAGGCACATTGCCTTGCTGATTTTTAGCAGACAGAATTATCACACCTATATCTGTCACAGTACCACCGTACGTGTATTTTGGAGGGTCGCAAGGTTCGGTAGCGCCCTGGTGAAATTGACCATCGAGTACCAGAAACGTCGCGCACCCTGACACGGGCAACATGACTACCAGTAATGCTAGCGTGGACATCATTCTTGAATTCATAACGTGTCTTTTTCTGTATTAAAGGGACACTGGCATTCTCACATTCTACCCTTCCAGCAACCTTAGCCGCAGCTGTCAAATTTAGTGACAGACGCAATCTATTGCGTTGCGAGCTCTACGTATCATCGCGGTGACACACATCGGTATGATACATATAGCAGGCACTCTCATGCACATCGCCAAAAAAGCCCTCAAGGACAATAAAGATCGATGGAAATTATCAAAGCAACTATAAATAACCTCCCGGAAGTCGCCCACCTATTCGATCTATACCGCCAATTCTACGAATGCCCAGCCGATGCCACACTGGCCAGCCAATTTATCAGGGCAAGAATGGACAATCATGAGTCCGATATTTTTCTGGCGGTAGACATTGCTACTACCTGTGGATTCGTTCAGCTGTATCCCTCGTTTTGCTCCGTCCAGGCCAGTAAAATCTATATTCTCTATGATTTATATGTACTGGAGAGCCATCGAAAATCAGGGGTTGGCGAAAACCTTATGCACAAGGCTGCTCAATGGGCAACGGAGAATAATGCTGCCCGAGTGGACCTGTTAACCGCTCACAGCAATGCTGCGGGTCAGCGCCTCTATGAAAAATTAGGATATAAACGCGCGCTGGATGATTTCTATGCCTATTCTCTGGATTTGATGTGATCATAACAATGCCCACATGGGCTTTGAGTTATTGGCGTGCAGCAATCCCATGCGCGCCTTAAGGTACTGTGCAGAGATGACAGACCAATGAGTGTGCAACAGCACTCGGTAGAGCAACATATCTTCTGTAAAAAAAGAAGTTCTTTTCACTCTCTGACGTTTACGAGGTATTCACGGTATAGTGCAACTGCAGCTGTCACCAGTTTCAGTTCAATGGTACTAAGCTCGTCACGTGCGCGATTGCGCCGGACCGCCTCAGTGCTGCGACAAGGCCTGAGCCAACGATCCAGCATCTCGTTATCGGATAGCGCTTCGGCTTGTTCCCGATCAACGCGCAGCACCACATGGTAGTGGTTGGACATCACGGCAAATCCTGCGATGTCGATGCAGAATACCTCAGCCAATAACACGAGCCGGTCTTAGATCCATTGCCATCGGTGATCGATGTTACTTTTGCTGACCCTGTCATATCCACACAGATAAGCACGTCTGACGCAGCGTGTCACACAGTGATAAAAAGGGGTAATACCGAGGCAGATTTTCTGTCGTCTAGCGGTGGTCATTGCCAAATCCTTTTTAACAAATGAAAGTAGAGTCAAAACTCACGACCAGTATCCGTGACTTGTCAACAGATTTAAGGAAGTCCGGATATCTGCGATGTGTGTGTTTTACTCACCCACTCTTCCATATCCTCCATCAATTCATTGACTGGCAGCAATTCAACATCCCTTTTCGAATATCCGAGGGCGACGAGGTCATCGTAATTTTTACTCATGAAATCTATGTACGCGCCCCAAACAGCGGCTGGTCCCTTTGGCCTTTTTCTCATATTCGAGGCCAACCAATTTCTTACTTCTCTTACGATCCTTTCTGGCTCTGCGCTATGAGTTGCTATATCAGAATTAGATATATCTGATATGGCCGCCTGATACCTGTAATTCTCTTCTTCAAGAATCAGGCAACGTTTGGATTTCAACTTACCCGCACCGTACATTCTACATCCGACATCAAGTCCGAGTTCAAAAGGCATGTTCAATCGAAAAAATTCACCCTTACGTTTCGCTTTTAGTCGCGACAGATCATGAATTCCATATTTTGATTCACGAACCAGCTTGGTTATCTTCTCAACACGTGGACTTCCCGAATCTAGAGCTTCCAATGCTATCCTTGGAGTAAATCCCAGGTAAATTACAGTGAACAGCAACGGGCGTAGCAATCCGATATATTCTTCATCAAAGGGGCAGTTCACGAAAACATTTTTTTCGAAATCCATTTCGAATTTTTACCTTCAACCCTTAGATTTTTTGGGATCATTTCCGTAACTGTCTCTGTCACGAATGGTTCCGTCTTTTTTATGAATATAAAGTTCCGCCTTATCTTTTTTAGCTTGAGATCGCGCGTAATCTATCGCCTGTGCCTGAGTGTCAAACACACGAGA
>CALDUO010000166.1 GCA_937923745.1 uncultured Granulosicoccaceae bacterium
ACCCCAGCAGGTTTCTGAACATATCGGTGTAATCGCCGTGGCGATCAACGATTTCTTCTGGCGCCCGGCCGCACTGTAGTATGCCGATTTTCATAGATTACACTCCCAATTTGTCGCGAAGGCCGTACCACCAGGACCCGAGGGTGGAGTAGGGTGCCCGAAGACGTCTTCCGCCGGGAAATGGCACCCACGGCAGATCTTCGAAGATGGCAAAGCCCGTTTGATCTCCGTCGATAGCATCTGCGAGAATCCGGCCAAATAAGTGGGATCCTGTGACGCCGTGGCCACTGTACCCGTGCGCGAAATAAACTGACGGGGCGAGTTTACCCATTTGTGGTACCCGGCTGTATGACAGTGCGAAGTTACCGCTCCATGCATGCTCTACCCGCACATTCGCCAGATGCGGAAACACCCGGGTCATTGCCGGCCGCAATTTTTTCTCAACATCAGCCGGATCGGTGCCACCGTAGACGGTACCGCCACCGAACAGTAGCCGGTTGTCCGCCGACAGCCGAAAGTAGTCGAGGATGTATCGCACGTCCTCAATGCAGGCACCCGACGGCAACAGCGCATTGGCGGTATCGGCATCCAGTGGTTCGGTCGCGATAATTTGCGTGGAGACCGGCATGACGCGGGATGTCAGTGCCGGTTCGGTTGACCCCAGGTACGCATTGCCGCACAGCACCAGGGTTTTACAGTGAACGGTGCCGTGTTCGGTTGTGATCACCGGTGTGGGTTGATGTGTGATTTGAGTGACGACTGACTGTTCATAAATTCGGCCACCCAGTGACTCGATGGCAGCAGCTTCGCCAAGGGCGAGATTCAGCGGGTGCAGATGACCACCGGTGGTGTCGAGCATGCCACCGGCGTAGACGTCGGAGCTGACGTGGTCACGGAGCTCGTGTTTGTCGAGCATGACATGGTCGTCCATGCCATGGCGTTGCCATAATGCTTTTTTGGCCTCGAGGTCGCGCATGTGATTGCTGGTGTAGGCCGCAAATACATTGAGCGGTTTGAGGTCGCAATCTATGTGATAGGTAGCGATCTTTTCCCGAATGATGTTGCCGCCTTCCTGCACAAGCTGTCCGATAGCCTCGGCTTTTTCTCGACCAAAACGTTTTTCGATACGGTCAAGACCTGCGTTGAGTCCGTTGACTATTTGCCCGCCGTTACGACCCGAGGCGCCCCAGCCAACTTTAGCGCCTTCAATGACCGCTACCTGATGTCCGCGCTCGGCCAAATGCAGCGCAGTGGACAGACCACTGAAGCCCGCACCGACAACAGCAACGTCTACATCAATTCTGCCAGCGACAGCGGCGCGCTTGGGTGACGGGTTGGCTGATGCTGCATAGTAGCTACCGGTGTGCTCGCCGTTTTCGGGGTAGCTCTGTGTAACTTCAAACATAAATTAACGGGTCTGGTCGTGGATTTGGAATAGGGACTGACAATAATAATCTGAACGCGTCACGGGAATGCTTATCCGACGCGCTTAACCTCATGACTTACCTTCATGACTTACTCTGACTTATTCACCTGCACAATTAACCTGAATGACTCACCCGAATGAGCAACCGGTGTCAGACGGTTTCAAGATAGGTGTCGAACTCAAACGCACTGACGTTAGCTTCGAACACCTGGTATTCCTGTCGTTTGCAGGCACTGTACATCTGAATGAAATCGGCTGGCAAGACGGTGGTTAATGTGTTGTCGCCCGCAAATCGTTGAATGGCCGTTGTCCAATCGTTCACGAGTGCGGGGTGCTCTGACTCATAGGCGTTGCCGGTCAGCGGCGGCGGCAGGTCAAGTTGGCTCTGAAGCCCGTACCACATACCGGACAAAACTGCCGAGAGCACGAGCCACGGGTTTGCATCGGCGCCAGCGACGCGGTGCTCAAGCCGTCTTGCGGCGGCGGTGCCTGCCGGCACGCGCACAGCCGCGGTACGGTTTTCATAACCCCAACAGATACGGGTCGGTGCATGTGAGCCCGGCGCCAGGCGTCGCCACGAGTTTCGGTGTGGTGCCAGCATCAACGCAGAATCATTGAGTGTGGCGAGAATACCGGCGATGGCCTGACCGAGTAAGGCCGAGCCCTGATCAGTGCCATCATCAAACAGGTTTTGCCCGTGAGCATCCTGAAGACTTGCATGCACATGCATACCACTGCCGGAGCGCTCTGCGTAGGGCTTGGCCATGAAGGTCGCGACCATACCGTGTGCCTGGGCAATGCGCTTGACCAACCGTTTGAACAGTAATGCATCGTCTGCGGCTTTTAACGGGTCGTCGCTGTGCAACAGGTTAATTTCAAATTGTCCGGCACCGCTTTCAACGATGGCGCTGTCAGCCGGTACACCCTGCGCTTGGCAGGCAGCATAAACCTCGGTGAGAAACGCATCGAAGTGATCAAGTTCGGTCAGTGAATACACAGACTCGGCCTGTAACGCCGCACCCGTCACCGGCGAGTGGGGAGGGGTGAGCGGAAACGCATCGCGTTTGGTCAGATAAAATTCGAGTTCGGTAGCGACTACCGGATACCAGCCACGGTCGTGAAAACGCTGCACGATCCGGCTCAACAGTTGGCGCGGATCACCGTAAAACGGTCGGTTATCTTCATGCACCATTTGCAGGGGGATGAGTGCGGTATTTTCGTGATTCCACGTGATGAGTGCAGGCTCGCGCCCGGTCCACTCGCACTTGCCGTCACCGTCGCCGGTTTCAAAAACCCACGGACTGTCAGCAATGTCTTGCCCCCAAATGTCGACGTTACAAGCCGAAAACGGCATGCGCAGTCCGCCAGAGAGTACTTTCGAGAGCTGATCAAGTGGCAGCCTTTTGCCCCGAAGTTCACCATTATGATCAACAATTGCGGCCTGAAACCCGGTGATATCCGGGTGCCGATCGAACCATGCCAACACTGTCTCTACCGTCACGCTAATCCTGATTTTTGATACCGAAACCTACAGTTTCGATGTTTAACTACCGGGGCAGCTAGACTAGCACGCCTGTGCTGTGTAAACATCCACAGACACCCGACAAAGGCCCTCTCTTTTCATGTCTGACAGCACCTTTATAGACAGCGTTTCGCTGTTTGCGAACGCGTTTAGTTTTACCGGTCGGCCACTCAGTCGTAACCCGGATGACGCTGACGTGTTTGTGGTCGGTATTCCGTTTGATCTGGCCACCACCGGACGTGCCGGTACTCGTGGCGGCCCGATGGGGGTGCGGTCGGCCAGCAGTAATTTACGGTGGGAAGAGAACCGTTGGCCATGGCCGTTTTCTGTGCATGATCGCTTGCGTGTAGCCGACTATGGTGACCTTGAATTTCACCCGGGCGAAAGCGACGACATGATTAACACGGTCGTTGAGCATGTGGGTCAGCTGGTCAAAGCCGGAAAAACGGTGCTGTCGCTCGGCGGCGATCATTTTGTCACGCTACCGCTGCTACGCGCGCACCATCAGCATCATGGCAAAATGGCGCTGATTCATTTTGATGCGCACACCGATACTTATCAGGAAGAAGGTGGCGTCTATAATCATGGCTGTATGTTTCATCATGCACCGCGTGAGGGGCTTATAGATCCGTCCCACAGCATCCAAATCGGTATTCGCACCGAGTACACCCAAGCCGATCATCCGTTTCATGTGATCAATGCAGGTGATGCCAACGAAATGCGTGTCGACGATATCGGCGCTAAAATTCGCGACGTTGTCGGTGATTTACCGGTGTATCTGACCTTCGACATCGACTGCCTTGATCCGGCCTATGCGCCGGGTACCGGCACGCCAGTGGTCGGTGGTATCACCAGTGATCGTGCGCTGCGCATCCTGCGCTGTTTGAGTGGACTGAATCTCGTCGGTATGGATGTCGTTGAAGTCGCGCCAGCCTATGATCATGCAGAAGTCACGTCCCTTGCCGGAGCAACACTCGCACTCGAAATGCTCTATGTGCTGGCAGATACTCGTGGTTAACAGCATCTTACCGGCGCTGACCGTAATGAGTGTGACCCGGTGCAGTCGCCAAGTGCATCAGGCTCCGCAGTGTCGGTTGCAGTGCTGAGTGAGCACAAAGCCTTTTGCAACCGACGCGGCGCACCCGTCCACCACCTGGTACAACGCTACCCGTAACGATCACACGGTTTATCCGTCACTCAGTCATGATATTGATTGTGATGTAGCGATTGTCGGCGCGGGACACACCGGGGTCGCCACCGCTGTCGAATTGTCAGAGCGCGGTATCTCCACGGTGTTGCTCGATGCCAATCATGTGGGGTGGGGTGCTACCGGGCGTAATGGCGGACAGGTAACCGGCAGTTTGTCCGGCGATGTGGCGATGTTACGCCAACTGACAAAAACCATGGGCAGTGCCGCAGAAGACTATGTTTGGTCGTTGCGCTGGCGTGGTCAGGACATCATTACAGACCGTATTGCGCAGTACGGTATTGCGTGTGACCTGAAAAGAGGACATGTGCATGCCGCCTATCAGCGCCGACACCTTGGCGACTTAACCGCCACACTGGCAGAAGCCGAGCGTTTTGGGATGGGTGATGATCTGACCTTGTTGTCAGCCACCGACGTGCGTGATTTTGTCGGCACCGAGTTTTATCACGGTGGACTCTATAATCGCCGTAATTTGCATTTGCATTCGTTAAACCTGTGTCTCGGTGAAGCCGCAGCCGCAGCGTCGCTGGGTACCAAAATTTATGAACAGACGCCGGTGTTCACGATCGATTATGCACCGCCGGGTGCATCCGGTGCGACGTTGCAGACGCCTCACGGTAAGGTCAGGGCACAGCGTGTATTGCTGGCGGGCAACGCGTATCATCGCCTCGCGCGGCCAAGGCTGAAAGGCATACTGTTCCCGGCATCGCTGGCGAACATGACCACCGAGGTGCTCGACGACGCAGTGGTGCGGTCGATCAACCCGCGTGATGTGGCGGTTTATGACACACGGTTCGTGCTCGACTATTACCGCATAACCGCTGATAACCGATTAATGTTCGGTGGCGGCACCAATTACTCCGGGCGTGATCCGCGCAGTGTTGCGAATGCGCTGACCCCTGCAATGATCAAGACGTTTCCACAACTCAAACACACACGTGTTGCGTATCAATGGACAGGGCGTGCCGGCATCACGATTAACCGCATTCCGCAGTTGGGTACCGTAACCCCTGACGTATTTTATGCGCAGGGTTATTCCGGGCATGGCATTGCGACATCGCACATCGTCGCGCAAGTGATGGCAGCGGCTCTGGCTGGAAATACTGATGAATTTGACCGCCTCGCCGCGCTCCGGCAAGTCCGGATACCGGCAGGTGATGTCATCGGGCAGGGGTTACTGACGCTCGGCATGTGGTATTACCAGTTGCGCGAGCGACTTTGGTAATATAAGCCTCGGCTATTCGCCAATCCAGATGTGCTGCCATTCGAACAGCCCCGGCAGGGGCACTAACTTCAGGGAACCACAGTGACAGATTCAAGCGTTGCGTTGCACGAGCTTAAAACGATGAGCGCCGGGCAACGGGAGCGGCTGCTGAGTCGTGCAGAAGACGACCTGTCGTTTTTTGTCGAAAAAGTTGCGCCTATCGTCGATGCGGTCAGAGACGAAGGTGATACCGCGCTGGTGCGCTTTGCCAAAGCGTTTGATGGTGCTGATCTTGACGCAACATCGCTGAAGGTCAGTGATGCAGAATTTGAACAGGCGCGATCAGCTGTATCAACAGACGTCATCGACGTGCTTGAGTACGCTGCCGACAATATCCGCAGATTTCATGAGGCGCAAAAGCCCGGTGACATGTGGATGAAAGAAATTCGGCCGGGTGTGCTTGTGGGCGAACGATACACACCGATTGATTCGGTGGCCTGTTATTCGCCACGTGGTAAAGGTTCGTTTCCGTCAGTCACCTTAATGTCAGCAATACCGGCGGTCGTGGCAGGCGTACCCAAACCGATCATACTGACGCCGCCCGGTCCTGATGGCACGGTTGATCCTGCAACCCTGGTGGCGGCACAAATAGCCGGGGTTCCGGATGTGTATAAAGTCGGTGGTGGTCAGGCTGTAGCAAGTGTTGCGTTTGGGACCGAGACCGTGCCGCGATGCCGCAAAGTCACCGGACCCGGCAGTCCCTGGTACCTCGCTGCCAGGCAGCTGCTGCAGCACACAATCGATACGGGACTGCCTGCAGGCCCCAGTGAAGTGATTGTGATGGCAGACCCCAGTGCCAACCCGTCGATTGCAGCGCTCGATATTATTATTGAGTCAGAACATGGTGATGACAGCTCGGCTTTTTTGGTCACATGGTCGCGTGACGTTGCACTTGCGGCACAGGCAGCTATTCCCGGCTACTGGCAACAGATGTCTGAACAACGCGCCGGTTTTTCCGGCACAGTGTTAAACAGCGAACGCGGCGGCATTGTGCTCGCAGAGTCTGCGCAGCAGGCGTATGACTTTATTAACGACTATGCACCGGAGCACTTGCAAATACTCTCCGAAGCACCGTTTGAGCATTTGTCGCACATCCGTAACGCATCAGAAATTTTATTGGGTCAGCATGCGCCAGGGTCCATTGCCAACTACATGATGGGCCCCAACTGTGTGCTGCCGACGTCCGGCGCTGCAATGACCCATTCACCGTTGGGCGTACTCGACTTTATGAAGAGCAGTTCTGTCGGACACATGACGGCGACAGGGTATGCCGAGATGGCCCCCAAGACACACATATTTGCCACCTACGAAGGCTTTGATGCACATGCGAATGCGGTGTCATCGCTACGCGAAACAGCCTTTGCGCAGGACCACAGCAAACTCGGCCATAACACACAAGGCCTTAACGATAAGTCGTAAATGACAGACTTAACGACAACCAGACCAATAGACTGACACATGCGAAACTTTGAACTGCCCGGTCGATCGGTTGTATATGCGTCAGAGGGAATGGCTGCAACATCACATCCACTCGCAACCGGCATAGCCATCGATATTCTCAAAGCCGGAGGGAATGCGATGGACGCCGCTATTGCAGCCTGCGCCGCGCAAGGGGTGGTCGAACCACAGTCCACTGGTATTGGTGGTGATTGTTTTTGTTTGTATGCACCGAAGGGTCGTTCAGACGTGGTGGGGTTTAACGGGTCGGGTAAAGCACCGTCCGGTGCAACACCGACGTATTATCAGGCGCAAGGTATCGATGTCATTGAGCGGCCGTCGCCACACAGTGTGGTGGTGCCGGGTGCAGTGGATGCATGGTGTCGCTTGCAGGCAGACTATGGTTCGTTACCGTTGTCTGATGTATTAGCGCCTGCTGTTAACCTCGCACGCAACGGGTATCCGCTTGCGCCACGGGTAGCACGGGAGATACGAGTGCAACAGGCATTTTTAGCGCATGATCCGGCAATCACTGATCTTTTTGTTCCAAACGGCGAATTACCCACGCCCGGACAGATGCTGTATCAGCGACAACTCGCCGATACGCTGGAACAGATAGGCAAAGAGGGTCGTGATGCGTTTTACAGCGGTGCCAATGCCGAGTCGATGGTGTCGCATTTACGCGGGCTTGGCGGGTTGCACACGCTGGAAGATTTCGCGTCGGTGTCCGGCGATTATGTGACACCCATCACCACCCGCTACCGCGGACACACGGTCTATGAGTGTCCGCCCAACGGGCAGGGCGTCATTGGGCTGTTGTTGCTTAACATTATGCAGGGCGCGCCACATCACGACGACCCGTTATCCCTCGCGCGCATACACTACGAAATAGAAGCCTGTCGCCTCGCGTATCGAGTGCGTACCCAATTTATTGCAGACCCCGCGTTTGCTGACGTGCCAGTCGAAACCATTCTGACCACGGCCTTTGCCGATAAGCTCAGAGCCCAAATTGATCCGCAGCGTGCCACGGTAGCGTCTTACGACGTGACACTTCCGCGTCACAACGATACGGTTTGTTTGTCAGTGGTCGACAAGGACCGCAACGTGTGTAGCTTTATTAACACACTGTTCTGGTCGTTCGGCAGTGGCATTTTGGATCCGGGCACGGGTGTCGTTTTTACCAACCGTGCAGAAGGCTTCTCGCTCGATCCTGCCAGCCCTAACTGTATTGCGCCGGGCAAGCGTCCGTTACACACCATTATTCCGGGTATGGTCACCACAGATGATCGTGTCACGTTGTCGTTTGGTGTGATGGGCGGTGAATACCAGGCAATGGGTCACATGCAGTTTTTGACGCGGTTCTATGATTACGGATTTGATCTCCAGGAGGCTCAGGATGCGCCACGCTTCATGGTTAACCCGTTTACGCATGAGGTAGAGCTCGAAAGTGTGCTCTATGACCGGTATGCAGAAGACCTTCGCGCAATGGGTCACACAGTCGTGCCCGCCGATAACCCTATTGGTGGCTCGCAAGCGGTCGCTATAGACTATGACAGGAATAGTCTGTCCGGTGGCTCCGATCCGCGTAAGGATGGTTGTGCCTTTGGGTATTAACAAACCACGTTTTGGGTTTGTTGTTTTTACTCGATTAGCGTAACGGACCACACGACACACTGATGTACTGAATTCCAGCAAAACAAAAATAACAGTGGAATCGTTACCAATGAATACCCGTTATCTGTTGCCCATAGCTCTCGCAGGTCTTGCGGCCTGTAACAGTGACTCCGATCTGTCCAGCGGGCGCACCATGACCGATGTGTCTGATCCGATGCGTGTTGAGGCGGGTATCGCGATTCATGATGCGCAAACAACCGACATAACCAGCACCGCTCCGGGCGGCGACAGCACCGCGAATACAGCGCCGGACAACACCAGTTCAGCAAACATCGACCCGGGTAGCGACCCGGGTAGCATCCCGGGTACTGACCCCGGTAGCAATGCCAACGCCTCCAACAACAATTCAGATAATTCTGTCGCCAGCAGCGCTGACGTCGGTAGCAGCAACGAGGCCAGTACGGTGAATGCTGCCACCAACACGGCCTCTGCCAGCAGGCTCGTGGACTCTACCGCAACGTCGGATAACGCAACCAGTCTATCGGCGGTTGTCACGCCAGTGGTCAGGGTATCGGAAAACCAGAGTGTAGAACTCTTTCAAACGACCCAAGTGACCAGTGATGTGCAGCTCTTTGGTTTTCCAATGGATGGGGTGCCGGTGTTGTGGGAGTCGATATCGGGTACCGGTATCGCAACGTTCGACAGACCGTTCTCCAAAGTAACTGATGTGAGTTTTGATACGGTGGGTCAATATGTGTTGCGACTGACCGCAACCCACGAAGGGCGGTCTGCGTCCGATACGTTGGTTGTGACGGTGACACCACCCCCTGTTGCGCCTGTGACGAACGCCGCACCGGTTGTTACTGCCGGTGCCGATCAAATTGTGGCCCTTGAATTTACAATGCCTGAGTCCACAACAGCGGTGCAGACGGTATTGTTCAGTGGTTCAGTGGTTGACGATGGTTTGCCCGATGGTGAGCTGAACACCACGTGGCAACAGTTCAGCGGTCCGGCGATAGCTACTATCGAAAATACAACGTCGGCGACTACCACGGTCCGTTTTGATGTTGCAGGCAACTATATCTTTGAGCTGGTAGCCAATGATACAGAATTGGTATCGCGCGATCGTTTGCAGGTCACCGTAAACAAACCGTCCAGTCAACCCAATGCCACCGAAGCGCCGGTAAATGCGTCAACGATTAACGCCAGCCGTTCAGCATGGCGACTGCTGAGTAATGGCGGCACCGAACCGGATGCGCGTCACGAGGCAGGTGCAGTTGCATTAAACGGTCGCATCTATTTGCTGGGTGGTCGCGGCAAACGGGCGGTGAACGAATATAACCCCAATACCGAACGATGGAAAAACCTCGGCACACCTTCGCAGGAAATGCATCATTTTCAACCGGTGGTATACCGCAATAAAATCTGGGTAGTCGGTGCAATGACGTGCTGTTTCCCGCGTGAAGATGTCTTGCCCAGAATTCAGGTCTTTGATCCTGCCACCAAAAAATGGTCGCAAGGTCCGCGTATCCCGGCCAATCGTCTGCGTGGTTCGGCAGGCGCCGTGATCTACAAGGGCAAACTGTATGTCGTTGGGGGTACTACCAATGGACATGATGGCGGTGACGTTAAATGGTTTGATGTGTACGACCCGGAAACAGATTCATGGAACTCACTGCCGGATGCGCCGACCAGTCGTGATCATGCCAGCGCTATTGTGGTTGACGATAAACTTATTTTCGCCGGTGGCCGTCAAACCGATCATCCGCGGACGTTTGCAAACCTTGTAAAACAAACGGATGTTTATGACTTTAAAACCGGTCGATGGACAAAGAGTGCCAACATTCCCACGCCGCGTGCCGGGGCGACAACCGTGGGTTTTGGTGATGAGGTGATTGTGGCCGGTGGCGAGACCGAGCGTGCCGGGGCTGCTGAAAAAACGGTGCAGGCGTATAACAGTAACACGGGTCGATGGCGGACGTTGCCGTCACTCAAGGAAGGTCGGCATAGCGGTGGTGCTGCGGTGCTCGATGGCATCATGCACGTCATTTCCGGTAACGGCACCCGTGGTGGTGGTGATGAAGTCAGCACACATGAAGTATTGGATCTGAACTGATACAGCGTGATCACCGCTGATATATACTGGCCAGCCTGTGACTGCAGGCTGGTCGTCCCTCTCAGGTAACGACACGCATTTAAGCCAGTGGGCGTATCGCACGGCGCAGTCTTTTTCCATAAAGACGGACACCCGCCAGGCTATGCCGAAAGTCTCCTCCAAAGCTGCCATGATGATGATTGTGGCCAGTGTCTTTATTGCCATCTCGACGTTCCTTGCCAAAGGGGCATCAGGCCGCTTTGACTCTATCAGCCCCGATGGGGGTATCCATCCGTTACAGGTCACTGCCAGTCGCTTTTTGTTTGCGTGGCTGCTCTGGGTCATTGTTGTTGCGGTACGTCGGGTGCCGTTTCAGAAAATTCATTGGAAGCTGCACATTGTCCGATCGTTTTTTGGTTGGGCGACAGTCACGTGTCTGTTTTGGGCCAGTGCGCATATGGCGCTGTCAGATGCCACAGCGATTAGTTTTTTAACACCTGTCGTCACTTTAATTTTGGCGGTGCTGCTGTTAAAAGAGCGGGTTGGACCAATCCGTTGGAGTGCCGTTGCAATTATGCTGACCGGCGCGTTGATCTTACTGCGACCTGGCACCAGTGCATTTCAACCTATGGCGCTGGTCGCATTATGCGCAGCCGTGACAAGTGGTTGTGAGGCGACGATTATCAAACGTATTACCGCCCTTGAGCCGCGTATACAGATTCTGTTTTTGAACAATACCATTGGGATGATCATCGCCGTGACAGCAGCGCTTGCGGTATGGACCAGCCCCACGCCGATGCAATGGTTGGTGCTGTTTGGGGTGGGTATGAGTATGTCGGGTGCGCAGGTCTTTTTTCTAACCAGTATGCGTGACGGCGATGCAAGTTATGTGGTGCCGTTTATGTACAGCACGCTGATATTTGCAAGCGTGCTGGATTTTTGGGTCTTCGGTGACCGACCCGATGCCCTTGGGTTTGTGGGTGCACTGGTGATTGTAGCCGGTGCTGTGTTTCTGGCGTTACGCGAGGGTGCAAGGCAAGCACGTGACCGTTAATGTCGGATCGTCGCTATCGGGCGCTGGTTGAGCTGTTTGTCGGCTAGCGTGAACTGTCAGTGGTGCCAGCGACAGTGACAGTGACGGTGACAGTGACAGTGACAGGGCACAATCAGGAGGCAAGTGTCACTGACGCTGAACCAAACCGACCAAGATCGGCACGCACGGTGTCGCCAGGTTGAATGGGCATGGGTTTGCCTGTCACGCCGGTAGTCACAAATTGGCCAGCCGCGAGCGTAATGCCAAGATCACTTAAGGTATTGGCGAGCCACACCAAGGCGTTTAGTGGTCCGTCGAGCGCATCGTGCCCGGTACCGCTGCAGGCGAGCGATTCATTAATGTATAACGCCGTGGGGTGTGTCGCTAACGCTGCTGTATCAATGTTCTCGGTGGTCACGTCAACCTGCTCATCACCCAAAATAAAATGTGCGGCACACGCGTTGTCGGCTAGCAGTCCGGCGGTCCCGGGCTGGGTAAAATTCTCGAAACGCGAGTCGGGTAGCTCGAGTCCTGCCTGTACCGATGCAATAGCCGCACTGACCTCAACGGGTGTGTATGGTGATTCTTGAGGCGACAGGTCTCGACCCAGCACGAACACAAATTCTGCCTCAGCGACAGCCATTCTGTTGTGGCTCATATCGAGCGTGCTGTGATTGGGGTGACACATATCGGCAAATAGCCGCCCGGCCAGTGGCCTGTCGACATTAATATGTGTCCGGCCTGCGATAGCGGTGGCAGCTATTTTCCAGCCTTTGACCGGTTGTTTGTGTAGTGCCGCAAGTGCCGCCTGGGCTGCATATCCTTCTTCTGCGGTTTGAGGCCAGTCAGCCGATGGCGCATAATGGATAACGTCGCCACGTTGCCAGTGATCGTATATCCGCTTTGCCGTGTTGTCTGTTCGGGTGTTGTTTTCCATACTGGTGTTGTTCACGATGTTGTTTGTTGACGGATATTTTTCTTCACAAATTATAGTGTTGACGAATTAATCTGTTTGCGACTGACAGTGTTCACGAATTATTTTGTTCACAAAATATTTGTTCACGATGTAGTCTGCTCGCAGCTTGGGTTGTCCTTTGTCATTTCGTGGCATGGTTATTTAGTGGCATGACCGTCGCTGTCTCTTTTATATCACGTTATTATGAGTCCGTTGCATGCCCCAAACGATTAAAAACATCCTTTTTGTGATGGCTGATCAACTGCGCTGGGATTACCTGTCTTGCTACGGGCATCCGCATTTACAGACGCCACACATCGACAGTCTTGCTGCACGTGGTGTTCAGTTTAATCGTGCGTTTGTGCAGTCGCCGGTGTGTGGGCCGTCACGAGCCTCTTTTTATACCGGTCGTACGGTGTTCAGTCATGGCTCTACATGGAATCGTGTGCCGCTACCGATAGGTGAGCTGACACTGGGCGACTATTTGCGGCCCTTGGGTGTGCGTACCGCTGTGGTCGGCAAAACGCATATGGAAGCCGACAAAGCGGGTCTTGCGCGGCTTGGTCTTACTGAAGACGCAGCCTTGGGTGTGGTGGTGAGCCCACCGGCGTTCGAACCGTATGAACACGATGATGGTTTACACCCGACACCGATACTCAGAAAGCGTGGTGGTCAGTTACGTTACAACGATTATCTGCGTGAGATGGGGTACGACGGCGAAAATCCATGGAACGATTATGCAAATTCAGCCGAAGGGCCAAATGGCGAACTGCTCAGTGGCTGGGACCTGCGGCACAGTGCCAAACCTGCCCGCGTGAAAGAGGCGCATTCCGAAACAGCTTACATGACCAATCGTGCCATCGACTTTATCGATGAGTCGGGCGATACCCCCTGGCTGTGTCATTTAAGTTATATCAAACCACACTGGCCCTACATGGCACCGGCACCCTATCACGCCATGTACGGACCAGAGACGTTTATAGATGTGGTCAGAGACCCGTGTGAGCGCGACAACACGCATCCGGTGTTCAAAGCCTTTATGGGGCTACGTGTTAGTGAATCATTTTCACGTGATGAAGTGCGCGAGACGGTGCTGCCTGCCTATATGGGTATGATTAAACAGATCGACGATCATGTGGGTCGGGTGATAAAACATCTGGAAACGTCTGGCAAGATTAACGAGACGATGATTGTCATGACGTCAGATCACGGTGATTACCTTGGTGATCATTGGTTGGGTGAGAAAGAGCTGTTTCATGATGTGTCGGTGAAAGTCCCGTTGATCATCGTTGATCCGCGCGAGGCCGCTGACAAAACACGAGGCACAACCTGTGATGCGCTGGTTGAGGCCATAGATCTGGTACCTACGTTTTTGGAGGCCACCGGTGCGCCCGATGCCAGTCATCGTCTGGAAGGCCGTTCACTAACGCCGTTATTACACAGTGATACGCCCAAAAACATACCCACTGACTGGCGCACGGAAGCATTTTCTGAAATTGACTATTCGTTTTATGCTGTGCGCGAGACACTGAATGTTGCACCGGATTCAGCGCGGGGTTACATGATGAGATCCGAGCACTGGAAGTACATTCACTTTACCGGTTTTGCGCCACAACTCTTTGATTTGGTTAACGACCCGCAGGAGTTGCATGACCTCGGCTCCTCGGACGATCATGCGTCCATCCGCAGCATGATGAAAGCTAAACTGTTTGACCGTTTGGCAGCCCGGAAAAATCGGGTAACAATGACCGACAGCGAAGTGCGGGAAGCTTCTGTGATGGATGACGACAGTGGCATTGTGATTGGTCGGTGGTAACCTTTTTGAAATGCCGCTCTACAGTATTGACCGGGAAGAAGGAGATGGTATTGCGCAGCTTGCTCATGACGTTCATCACACGATAGCTGACGCGGACGCGCTGCTGATATCGTTTGCCGAGCACAACGGTAATGTGACCGTGGCTTATAAAAACCTGTTCGACTGGCTGTCACGGTTTGATCGTAACGTGTTTCTGGATAAACCCATGGTGATGTTATCAACATCACCCGGCGGCAGCGGTGGCAGTAACGCATCAGACATAGTCACCTCTGCAGCACCACACTGTGGTGGTGATGTAAAAGCCACGTTTACATTGCCCGCTTTTTATGCCAATTTTGATGGTGATGCCGAAAAACTGTCAAATGAAGAACACATATAGGCGCTTAACGTTCCGCTAGGTGCCCTGCAGTAACAAGCGTCTTTGGGGGGAGTGTGATGACTGAATTTAGCGAGCGTCCAACTGCGCTAGCGCTGTGATAATGCCCGATGCATCCGTGTTGCCACCAGAGATGACACAAATAACCGCATCACCGTCTATTGCGTCAGCGTGATACAGCGCTGCTGCCAACGCCACTGATCCGCCCGGCTCCGGTACTACTTTTAGTCGGGTGATGGCTTGGGCCATGGCGCATTGTGCTTCCGTATCGGTGACCACAATGCCGGGTTTACATAACCGTTTGATGATCGGGAACGTCAGTTCGCCGGGGGAGGGTGTTAGCACCGCATCACACACTGAAGGTCTGGTGGTGTCTGAGGTTTCGCGCTCGCCACTGGCTTGAGAACGAATCACGTCATCAAAGTGTTCCGGTTCTATGGGCCGTACGCGCAAACCCGGCGCATCGCTGTCCAGTGCCAGTGCAACGCCTGAGGTTAAACCACCGCCACCACAGCACACCAAAACATCGGCGGAGGTAACGCCGGCGTCCGCTGCCTGCTCGGCTATTTCCAGACCACAGGTACCTTGGCCCGCCATGACCATCGGGTGGTCATAGGGTTTGATCAAGACAAGATGACGTTCTTTGGCAAGCGCAGCACCCAGTGCCTCGCGATTCTCACCACCGGGTCGGTCATATAACACGACCTCAGCGCCATAGGCTCTGGTGTTTTCGATTTTTTGCGCGGGTGCGTCGTTTGGCATAATGATGACTGCCGGCACCGACAGCGACTGTGCCGCCAACGCGACACCCTGGGCATGGTTGCCTGAAGAGAACGCAATAACCCCGCGTTGTTTCTCGGCCGCCGACAAGCCGGACACCGCCGACCAGCCACCGCGGATCTTAAACGATCCGGTACGCTGTAGGCATTCCGCTTTCACCAATACCCGCCGACCTGCAATTTGATTAATAAACGGGCTTTCAAGCAGCGGTGTTTTGATGACCTCACCGGCTATCCGGCCAGCAGCGGCACGGATATCGTCGATGGTAATGGCTTCTGGCAGAGCGTGTGTCATTGGTACGTTACCCGACAGGCAAAAGACCTTACAGTTGTTTCAACACATTAGCCATTTCAATGGCGGCCAGTGCTGCTTCTTCGCCTTTGTTACCGGCTTTGCTGCCGGAGCGTTCGATGGCTTGCTCGATTGTTTCGGTGGTGATGACGCCGAGGGTGACCGGCACACCGGCATTGAGTCCGGCTTGACTGATACCGCGAGTCGCATCACCTGCAATCAGATCAAAGTGAATGGTACCGCCACGAATTAACACACCGAGACAGACGATTGCATCGTAACGTTTGCTGTCGGCCATTTTTTTGGCAGCTAACGAAATCTCGAAGCACCCCGGGACCATAACCACCGTGATATTACTGTCGTCAACGCCATGGCGTATCAGTGCGTCTTTGGCACCGTGCAGCATTCGGTGACCCATGAAGTCATTCCACCGGGTCGCAACGATGCCAATGTTTAAATCTGTGCCGATCAGGTTGCCTTCTATTGTCTGGGTCATGGTCTGTGTTCCGTGTATCAAAAGGGTGTTTGTGGTCTGTAGTGCTTAGTTGGTGGCAGAGTCCGGTAACACATGCCCCATACGGTTCGCTTTGGTTTGCAGGTAAGCATGGTTATGTTCTTGCGACTCAATAATTAATGGCACCTGTTCTGAAACCTCAATGCCACAATCTCTTAATGCTTGCGTCTTGTCAGGATTATTGGTCATCAGTTTGATGGCTTGGATGCCTGTCTCAGTCAACATTTGTGCGGCGATTGTGTAGTCTCGCCCATCGGCAGGAAAGCCCAGTTGATGATTCGCATCAACAGTATCAAGACCGGTGTCCTGTAACGCATAGGCCCGGATTTTATTCCCCAAGCCGATACCGCGGCCCTCTTGGCGCAGGTATAACAAAATACCGTGTCCCTCTTGTGCAATACGTTCCAGAGCACCCTGGAGTTGTTCGCCACAATCACAGCGCAGTGAGCCGAATGCATCGCCGGTCAAACACTCGGAATGTACGCGGGTCAGTGGGGTGCCGCTAGTGACATCACCCATTGTTAACGCAGAGTGTTCGCGGCCCTGTTCGTCGCGGTACACCTGGATGTCAAATGTGCCGAACCGGGTTGGCAGTTGACTGGCGCCAATTCTGGCAATGGCGCTGTTGACCGGTGCTGGCAAGTCGGTGACTGACTCTGTTTCTCGTCGGTATTGGGCCAATGCATCGACACTGATAATGCATAGGTTATGCGCTTTTGCGAATGCCAATAGCTCTGGCAGTCTGGCCATCGAACCGTCTTCGGAGGCAACTTCGCAGATAACGCCAGACGGTGCCAGTCCTGCCAGTTTGGCAAGATCAACACTGGCTTCGGTTTGTCCGCGGCGTTCGAGTACGCCACCGTCACGCGCGCGAATCGGGAACATATGACCAGGCATGGCGATATCGGTCGGGCGGGACTGTGGGTTGATCAGTGTTTTGACAGTCTGTGCGCGATCGTCGGCGGAGATGCCCGTGGTTACACCTGCTGCAGCTTCGACAGACACCGTAAAACCGGTGCCAAATCCGCTGTTGTTATGGATGTCCGGCACCATCATCGGGATGTTGAGTCGATCAAGCAGAGCGCCTGACATCGGCTGGCAAATCAGACCGCGTCCATGGGTTGCCATAAAATTGATGGCTTTGGCCGTGATATGTTCCGATGCAATAACAAGGTCGCCCTCATTTTCTCGATCTTCATCGTCGACAATAATCACAAATTGACCGTCGCGAAACGCGTCGATAGCAACACTGATCGGTGTCAGCACCGAATCACTCATAACCGTTCTCCTGCAGAAATTCTTGTGTCACGTTTGATGACTTGACCGACGCGGTATGACTGATTAACCGCTCTACATATTTACCGAGTACATCGACCTCAATGTTGATAAGGTCGCCTGTGGTTTTGCCGGGCAGGGTGATGTGATCCTGCGTATAAGCTACAAGGGTGACATTAAAAAAATCATTGCCAACATCAACCACTGTCAAACTTGTACCGTCCAGGGTGATATACCCTTTGGTCACCACGTATCGCATGATATCGGTGGGTGCCTGTATCGTGACCCACAGTGCATCCTTGTCACGACGAAATTCGGTAATGGTGCCGGTGGTATCGACATGACCTTGTACAAAGTGACCTCCCATACGGGTTGTCGGTGTGACCGACCGCTCAAGGTTAACCCGCGAACCGGACTGCAATGACCCAAGATTGGTGCGTTTGAGTGTTTCGGGTGCCAGGCCTGTATTAAAGCCATTATCATATAATTCAGTGACGGTCAGACAAACACCATTGACGGCAATGCTGTCGCCTAATTGTGTTCCTTCGAGTACGGTGGTGCAGTTAACGCGGCACTCAAAACCATCGCCGCTGGGTTGGCAATGCTGAACAGTGCCCACCTCTTCGACAATTCCGGTAAACATTAATGATTCTCCTGACGGTGGTACCGACCGCGAATTAAAAGATCGGTACCCAATGATTCGTAGTGTAGGTGTGTAAGCCGTGGTGCATGGTTGACGTTGTCGATACCGTTGCCACCAATCGCAGATAACGCAGATTGATTGCCGATAATCATAGGCGCCATAAAACACCACACCTCATGCACAAGCTGTTGGTCCATGAAGCTGCCCAGTACTTGCTGGCCACCTTCGATCATGAGACTTTGGATGCGCATTTTGCCCAGTGCTGCCAACACTTGCGTTAAATTAACACCAACCGGGTCGAGGCTTTTATCACTCGTGCCCTCATGGCCTGCGCCCTTATTATCTGAGCCTGGCTCTACGATCTGCACATCAATGTGACGTGCGTTAAGTGCCTCGCGTCGCTCAAGTGGAAACCGCTCGGTGGCAAATACAATGGTTTGGCCAGGCAGGTCTCCACTGAATAACTGACTGGTCAGCGGGACACGTCCGACGCTATCCAGAACCACTCGCAGTGGATGTGACACCGTGACATTTCCGGTATCGCTGTTGTTGAGCCTGACGGTTAATTTCGGATCGTCTTCAATGGCTGTATTGGCTCCAATCAGAATGGCGTCGACAGACTGCCTGAGCTGATGGCTACGTGCCCGTGCCTGCTCACCGGTAATCCATTGACTGTGTCCGGTGCGCGATGCGATTTTGCCATCGAGACTGGATGCAAACTTGGCAATAACCCAAGGTTGTCCGTATGTCAGGTGATGAAAATAAAAACGGTTAAGCTCGGTGGCTTCTTGCTCAAGAACGCCATGGACCACTTTGATACCGGCTGCTTTCAGTGTGGTGGCACCGCCGCCCGCCACCGGGTTAGGGTCAGACACGGCGTAAAACACCTCGCTGATACCGGCGTCGATAATGCCATTTGCACACGGTGGTGTTTTACCAAAGTGATTGCAGGGTTCCAAAGAGACGTACAGGGTTGCACCCTTGGCTTTGTTGCCGGCATCAATCAGTGCCGCGGCCTCGGCGTGCCTGTGTCCGGCGGCTTTGTGGTAGCCGCGACCTACCACGACATTGTCTTTTACAACGACACAACCCACCAGCGGATTGGGGCTGGTGTTGCCCTCCGCTTCTAGCGCAAGCGAAATTGCCTCGGCCATGTGGTGTTCGTGCGTGTTCAACAGTCACTCCCGAAAATGCACACATCAAAGACGGTACAAGTGGTTCAATGTCGGGGGAGTTTGGCGGGAGAGTGATGCAGCCGTTGGTGGTGCAGTGAATCGTTCAGACTGGTTGGTCAGCAAAGCTGTCGGTACGCGTTATCGACACGAGTCATTGGCGCGACGCATTGGCTTGGGTCGTCTCTGGTCAGCAATGGTCAGGACGGTCTGGAGGCGTTGACGGGTTGTGTCGGTCGTTACAGGGTGATTTAACCCTGTGAGACCCAACCCTTTAAAACTCAAGCCTTAAGAACCCAAGCCTTAAGAACCCAAGCCTTTATAAACCAACCCTTTATAAACCAACCTTGCATCAGCACCGTCGGCGCCTTTATCTGTTACCCGTAACCAGCTACCAGTACCCGGTTACCAGAGCGTCGTTACCCGCTTAACCGTTACCTGTCTGTTGTGCCTATGTCTCCCTGGCCTACAGCCTGTATTCAAGCTGTGGGCTGTGGCTGTTTGCGGTAACGGGTTTTGGTTACTGGTTGCGGTTACTGGTTATGGTTAATGGGCCACTGTGTTGCAAAGTGCCCCACTGTTGTGCCGAATTTTCACGCCCAGTTGTGACCAGCCTTATAGTTACCGTTACTGCTTGCAGCCAGAGCGCATGACATCTGGCATTCACTGCAACCGATCAGTTGGTTGCGATACGTCTTCTCCCATCCGGACTATGACCGTCGGCTCTGGATTCTGACCAGATCAACCACGGAGGCCTGCCGAT